>JANOPI010000086.1:0-6505 GCA_031421755.1 Flavobacteriales bacterium | reverse complement strand
CTCGTGCCGTGTTGCGCATGGCTCAGCGGATGATCTCGAACTTGGTTGAACCAACGTTCAGGCCATCGACCAGAAGCACCACGGAATAGAGCCCGGTGGGCAGCCCATCAGTAGGAAGCTCCGCGATGCCGACCGCATTGTTGACACGCTCAACAAGGATCTGCCGACCCAGCGGGTCGAAGACGCGCACTTCGGCGGCGGTCATTCCCTCCAGCAAATGCGCGACCAGGTAAATCGGCTGTTTGCCATCGGATGGATTCGGATAGGCCGTTAGCAACTGCGGTGCGTCATACGACACCTTTTCCCCCGCACGGTCTGCGCCTCGCGACCCTGCGCTGCACAATCCGTTTGTGTGCTTCATTCGATGATCAGTTTGGTACCGCTCAGCCACGTGCTTCCACTTGTGAGATGAAGGTAGTAGAGACCGACCGCCTCGCCTTCGACGAACAAATTGTTCTCACCCACTACTGCCTTCTGTACCAGCACCTCCTGCCCTTGCGCACTGACCAGTCGCAAACGCAGGTCTTCAACGAAAGGTGAACCCGCAGGCAGCGTGACGTTCACCGTGGTACTGCCGTGTGCAGGGTTAGGGTACACCGTCAATGCCCCTTTCAAATTAGTGGCCTGCACGGTGATCACCGTGCTGAAGTCATCGCAACCGGGTATGATGCAACCGAGGCTGTCCACTTTCACGATCCACACATCTTGGGATGTGCCCGGTGGATATGCTTGATTGTATGGGTTGTAGCAAGTTCCGCAGGCGATGAAGCCACCATCCAGCGTGGGAACCACATCCTTGAAGTCTCCCACCACGTTCGTTGTTGTGCTGTCGTAGTAGAAGTAGGTGCGCATCCATAAGCTGTCCCCATTATCCGCTGTGCGCAACAGCAGACCTTTCAGGAAGTTCGAGCCATCCTCGGTCTCAACGCCCGCAGCTATGTGACCCGCACCAGGTGTCACCTCCTTGACGGCAGAGAATACCGTCCCTTCGATCTGTGGGGCATACTCCCGCTCCCAAAGAATTTCCCCGTTGTTGGCATCCAACTCCGCCAAGTAGCAGAAGGGGTAGCCCGTAGCTGAATGGAACAGGCCGCTCGCAACAATGGGGTTGCCATTCGACTTCGTACTTAAAAAAGCGCGTAGATCATTGAACACCGTGCCCCATGAATGGCTCCACAGGGTGTCGCCGTCTTCATCGATTCGGAAGACCCACAAGTCAGTATTGTTCGGTTCAGAACTGAATTGTGCTCCAACAAAATAGCCCGTTACCGAAGTCGTATCAACACTCCAGCCAAAGTCGAAATTCGGACCACCATAAGCTCTTGTCCAAATGACCTCACCGTCTTCATCGGTGCGAATGAGCCGTACATCAAGATCGGATTCGCCGACAAGGAGGTAATCTCCGTTTTTGCAGGCTATAACGCTTCGACCGATCCATTCGTCACCTTCAGGACCGTATTCGCCCAGCATTTGGATCTCGCCATCAGGGGCGTATTTCCAGAGTGCGAAACGCTGTGTTCCGTTCTGGGAGACGGTGCTACCGCCGGAAACAAAGCTCCCATCCATTCCTATGCTCATGCAATTCCATGCTCCCGGGTAAATCGCATGAGCTACGTACACGAAGGTGTCAGATGCCAGAACCTCACCTGTACCAGAGAAACCCTGACTGAAGACCAGCGGATTGTAATATAAACCATTGTCCAACAAGCACGCTGTGGCGCCAACAACCAGATAACCATCTTGATGTTGTTCCAACGCAAATGCACTCTGCGCCCTGTCCTGATCCAGAGGGTCGTATCTCCGGTTGAAGCTTTGCGCCAGTACATGGTAGCCTAGGCTACCATGCACCAGCACAAAGCACGCGACCAATTCGCGTGGCTTCATGAACTATTGGGTCAGTTCAAACTTGATTGAGCCCAACCGCGTTCCGTCGCCGTACAAGACGACCACGTAGAGTCCCGAGGAAAGTCCCTTCGTACGCACCTCAACGATACCGGTCGCGGAAGTGAAGCGCTCGGCATGGACCTCCCTCCCGAGTGGATCATAGACCTGCACATTCCCTCCGCTCATGCCGTCCAGCAGTTTGGCCACTATGTACACCGCATCCTGCCCTTGTGAGGGGTTCGGATAGACGGAGAGCAGGCCATCCAGCACAGCACCTGACTCTTCAGGCTCGGTCACAATCAAGCTCCGATTTTCCATGGGAAGCAGGATCCGCTCCGGATATGCGTCCGGCTCGATCAAGCGAAGCCACGCTTGTGCCGCGAACATGCCCGTTCCCTCTCCATCCGCAAGGGTGTGCAATCGTTCCATGGTGGAAACCGGCGCTTCCAGCAAGGGCGTACCCAACACCTCAAGCGCTAAGGCCAAGCCCAGTACCTCCATGGCTCCCTCGGGTTCAGGCACCGCGTTCAAGCCATCGACGATCGCTTTGGCGGCCAGCAAATCGCCCTTGGCGATCAACAAATTGATACGTGCCCATGGCGTGCCCATTTCAGGATGCTCCGCCTCCATCGCGAGCGCATCATCGAGCGTATCAGCCTCTTCACCTGAAATGGCTGCAGCTACCAACTGCTTCAATGCCGTGGCATGTTCGTATTTCCAATGGGCCATCTCACTTTCCAAGATGGTCTGCGAGTTGATGCCCATACCCTGAGCGTCGACCACGAGTTGTTTGTAGAACGAAGTCAAGCCGCTTTCTTCCATCATGCGCATCACCTCGGGCTGCAGCGGACTGTTCGCCATCAAGGCTTGCGCCATGTGCCAAGGGTTCATCGCTGGGTCGCGCTTGAAGACTTCGGTCCACGTCTCGATGCTCACTTTGGGTGCGGCCAGCATCAGTTCACTACGTACGGCGCTGCTGCTGTGGGCCGGGTTGTACACATATTCCTTCAGCGCTTCCGTGTTCCCTCCATCGCGCTGGGCGTTGTACACCTGCCTGAGCAAGGAACTTTCATTTTGGGCTTGTGCCATCGCACTTTGCTGACCTTCACCGGCACCGACCAAGGCGATGAAACCTGGGCAAGCGGTTGCCTTGGCATAAGGTATGAAACCATCCTGAAAATTCCCGATCGCTGGCAGCCTGCATTCCGCATCCAGATTGAAGCCTGCCGTGGCGGAGTGGTGCCAATAGGTATACATGTTCACGGTGCTCATGTCCTGGAACATGTTGGTCAAATTGTCCGTTTGGCCATCGCACAAGGTGAAGGTGTTGCCTGCAAGGTCCGCAGAGGTGACGGGAAGCATGCCTTGTTTGCTGCCGATACTCGGGTTCATTCCGCCGAAGACGACATCCCGGAAGTTCGCACCAAGCGGAAGCGTAGTGCCGTAGTCGTTGCACTTGAGGTCCAGCCCGTCGTCATCCGCATTCCCGTCATTGACCCCTTGGATGATGGTGCCGTAGGTGAGCTTGTCGAAGGTGTTGTTGTAGTAGCGGTTGTTGTTGGGGCCAGTATTGTCGAAGATGGCCCCCACATTGGGCGGGTCGATGTTTATCGGACCGAGTCCATTGAGGTGGTTGTTCTCGATGGTGAAGCCCGTACCGCCCCAAACTCCGAAACCGTAGGTGGCCGGGAAGCCCACCAAAACGGTGCTTACGTCCGGCACTACGAAGTCGTTCTCCCGGAGCACGGCATTGGTCGTATTGGTGAGGCGCACCCCGCCTGCACAACGATCGAAGAGTTCATGACGGACAAAGCAGGTAAGGGGTGTGTTCGTGCTGTAGTCAATGCCACGGAGCATACCCTGAAATACGCCATAGCTGGTAATGTCCGCCGTGGCGCAATTGACATTGAAGACATTCCCCGAGCACATCGAGGCTACTTGCAAGGGTGTGTTGATCGCACGTATGCCCGTACCCCAATTCTCCACAGGCCACCAGGGCGCGGCGATGTTGTTGTAGAACTGGCAACTGCCCACTCGTATGCGCCTCGTACCTTCCACCCAAAGGTGTGTATGTGGAGCAAGGTCGGGATAGTTGAGGAAAGCATGTGTCGCGAAAGCGGTATTGTAGAATCGGGAGTTGGAAGCGGTTTCCGGTGTTCCACCGGTGTTGTAGGGCCTCAGCACCACGTCGAAGCGGTTGTTCAACAATTGGGCATCTTCGGCAATGATCACCCCACCACGTTGGGTGGCCGCACCGGTATGAGGATTCATCGGGTCCACTTGGCAATTGGTAACGGCTACCACCGCGTTGCGGATGATGGCCCCGCTGCGCAGTCGGAATTCAGCCACCACGTTGAATCCGTCTCCGGCATTGGTTCCCAACACCCGTATTCCATCCCACATGCTTTCCGGGCATTCGGCCAAGGATGTGAGCACCGTATTGTTCTGCACGAATAGTTTGCCTTGCGGTTCCACCACGATGTTGCAGGTGTAGCCCATCTTCCGGCTGTCAGCGAAACGCAGGTTACAATTGTTCAGGGTGAGGGTTCGCCCGGCCGGTACGATAATGCTACCACGGACATTCATGTTCACATTGGTCCATGTGGTGGTTGCTGGCAGAACGTACTGGTTGTCCGGGTTCCCCACCGGGAAGTTGAAGGGGTAGGTTGTTTCAAAGAAGGAATAGTCAGCCGTGGCATCGCAGCTCGGTTTGATCTTGGCCAAATACCCGTCATCCTTGTTGTGGCCCGTATTCCCGCACACGATCAGATCACCGGCGGGATCAACGGTGATCTCGAAATCACATTGCCGCTGCCGCCAGTTCTCTGGAAAACAGGTTGACGGTACGGTGCCGAGGCCTTCATCCCATTGGTACTGCCACAAGAGGGAACCGGAGCCGTTGCGCAGGATGGCCACATAGCTGTCCGTTCCGTAGTGGCCGCATTGGGACCACGGCAGGCCGTTCCAGTTATAGGCTCCAAGAGGATTCGGAAGCCCATCCATATCGTATCCAAGGCCATTGGGTTCGATCGGGCTGTTCAGGCAGTCGGTGATCCCGGAGTTCATCTCTTGAATATCCATGGGGTTGTCGATACCGAAACCGACACTCGCCTTCGTGCAGGCCACGGCATAGTCACCATTGGGCATGGGCTTCACGGAGAAGAACAGGTCGTTGGCGCGCATGGCTCCGAGGTCGGCACTGGTCCAGAGCAGGTTCCCGGTAGCACCATCGAACTTATACACCCGGGAACTGGCCTCGCGATTGTCCCATGAAGCGAAGACCGATGCGGCGGGCAGCAGGGGTTGTCCCGGACCATTGCGTTGTACAAAATCGTAGAGCACCGGCCATACCACACGGGGCTGTGTACCATCTATGGCAAGTGCCACGCGGTTGGCGTTGGTGTGCATCGCGGTATTGATGCCGGGGAAATTGTCGCCGATGATATCCTGGGTCCATTCCGCATCCATTGCGGTACCGATAGCGTCGTCCATGTACATGACCCATGCGCTGGTGAGGTTGCTGTTGTTGGCCACTGCACGGTAGCCGGTCACGGCGAAGCGTTCGCCCTCGCTGAAGGGGCAGCGGCTGATGTACAGGGCACGCACCTGGCTGTCGCCCGGCTCTATGATACCCGGGATGGAATTGAGCCGCGTGGCGGATTGGAGCATGCCGTCCGCGTCCACTTGGATGATGCAGGGCCGTTGGTTACCCGAGCTTTGCTGCCAACCTGCAACGCGGTATCCGGGCAGGTTGTCGGTGTTGGTTTCCACCACATGCTGGCCAACACATCGTTGGGTGAACGCATCAGCAACTGTGGTCGTTGTGTTGTAATAGTGGTGCCAAAGCACGTTCCCCACCTGATCCATCTTGGTGATGGTAAGTTGGCTGGCGCTCAGGCAGGGCAAGGAGGAGACCGGGATCAGGTTGCCCGGCGTGGGATTGAAGTAGCTGGGGCTGGTACCCGTTTCAGGGAAGGGATCATGGTTGCCCGCTTCCCCGACGATGATCAAATGCCCGGTGCGGTCCACGGTGACACCGTACGCCTTGTCGGCATCCAGGTACCGGAACCAGAGGAGCGTTCCATCCGGTGCATAGTAGCCGACCGTTTGCCGTAGTGAACCCCAGCGGGTGGCATAGGTCTCCTGACCAAACGGGTTCGGGATGTTCCCGATCGTTGCGGGTGTGCAGGTCTGGGTATTGACCCAATTGCCAACGAACGAGCGGCCGCACGCCACGATGGCGAGGTGTTGGCCATTGGCGTCATAAACGTTCTCGTGTGTTTGCCACCAATCGTTCCCACTCAGCTCCGGCGTGATGGCCGTGAGCGGTTGTGTGGAGGTGGTATATTGTGGGAAGCCCGTTGTTGCTGAACCGGCAACATAGCTATAGACCGTGCCCTCAGGCCTGTCGGGGGTAGGCTGGATCTTCTGCCATTCCACCGTCCCCTGCCCCGTACTTCGCTCAGGCGCGCCCATCGCGTGACTCGTCCTGATTCTGGTTTACGCAAAAGCGTAGGCTATGAAGTACAAGAAAGAGAGCAAGAAGGGAGTGTCGCTGCGGTATGATGCGGCCTTTAAGTGGATGGTGATCAGCGAGTACAAAAGCGGGCGCTGGACCATG
>JANOPI010000085.1:0-5396 GCA_031421755.1 Flavobacteriales bacterium | reverse complement strand
CCCAGGCTGTCGGTCTTGATAATGAAGATCGTCTCTAAGCCCGGCGTTGGATCACCGATACTCTGGGAAGCCCCGCCCGTGAGCACGAAACCACCATCACTTGTGGGCTCCACATCGTAGGGAAGATGCGAGGCCGCATTCTCGAATACCGTGAACCTGCGTGCCCACAAACTATCGCCCTGCGGACTGTACTTGGCCAACTGTGCCGAGCCGAAGATGGGGCCACTGGTTATGATGCTCTGATCCGTCAGGATCTCAAGGTCATAAGCGGTTACATATTGGCCATAGTTCGTGCGCGTTTGCCAAATGATATCCCCCTCTGCGTCCCATTTCGTGAGCAAGTGCTGCGCCCAATCCCATGGCCAACTTTGCTCGGCATAATCGGAAAATGTGATGATACCCCCATCAGCCGCAACCCTCACCGCACCCCACCCCCCTAACTCCTCCCCGAAATGCCGCCGCCAGAGCTCGTTGCCCAAACTGTCTGTACGGATCAGAAAGCCCAAGTCCTCTATACCTTGGTCCAAGCGATAACCCGCTATTACAAAGCCCCCATCCACAAATTCGGCCACACTCAATGACTCATACGTCTGACCTGGTGAACCAAAATCGCGCTCCCACACCAATGCACCCGTGCTGTCGATTCTTGACATGTAAGCCATGGTCGAATCATTACCATATGCCCGGAAACCGCACAATATGTATCCGCCTCCAGACGCCTGACGCAGCTGTTTGATACCGAAAAGAACGGAATCCGCTGGGTCAATGGAAAGTATTGGATGTGTGCTGGCAATACCACCCTCATCATCGAATGTGAAAAGATCAAGTTGATGGCTATAGCCGTTGAAGTACAAGACTGTGGATACATAGCCACCGTCGAGCAATCTCGATACCGGATCGAATCGACCAAAATTCGTGTGGTAAGGCTCGCCACTGCCGATTTCGAAACGCTCATTGAATGCGCCGTTCGCTGAAATCCTATAAACCACGCATCGCGTTCGGGCAGTTCCATCATTTGAGACCTGATGCCCGAACAAGAGAAACCCTTCCGAGGTCTCCATCACAGACCGGCCGCTGCCATCGTAGCCCGCCTGAACGGAATCAAAGTGGACTATGAATCCATTCTGGCAGGGAGCAATCAAGCTCCCTGCCAGAATGAACATCAACCACATACCAGCGCGCCTCATCGTGCCACCATGCATTTGGTTTCACCCAGCACAATGCCAGCCTCGCTCATCATGCGGGCCAGGTATAAGCCGGGTGCCCACGAGCGTACATCCAACTCAACGAAACCGATTTGGTTTGCTACGGAGGTCTTGGCCGCCACACGACCTTGCGCATCCAGAACCTCCAATGTTCCAATCGCATCAGACGGATTCGTGATCATCAACCGGTCTTGCGCGGGATCGGGGTAGGCCATCAGCAAGGCCTTGGGCCCCTTCACCGATGTCTCTTGGCCCGCAGTAGCGGATCGGTAAGGGAAGGGAAGCGTACCGTTGGGCAGACTGTCCGTGCCACCAATGGCGTACAAAACGCCCCAACCCGCAGCGCGGCCCATACGTTCACCACTCCCCGCGATGGATGCCAAGGCAGCAATATCGGCGGTCGAAGCGCTTTGCCAATCGTGACCCAAGGCCACCTGCAGATCGCCCAGGTTGCGCAACCGGTCGTAGCGGGGATCCAGGGCCAGCATCGCATCCAAGGCGGTGATGTCAGCCGCGCGTTGGTGGCTCAAGGCGAGTTGATACGCCACTTGAGGCCCATGGCCCAAGGTGTCGTGGGTGAACAGGGCCCTAAGTGTATCCACTTTGCCTGTGTAAGTGCTGTCCTCGTAAAGGGCCCGTACCAACAGGCGCCGCTCCAGGTCCTTCTCCACGGACCGCAGGTCGATCTCTTCTTGCAGGGCTTCACGGTAGCTTGGATCAGCTTCATGCTCCAGTACCATGTTGTAAAAGAATGGCGAAAGCACGCCCGAATTATCCAGTTCCGCCCAGATGGTGGCCGAAAGCCGGCTGTTGGCGATGAGCACTTGGGTGAGGTGCCAAGGATCCATCGGGGCAGTCCGGTTGATGGCTGCGATGATCGCCTCTTCGCTCAACGGGCTCTTGGCCAGCAGAAAACCGCGCAGTTGGTGACTGGGCCAGGCCGGGTCGGCATCGATCGCCTCCAGCACGTCCTCCTTTTCACCATTGTCCAACTGCCCTTTGTAGGCCAGCACGGCACTCAGCAATTGATTTTGCTTGCTTTCGTAGGCGGACTTGTGGACCAAGACGCCGTCGTTCGATTTGTCCAGAAGACCATTCCCACAATGATCATTGGCATTGAAGGGCACATCTGCATCCACCGCATCCAGGTCATAGAAATCTCCCGTGGCTGTGATGGATGGTCCACCATCGGTCACTTCCACACACTCCGGCCGCGAATCCGGGCTGCCACCGTTGTTGTAGTAGTTGTACACGATGAGAATCCCGTCGTGGTCTGCGAAAACCGCAGGCTCGAAGGGCGGACCTTGGCAGGTTTGATTGGAACTTTGAAAAACGTTCCCTGCGGTTGAATTTAAGGTCAAACCGCCTTGCTGCAGCTTGATCGTGCCATTCGGCCAAAGCAGGAGCTGGTCGTAATCTTCCCCTTCATAGAGCCCGCAGAGCCATTGCAGGCCAGTTTTCGTTCCATTCACATCCCCGTGGTGTACGCCCTCGGCCACATTGCCAATGGTAAGGTCGTGGAACTCGTTGTCGTAGATCCGGTTCTCTGCAGGTTGATCCCCATGGAACCAGATGCCTACGCTGCGCACTTCCTGGGGTTCGGTATCATCGATATCTTGGAAGTAGTTGCGCTCCACGAGGTAACCCGCGCTCTGATCGATGTACATGCCCATGGTGAGGTAGTCGTCGATCACCGTGGTGCTGGTCATAGCGGTAAAGCGGTTGTTCTTCACGATGCTGTAGGTGCAGGCCATATCGTAGATGCCCACCAAGTTACGGTCGAAGTGCATGCCATCCACGCTGTTGGCGAATAGCGGGTCGTTCCAACTGTTCAGGATGCCCACGTGCAGGCGCTCGAAGCGGTTGTCCGTGAAGTTCCCGAAACCCTTGCAGCGGTAGGAGGCGTCCAAGGACAGGATGCCGACCCCGCGGTTCTCCGGCGGGCACTGGTCCAACGTTGCGATGTTGATGAAAGCACATCGGATCACGTTCACTCCGTTCACATCGTACAGGTGCATATGCGTTTTGGGCAAGTTGAAGCCGAAGTCCGGCCAGAACGTCGTGGTCTCAAAACGGGTATTGTTGAAGACGCTTTTGTTGTCCTGTTCGGTACCGATGATGCGGTGGTACTGCTCGATGCGCGTGCCCACGATGCAATTCCGGAAGGTGGATCCGTAGCCGCGCACGATGCCGCCGAAATGGCCGTCCACGGCATTTCCGCTTCCATCATCCCGCGCGCACCAAACGCCTACATGCGCTTTTTCCACCATGGAGTTATCCAGCCATAGTGAGCCTTGGTCGGCTTCATTCTGTGTAGCGTTCGCCGGGTTACCCTCCACGCGTATGCCCGGCCAGCGGACTTCACAGTCCACCGGCAAGAAGTTGGAGTGTTCGGCTTTCACATAAGCACCGGCCTGCAGGATGAGGCGGGCATCAAGTCCGAATTTGAGCGTCATGTCATGGATGTACAAATTGATCCAGGGCGGCACCACCAGATCGGCGGAGAAATTCACTTCACCGCAGTTGCCGAAGGGATTGTCGTACGGATACCAATGCAGTGTGGCGGTTTCCGTCCCAAAATCATACCCCGGATAGGAAAGATAATTCAACCACATGTCGCAGCAACCCGTGTTCTGGTAGGCGGCCAGGTGCGCATCATCGCGTGTTACCTGCGCATTCAGGAAGCGGGGATGGAAATAGGGATCGCCCGGATAGCCCGCGTATTCGGGCGGCGCTAATGCCGTACTCACTCCTACCGCAGCGTTCCAGGTGGGTACTCCGAGCGGATCCTCGATGCGCGCCAAACCGCCGGCATGCGGGAGGTAGTAGGCAGGGGAGTTCACATTCATGCGGCTGGTACTGAGCCGTGCGTACATGAAGTCTTCGGGCACCTGCACGTTCAGAGTGGAAGTAAGGTCCGTCCAGTCATCATTGATCAGATCAAAGGTGCCGATGTGATATTCCCACTGGTTCCCCACGCGGGCTTCCCCTTGGATGAGCAGCGTATTTCCTGCGTCCAGCCAAGCGATGCCGCCGGGGCCGCCGGTGAGGCCAGTGCCCGGGTTGGGCGGTGGCGCACCAAGGTCGCTACCGAAGTCGGGCATGCCATCAGTACCGAAGGGGATCTCTTCTGTACCGAGCAAAGCGCCGGTGGTGCCATTGTATCGCAGGATCAGAATGGGCCCATGTCCAGTGCTATAGTCATCCGTGCCCACATCATAGCCCTGCAGGTAGTCATCGGTCATGGCGATCCGGATCTCGTTGCCATTGGTTCGCGTTATGGCGGCATCACGGTAGTAAGGCTTGTCCACATAGGCACCCCATGTTTCCATGGTCGGTTGGAAATCGACCTGGTCCATATCCGTCGTTACCAAACTGATGCCCGCAGCGTCGATCCGGTACTCCACCACGGCCGCGCGCCCGATGAAATACAGGAAGAAGAGTTCACCGCTGCCCGTTGGATCGATCACGCGGATCATGGGCGAGTTGGTGCAGGCCTTGCGGCTGTGATCGAGTTGGCCTACGTACTCATTGGAGATCTCACTTATAGCAATGTTCACACCCGGTATGGGTTCTTGTCCGTAGTTGATATCCATGAGCGCACCCTTGCGGTCTGGGTACAAGGGATTGTTGACAGACAGATCCAGGATGGCAACCTCCAACAACGTAGGCCATTCGGGGTTGCATGCTTCGACCACCTCTTCGTTACCCAAGGCCGTGAACACATAGTACAGATTGCAATGCCCAGGCACGGGTACTGAAATCATCTCCATTACACCTGGCACCATGCACTGCGTACACACTGTTCCGGTCGCGTCGGGGATCAAATAGCCATCGTGATCGTAAAGCACCCCGTCCTTCCCGAAAAACAACACACACCCTTCACCATCGGTGCGCACCATTTGGGAGCGCGTGGCGGGAGTGCCATCGTAGTTCGGCAGTCCGGGTTGCGGCAACGAGGTAACCCCCAATGAAGCCGAAGGATTCAACATGTCGGCGAACTTCGGCAGTACCGGGAACGCCTCCGCTTGCCCCTTCGCCTGCGGCGTGTGACTCGTCCTGATCCTGGTTTACGCAAAAGCGTAGGCTATGAAGTACAAGAAAGAGAGCAAGAAGGGAGTGTCGCTGCGGTATGATGCGGCCTTTAAGTGGATGGTGATCAGCGAGTACAAAAGCGGGCGCTGGACCATG
>JANOPI010000084.1:0-1992 GCA_031421755.1 Flavobacteriales bacterium | reverse complement strand
GTGCCCATGCGCAAGATCTCCGAGACCATTGAGCGGAACGTGAAGGAGATCCTGGCGTAAGCTTCATCTGCGAAGTATCGGCATATATCCTGCCCTTCCTATGCCACATGATCACCCATTGCTTCGCCGACCGGAAGATCGGGCCTCGCTCATACGCCTTTCAACGCTGACCGTAGTTCCCTCGAAGGACCCTTTGGCGGATCCGCAACGAATGGCGCCAGTTCACAACTTTTTCGTGAATTGTTGACGTTGGCGGATACCTTCGGTGACCTCTCCAGCAAGTCGGTCGTACATCACGAAAACCTCGATGCCATGAAGAAGCTGGTCCTCTCTTTCGTAGGATCTCTCGCGCTTGCCCCCCCCCTCGAGCGCGCAAGACACCATCAACCTGCCGCCTGACTATTACGGCGAAGCCCTGCGAAGTGGATACGCGGCCTGGGAAAACACCGGCTGGGTGCGCAAGACGGATGGTACCCCGGCCTCGGACGTGGAATACGTGACCGACGGTGCCACACCCCGTGCCTTCATCCGGAAATACGGGGCCATGTCCCTGGTCCTCGCAAGCATTGATACCAGCATCACCACCATGGACACCCTCCGCAGGTTGGATATCGCTTTCGACGGCCCTTTGGCCGGGTACCCTGACCCGATCGCTCAGGAAGAGGAAGGCTACCACAAGAACTTCCACCTGCCTTGGTGCGGTCCTGGTGGCAAGACCGAAATACCGGGCTACCGCTGGATCATGTATCCGAACATCTACCCCAAGATCGATATGTACCTCTATTGCGGAAGTAGAGGCCAGAAACTCATGTTCGTGGTTAGACCGGAAGGCGACCCTGCCAACCTGAAGATGTCCTTCAGCGGGCATGATGAGATGGACATCGACGTGCTCGGAAACCTGCGCATGCTCCTGCAAGAACGATGGGTGGTGCTGCCCGAAGCCGTCGCCTACCAGTACGATGAGAACAACGAGATCCTTCCAGTGAGTTGGACGGCCCAATACGAAGCGGATACACTAACGGGCGAGGTCGGCTTCACCTTCGATCAGTTCGATCGCTACAAGCCGCTCGTGCTGCTCATCGGGCCGCCGCCGATAATGGGGGGGCCACCTTACACGGAAGGCGTTTGCTGGGGCACCTACTTCGGTGGTAACAGTAGCGATGGCCTTATGGGGATCGCCGTCGATGATCAAGGCGCTCAGTACGTCGCCGGTTCAACAAGCTCAGAGTTCTACGACTTTCCAGAAGCGGTGGGCACAGTCTATTGGGAATCAGCAGTGGCTATGCTATTGGCCGCCTTCACCCCGAACAATCAACTCCTCTGGATGGACTACTTCGGCGGTACCACCGGTAATCAGCGCTGTATGGGGGTGGCGGTAAGGAACAGCGCAGCCACGCAGATCTTCATCGGTGGAACCACCGATGCCAGCGACGCTTTCCTGCAGCCTTCAGGTTCAGCGTATTTTGATGCTACCGGTAGTGGTGGCAATAGCGGATACTTAGCTCGGTTCAGCGCGACGACCGGGATCATGGAGTGGAGCAGCTACTTCGGTAACGGCAATTTCACGGTGAACAACATCACCATAGATGACGCCGGACAACTTCTTGCCGCGGGAATGACGTATGGTGACCTTCCGCAGCATGAGGTCGATCTGCCATTCGGCGCTTCACAATGGCCCTATCACGGCCAAGGAGACGGGTGGGTCGCTAAATTCACGTTGGGTGAACAGGTCCTGTGGAGCACCTACATCGGTGGTGCCAACCGGGACAATGCCTTGTGCGTGAAGTCGGCGGCGAACAAGATCCTGCTCGTTGGTGAAACGATGAGCCCGACCATCGACAACCTCAACCCGGGCAACGGGGCCTATTTCCAGGGGACCAACGCGTTCGGACCGCAGGATGCGTTCATCAAAGAGTTCAACATGAACGGAGCGCAGAAATGGGGATCGTTCTTCGGGGGCACCGGCTATGAGGGAGTCGGTTCGAATTGTGC
>JANOPI010000083.1:0-1600 GCA_031421755.1 Flavobacteriales bacterium | reverse complement strand
TTGCAACGGATGCCTTCTATTTGAGCACCGGTACAGCAATGCCACGCATCGATAAGATCACTCTCCACCGCCTTCGCATCCCGCTGAAGAAGCCGTTCGTCACCTCCCTCGGCCCGAACTTGGAGGCGGACAACGTGGTGGTGATCATTCGGACCAGCGACGGTCTCATCGGCCATGGCGAGTGCAGCCCCTTCTGGACGATCAACGGCGAAACGGCCGAGACCTGTCTCTCCGTAGGCGCGCACCTGGCCAAGGCGCTCATCGGTCACGATGCGACGGACATCGAGGGTGCCCATGCGGTGATGGACCGCCTCATCTTCTCGAACAACAGCATCAAGAGCGCCTTCGACATCGCGTTGCACGACATCGCCGCACAAGCCGCTGATCTGCCGCTCTGGAAGTTCCTCGGCGGGAAGGAGCGCTCGGATCTCTTCACGGATTACACAGTGAGTATCGGTGATCCGGAGCAGATGGCGGCGGATGCGGAGGACATCGTGCGCAACGGCTTCCCTGTGATCAAGGTGAAGCTCGGCGGTGATGGTGATCTGGACATCAGGCGGATCCGCGCCATCCGCGGGAGGATCCCTTCGATCCTTCCCTTGCGGATCGACGCGAACCAAGGCTGGGATCCGGACACGGCGATCCGTGTCCTCAATGCGCTCGGTGACTTGAACATCCAGCACTGCGAGGAGCCGATCCCACGCTGGCAATTCATGGAGATGCGCCGTGTGAAGGAGGCTTCACCGATCCCGATCATGGCCGATGAAAGCTGCTGCGATCACCGCGACGCCGAGCGCCTGATCGGCCTCGGTGCCTGCCAGCGGTTCAACATCAAGCTCGGCAAGAGCGGTGGCCTGTTCAAGGCGAAGAAGATCATCGCACTCGCGGAACAAGCAAGGATGGAGGTGCAGATCGGTGGCTTCCTGGAGTCGCGCCTCGCGTTCACGGCTTCCGCGAGCTTGGCGCTCACCAGTTCTGCCGTAAAGCATTGCGACATGGACACGCCGTTGATGTTCAAGGATGATCCGGTGGAAGGCGGGGTGACTTACGGGCCGAATGGCCGATTGAATCTGAATGACACCATCGGGCTTGGCGCTACCCTCGGCGATCGCCACCGATCCGGGGGCCAAGTTGTCGGGTAGGACGGATAAACGGAACAGGCCGAGTTTTCGCCGCGGTAGCTACCGCCTTTCAACTGATCTCGCAGAACTGCTGGATCCATCTGCCACCAGCGGTAAGGACCTGTTCATAACCCCGTCGGACCCGTATAGCGCAGACACATTTTGTCAACACGCTGTGCGCTGGGTAAAAATACCCGGCTACATTCGTCATGCTCGACTCTCCTGTTCGATGTCTCTCCGATCGGACATCGTTGTTTGAAACCCGCCGAGTGCGCCTAGCGGTGTGCGAAGCATAAAACAGGAAGTACAATGAGAGACAATTGGACAAGTCGCGACAGGGGTACATGTATCCGGGTCGAAGAGCACTCGCAAGGCCCGGAAAGCCCCGCCCGTGCTGTGAAATTCAGTTGGGGGGGTAATTCTTTTTGCGCTCGCGATGGGCGCGCCTGAGGGAGTCTCCGGGCAGGTTCCCTGCGACC
>JANOPI010000082.1:0-10477 GCA_031421755.1 Flavobacteriales bacterium | reverse complement strand
GCTGCTCACGATGGTATTCGCCGGTTGAACGCGGATCACGAAGCTGGCTCCGTTCCACCCGTCCCCGAACGTATCATACATGTACATGGTGTAGCAACCACTGACCAGGCAAACGGCCACGGTCTGTGGTGCGAAGCCTGTGGCCACGGTCACTCCCATATCATTCACCAACTCCCAATCGATCTCATAATCGAACGTGCCCCCACCTACAGTAATGGTGTAGTTGGTGCATTGGGCCGACGCGGAACCCATCATTGCGGCCATGACCGTGGCGAACAGCAGGCGAAGAGGGGTTGGAGCGCTCATCGGATCGGCTGCAGTTCCGAACAGGTCCGGGGGTTCAGCGGAATATGATCGTTCGACCCTTGTGGGCCCCTGGACCAGCAGGTGACGGTAAGCGCATGCGGCACAAGAAGCGCTTGGACGGCCTCCCGTGTTATGGCACAATCGGCGGCCACCTCCAAGAGGATGTTGCGTGTGTTGTAGTCGGTCCGGCTCATGCGCACCCCCGGTATCGTGCGCAGGGCGAGGTCCACTTCATGCGCCTGGCGGGCAGAACGCAGGTCGGCGATCACGGCACGCACTTGATGGACGGGAAGGTCTTGCTGGGCAGCTGCGCGGGAAGCGGCAATGAGAAAGCACAACGCGCTAAGGGCGATCAATGCACTTTTGTGGAAACACACCCAACGCATGGCTCTGAAAAGTAGGAGCTTGAACGATATGAACAAGCGTCCGCTGAAAAAAATGCAAGCGGTGGTGGAAAAGTGGATCCAGGAGCACGGGGTCCGCTATTTCGACCCGATGACGAACATGGCGCTCCTCACCGAGGAAGTGGGCGAGGTGGCACGGATCATGGCCCGACGGTATGGGGAGCAAAGCGAAAAGAAGAGTGACCGGTCAAAGGATCTGGGCGAGGAACTGGCCGACGTGCTGTTCGTAGTGCTTTGCTTGGCCAACCAGACCGGTACCGATCTCCAGGGAGCCTTCGACAGGAAGTTCGAGAAGCGCACCAAGCGGGATGCAGAGCGGCACAAGAAGAACACGAAGCTGAAGTGAACGGGCCTAACGGGAGACGACGAAGCGGCCGGTGGTGATCATGCCTTTGACGTCGGTCATCTTCAACAGATAAATGCCGGGTGCCATCCCATCCGTTGCGATCGTGGTTCGCGTTCCGGATAGGCGAACACCTTCTACCAAGGCACCACGCGTATCGAGGATGTCGACCATGTGGCCGACCACAACCTTCCACTGAAGGATGACCGGCCCATCGAACGAGGACTGTAGAATGATCGGATCGTTCCTCTCCGGCTCCTCGATGGACGTGAACGGCGCTTCGAGGCAGACCGTCATGTCACGCGTGACAGAACCGATCATTTGGCCTCCACGCCATTCGGTACAACGTATGCCAACGACGAATTCCCCGCTCGTATTCGGTTCTGCCCACTGGAAGAGACCGGTTGCCGCATTCAATACGGTATAGTCCCCTCCAGGCGTGACCAAGGCCGGAGCGGAATAACCCATCAGCGTTGAACAGTCAGATCCCAGTGGCACATGCGGATAGAACGCGAGGCTGTCTCCGTCCGGGTCGGTCACCATCGGGTCATGAACGAACTGGTTACCGACATAGTAGGATGTACGTTGCGGTGTTCCGAACACCGGCGAGGAATTAGACAGCTCGGCCGAAACGACGATCTCCGTGGACAAGCAAAGGATATTGTCGGGCACCACGAAAAGATTCAACGTCTCCTTCCGGCCTGGTTTCCACGCTCTAACTTCATAGATGCCTGGCCCGGAAAAGGTGTGCTGCCATGTGTACACATCGCGCGAGATCTGCATGAAGCAATCACCGAAGATCATGGATTGGAACTCCCGGGGTATGGTATCTGCCTCACCCCCGGCCGTCACCAATAATTCGGGAATATCAGCCGGGCCGAACGGATCGACATAGGTTATCACCGTGAAGGACCAAGTGAGACTACCAACATGTGCGTATTGGATGTCGGCACCGAGAAGGCTCCCACCCTTGACCAACTGCGAAAGGCCCACTACGGCCAAGACAAGGACACCGTATTTCATCTGTATCCTGTGTTGCGATGAGCGGTGAATCTACCCGATCCGTGCAAGTATCTCCACTTTAGTCCGCTCCGTCGCCCCTACCCTCTCCCGCACATACTTCCCCGCCGCTTCACCCGCCTTGGTCAGTGCATCCCTGTCCCCCAGCAACCGATCGAGCACCGCACGCAATTCCTCCGCGTAACGCACCTCAAAGCCACCACCGGCATCGATCAGTCCTTTGGCTTCCGCGAATTTGGTATGCTTCGGTCCGAAGATCACGGGCTTGCCCCAGGCAGCGGCTTCGAGCAGGCTGTGGATGCCATCGCCGAAGCCGCCACCGACGTAGGCGATGTCGGCTGAACCGTACAGACCGGCGAGTAGTCCCGTGCGATCTACGAGCAGCCGTGGCCAATTTCCTTGTCCGGTCGCCATGATCCGCTCTTCGTACTCGCCCACGCGCATCGGCTCGGGGTCGAACCGCCTCAAAATGGAACGCGTGTGGTCATCGGTGACCTCGTGTGGAACGATAACAAGACGCAGAAAAGGAGGAACAGCCGCCAACAGCTGCTCGTCTTCAGGCCACGTACTTCCGCAAATGAGCACGGGCTCTATGGCGGCGGCTTTGAAATGGACCGCGAACGCGGGCAGGGAAGCAGCCTTCGCGATTGTCATCACCCGATCGAACCGGGTGTCTCCGCTCACGGTCACATTAGCAACACCGATACCCGCAAGCAGGTCCTTCGACGACTCATCCTGCGTGAAGACGCGCTCGTAGCAACCGAGCATCGCCCGCCATGCCCCACCATACCACTTGAAAAAAGGCTGGTCTGCACGGAAGATCGCGCTCACCAGAAACGTCGGCACCGCTTTGGACTTCAGCGCATGCAGGTGGTGGTACCAGAATTCATACTTCACGAAGATGGCGGCGCGCGGTGCTATCAATTCTACCAATCGCCGCGCGTTGGGCGCGGAGTCCGACGGCAGGTAGTCCACATGGGTCACAAGGCTATCACTTCGAGCGGAGCCGAGAAGCTTGCGCGCTTCATAGCCACTGGGACTGAAGAAGGTGAGCAGCACGGGCATATCCGGCCGTTGCGCCTTGATCGCTTCCAGCACCGGTCGTCCTTGTTCGAATTCGCCCACGCTGGCGCAGTGCATCCACAAGCAGCCTTTCAGCGCATCGCGCTTCGCATTCAACCGTTCCCATACGCCTTCACGCCCTTTCACCCAGGCCTTCGCTTTCGGGTTCCAATTCGCCGCGATGCGCACGCCGAGGTGGTACGCTCCCACGGCGGCCGAGTACAGAACTGGCATCAGCGGTAGAAGATGCGGTCGTCGGCGTTGCGGTGCAGGGGCAAGGTCCAGCCGAAACGAAAACCGTTGAGGACGTCCACCCGCTGACCGTCGTCGGTCCTGCCATTGTCGAAGTTGTACGGTCGCAGGTGGTGGGTGAAGCCCATCATGACCTCGAAACCGAACATGAAATTGACCAAGCGCCGGTTGCCCAGGTGCTGGTACCCCACGAAGAACAGGCCCGCCGGACCCGCCGTGAGCCGATCATAGCCCTTGAGGTATTCCCCTTCCAGCGCGGGCACGGTATTGTTCTGGGTTTCGATACGGACCTTGTGGCGCATGTACCCCCCGCCGATCTTCAGCAGCAGGCCGCTGTTGGGGTTAGGTCCCACGATGGGCATAACCCGGCCCGCGGTGAGGAAAACCGTGTATCCGCGTTCGTAGAGCAGCACCGCCGCCGGCTGGCCGTCCTGGTCCACGATGTCGCCATTGTCCGCGATCAACTGGCTGAGCATGCCGGTTTCGTTGATCCGGTTGCCGAAAATGAAAGAGCCTTCCGCACCGAGGTAATAGTTGCTCTTGAACTTCACCCCGGCACTGAGGCCGATATTGCTGTTGTTGCCGAAGCGCAGGGCCATGTCCCCGTCCGGGATCTGGTAGGCATAGCTCAAGGAGATGGGCACCACCACGATGGACGTATCCCGAAGGCCATGCTGCGCGTAGCAGGGGGCCGCCGTAAGAAGAACGAGCGGGAGGAACAGGTGGCGAAAGCGGTGCATCACGTGGCGAAAGTAGGGCGGCCCATGGCTGCACTACGCGGCTGGAAAGTCGCGCCGCTGAAGGTTACAGGTGGTTCAACGTGCGGATATCTTCGCGCCCCGAACGCCACCGGACCTGCTCGGCGGCGACCGAGCAACCGATGGAAACCGCCCGCGCCATGAAGCCCATCCAGATGGTCGACCTCGTCGGCCAGTACCAGAAGATCAAGCCCGAGGTGGATGCGGCGCTGCAACGTGTGATCGACACGGCGGCGTTCATCAACGGGCCGGAGGTAAAGGACTTCGAAAAGGAATTGGCCGCTTACCTCGGCGTAAAGCAGGTGATCGGCTGTGCGAACGGCACGGACGCCCTGCAGATCGCCATGATGGCCTTGGGCCTGAAACCCGGCGACGAGATCATCACGTGCTCGTTCACCTTCGTGGCCACGGTGGAAGTGGTGGCGCTTCTGGGCATCACACCGGTATTCGCGGATGTACTCCCCGGCACATTCAACATCGATCCCGAAGACATCAGGCGGAAGATCACCCCGAAGACCAAAGCGATCGTGCCCGTGCATCTGTTCGGCCAAACGGCTGACATGGACGCGATCATGGCGATCGCCAAGGAGCACCACCTTTATGTGATCGAGGACAACTGCCAGGCCGTCGGCGGCGACTATCACTCTGCTTCCGGCACGAAGAAGTCCGGCACCATGGGCCACATCGGCACAACGAGCTTCTTCCCTAGCAAGAACCTCGGTTGTTATGGTGATGGTGGCGCGCTCTTCACCAACGATGAGGAGATCGCCAAGAAGCTGCGGCGCGTGTGCAACCACGGCAGCGACGTGCGCTACTACCATGAGGTGATCGGCGTGAACAGCCGGCTGGACGCGATGCAAGCCGCCATCCTGCGCATCAAACTGCGGCACCTGGACGAATACGCGGCAGCACGCAACACCGTGGCCGCGCACTACGATCAAGCCTTCTCGGGCCTGGAGCACATCGCCACCCCTGCGCGTTCCAAGGACAGCACACACGTCTTCCATCAATACACCATGCGGGTCCTGCCTGCCGAAGGCATGGTGACGGGCGGCCATCGCGACGGTCTGAAGAAGCATCTCGAAGCGAACGGTGTACCGGCCATGATCTACTACCCCGTTCCCTGCCACTTGCAGAACGCCTTCAAGAGCGAACGCTTCCCACCAGGTTCACTGCCCGTTACTGAGCAGCTCACCCATGAAGTGCTCAGCTTGCCCATGAGCACCGAACTCGACAACGAACAACTCGCGCACATCACCACCACGGTGAAGAGCTACTTCAATGATCACGAACAGCGGTAGGTGCAGGCGCTTCGCGCGACGGACAACCGACAACAGACAACCGACAACGGCAATCGAATGAACATAGCAGTAGTAGGAACAGGATATGTAGGGCTGGTAACAGGCACCTGCTTCGCCGAGACCGGCAACCATGTGGTATGCGTGGACATCAACGCGGACAAGGTGAAGATGATGAAGGAGGGCAAGGTGCCCATCTACGAGCCGCACTTGGACGTGATCTTCGAGCGGAACATCCGGCAGGGACGATTGCACTTCACCACCGACCTGGCTTCCGCATTGGAGAAGGCACAGATCGTCTTCCTCGCATTGCCAACGCCTCCGGGTGAAGACGGCAGTGCGGACCTCAGCTACGTGCTGAACGCCGCCGCCGACATTGGCAAGCTGATGACAGACTACAAGGTGCTCGTGGACAAGAGCACGGTCCCGGTAGGCACGGCGGAGAAAGTCACGGCCGCGGTGCAGAAGCACGCCAAGGTGGAATTCGACGTGGTGAGCAACCCTGAGTTCTTGCGGGAAGGTTTCGCCGTGGACGACTTCCTGAAGCCTGACCGTGTGGTGGTAGGCACCAGCAGCGAGCGTGCGCGCAAACTGATGGAAGAACTCTACAAGCCCTTCGTGCGCCAAGGCAATCCCATCATCTTCATGGATGAGCGCAGCGCGGAGTTGACGAAGTACGCGGCGAACGCGTTCCTCGCGGCCAAGATCACCTTCATGAACGAGATCGCGAACTTCTGCGAGGCCGTTGGTGCGGATGTGGACAAGGTGCGCATCGGCATGGGCAGCGACAGCCGCATCGGCAAACGCTTCCTGTTCCCGGGTATCGGGTATGGTGGCAGCTGCTTCCCGAAGGATGTGCAAGCGCTTGCCAAGAGCGGCAAGGAAGCAGGCTACGACTTCCAGATCATCGAGAGCGTGATGAAGGTGAACGAGGAGCAGAAGACCGCCCTCATGCCCAAGATCAAGAAGCATTACGGCGGTTCACTGAAAGGCAAACACTTCGCCATGTGGGGCCTGGCCTTCAAGCCGGACACCGACGACATCCGCGAAGCACCGGCCTTGTACATGATCGATGCGCTGAAAGCCGAAGGCGCCACTGTGGCCGCGTTCGATCCAGAGGGCATGAAGAACGTGCAGAAGATGAAGGGCGATGTGATCCGCTACGCATCGGACGAATACGATTCGCTGAAAGACGCCGACGCGCTGATCATCTGCACCGAGTGGGCGGAATTCCGCACGCCGGACATGGAACGTGTGAAGGCGGCGCTGAAGCAGCCCGTGATCTTCGACGGCCGCAACCTGTATGAGTTGGACACGATGAAGGACAAGGGCTTCACCTACGTGAGCATCGGCCGTAACGTCGTTAACGCATAGATCCCATCCCCGCCTTCCCCGCAGGGGAAGGAGAAATACCACCCGCCGCCGTAGCGTCCACCCATTGGGTCGACCGGACTACGACCACGATACCACAACGAACATGGCCAAGAAAACCACAGCCCCGAAAAAGGCGACCAAGGCGATCGCGAAGTCCGCCAAAGCACGTACTGCCCCAATGTCGGCCTCGGCTAAAGGGTCGTCTGAGAAGGAGCGCGTACTCATCACCGGCGCCGCCGGCTTCTTGGGCTCGCACCTCTGCGATCGTTTCCTGAAGGAAGGGTATCATGTGCTGGCGATGGACAACCTGATCACGGGCCGTCTCAAGAACATCGAGCACCTTTTCAAGCGGAGTGATTTTGAATTCTACCATCATGACGTCAGCAAATACGTTCACGTACCGGGCAAGCTTAAGTACATCCTGCACTTCGCCAGCCCCGCCTCCCCTATCGATTATTTGAAGATCCCGATCCAAACGCTGAAGGTGAGTTCACTGGGCACGCACAACCTGCTCGGTCTCGCATTGGCGAAAAAGGCGCGCATCCTGGTGGCCAGCACCAGCGAGGTGTACGGCGATCCGCAAGTGCATCCGCAAACGGAAGACTATTGGGGTCACGTGAACACGGTAGGTCCGCGCGGTGTGTACGATGAGGCCAAGCGATTCCAGGAAGCCATCACCATGGCCTACCACACCTACCACGGATTGGAAACACGGATGGTGCGCATCTTCAATACGTACGGCCCCCGTATGCGACTGAATGACGGCCGTGTGCTGCCAGCGTTCATCGGCCAAGCCTTGCGCGGGGAAGACCTCACCATCTTCGGCAAGGGCAACCAGACGCGCAGCTTCTGCTACGTGGACGACCTGATCGAAGGCATCTACCGCTTGCTCAAAAGCGATTGCGCCGACCCGATCAACATCGGCAACCCGGCGGAGATCACCATAAAGCAGTTCGCTGAAGAGATCGTGAAACTCACCGGCACCAAACAGAAGCTGATCTACAAACCACTTCCGCAGGATGACCCCATGCAGCGCAAACCGGACATCACCCGCGCCCGCAAACTCCTGAAATGGGAGCCGAAAGTCTCTCGGGCCGAAGGGCTGAAGATCACCTACGACTACTTCAAGAGCCTTACCGCCAAGGAACTGTACGAGAAGGACCACAACACGTTCGAAGGGTACGTGCGGAAATAAGCTGAACGGACAGCATACATTCGGACCATGGCAACCAGGCAGCGCACGGTCACGAAACGTTCCGTTCTGAAGTCATTGAAGGAACTGCCCGAGCGTTTCGAGGTGGACGACCTCATTGAACGACTCGTATTACTGCAAAAAGTGGAAGAGGGCATCACGGATGCGAAGGCGGGCAGGGTGCATACACTCGCGGAGATGCGATCCCATATCGAGCGCAAATGGTCGAAGTGACCTGGACAACCAGGGCGCGGAAAGACCTCGACGGAATAAGCGCCTACATCGCGGAAGGAAGTCCCTACTACGCGCAACAGACCGAATGGGGCATCTTCCAGTGCTCGCTCGTTCTTGAGAGCCAACCACGTTCCGGCCATACTGTGAAAGAAGTTGGGGACCCTGCTGTCCGCGAGATCGGTTTCGGCCGGTATCGGATCATCTATTGGCTGATGGATCCACTGCACATCGCTATCGTAGCTGTGGTCCACGGCAGCCGCCATATTTCCCGTAGCGCGATCCGCTCCAGAATGAAGAAACCATGACCTCACGAAAGCAGCCGGAGGACGCGGAAGGAAGCAGTGCTATCGAGCTCCGCATCGCGGGTGTTCCGGAACCGTACAACCTGCCGTGGCAATTGGCACTCGAACGCCGTGCCTTCGTTCGCGCGAAAATCGAATTGAAATGGCGCACCGTTCCGCAAGGCACTGGTGCGATGTGCGAACTCTTGCGCAAAGGCGAGCTCGACCTGGCCGTGATGGTCACGGAGGGTGCCGTGAAAGACATCCTCGACGGGAACCCGAGCCGCATCGTTTCGCCTTTTGTGGATACACCACTCACCTGGGGCGTACACGTCGGTGCGCACACGGCCTTGCGTTCGGTCGATGACTTGAAAAACGTTCCATTCGCGATCAGCCGGTTCAACTCCGGAAGTCACTTGATGTCGCTGGCTTACGCGAAGGAACATGGCTGGGAGCCGACCGAGAAGGACTTCATCGTGGTAAACGATCTGGCCGGCGCAGTGAAGCGGTTGCAAGAGCCAGAACCGGCGGTCTTCCTCTGGGAGAAGTTCATCACAGCATCACATGTGCATGCCGGAACATTGCGCCGTGTGGATGAGTACCGGCCGAGCTGGCCCTGTTTCGTGGTGGTTGCACGCAACGAAGTGCTAGGGGAACATGGCGACGCCATACAACGCTTGCTGAAAGTGGTGCGCGACCAGGCGCGCGGACTGATGGAAAAGAAGAGCGCACCGGAGATGGTGGCGCAGCGCTACGCCATGTCGGTGGCGGACGCGAAGGAGTGGTTCGGGGGGGTGAAGTGGAATGTGGATGGGAATTTTGATCCGCAAACACTTAGCGCAGTGCGTAGTGTGTTGCACGAGCAGTTAGCATTGACCAAGTCTCGGAGCGCTGAAGAAATTTCCGCACTCGTGCTTTCGCCACGGTGATTCCCTGAAGTACGAGAGAGTGATAACGGTTGGCTGTGTGGTGGTATACATCACCAAACACTACCGCTATGGTCACCCTCACCCCCATCACCGATCCTTCCAGACTTCGGGAATATTACGCCTTCCGCTGCAACACCTACCGTGAGAGCCACCTGAAGATCCTCAACAACGGCATGGACGGCACCGATAGGGATGCCTACGACGACCGCGCCATGCATTTCGGCTGGTACGTTGACGGGAAACTAGCTGGCTGCATCCGGTTCATCGAACCCGACGAGAGTTCGGTTTCCATTCCAATGCTCGGTTACATGACGCACGCAACGGGTGCGGAGGCCATTCGCGCACACATCCGCGAACGCAAAGCCTGCGGCGAACGCATGATCGAGGCCAGCCGTTTTTGTTTGGCACCAGAGCACCGGGGGCTGCGAACCGCACGTGAATTCGTTTTGGCCATGATCACCACCCTGCAGCCACTTGGCTTCGAGCATAGCGTTTTCGATTGCCGCGCGGAACATGCTGCATTCTACAGGCTCATGGGTTTCGCCACACTTGGTCCCGATGCTACTTACTGGGTTCCAAAACTGGAAATGTCCATGGCCATTTTCCACTACGACTTCGCAACACTGTTGGAACGGAACAAGGAGCTGCAACAGCGCCTGGGATCTACAATGGTTGTAGGGAAAGCGGCGTGAGGTGATAACGGCGAACCAATTGAAGGAATACACCTGTGAATCGAATTGAACCGACCGAACGAACCAACCAAACACAACACAAGAACATGAAAACGATAGCCATTCTTCTCGCAACGATAACCAGCATACTTCTGATCACAAGCTGCCAGAAAGGCGACGATGGAGATGTTGGGCCGCAAGGACCAGCAGGTGCGAACGGTAGTGCGAATGTGACCAGTGGCGTGTACACGTCCACGAACACCTACAACGGCGGCAGCTCCGACTTCGACTACGTGCTCAACACCAGCCTCATCACCCAAGAGATCATTGATGATGGCGTGGTGCTCGGCTAC
>JANOPI010000081.1:0-3071 GCA_031421755.1 Flavobacteriales bacterium | reverse complement strand
CACGAAGGCTCCGATCCGTTCCTTCAAGGGTACCGTACGAACTTCCTGGCCGGTCGCGCTGTTCATGCTGTCTAAATTCGCCGCCCAAATTAGACCTGCCCGCCATGGCCATCATGATCACGGAGGAATGCATCAACTGCGGTGCATGCGAACCGGAATGCCCGAACAACGCGATCTACGAGGGCGGAGCCGAGTGGCGGCTGAGCGACGGCACCAACCTGCACGGCTCCCAGACCACGCCCACCGGCAATACCTACGATGCCGACGCACCCATCCATCCCAAGGCCATGGACGTGTACTTCATCGTTTCCGACAAATGCACCGAATGCACCGGGTTCCATGATGAGCCGCAGTGCGCCGCCGTTTGCCCCGTGGATTGCTGCGTGGACGACCCTGATTTCCGTGAGACGAAGGAGCAGCTGATGGCCAAGAAGGAGTTCATGCACCTGTAAGGACGACACATGTGTTGCCGATAAGGTGCGTGTATCACAGCGTAGTGTGCGCCCAATCGTACTTTCGGCTCGATACCCGCCGTTCATTCTTGCGCATGAATCCGCCGCTTCTTTTGCTCTGCTTGGCGATCTCGATCGCTTCCTGGCTCCCAGTGTCGGCACAACCGGACTCCGTTCAGAAAGCCGCGGTGGACGAGGCGGTGCGCCTGGTGCAGGAAACAGCGGACCTGCTCGATCCGCACGCGGCCGTTCTCCGCTCGTTGAAGGAACTCAAAAAAGCCGAACGCAATGGCCAGCGGGACTCCATCAGTGTGGTCCTGAAGAAACACCTGCGCGCAGTGCTGGAAGCCGACGACGCCATGACCGTGGACCTGGGTGATCTTCCTATAAGCCGTGTGGATGCGCCGGATGGAAAATTCCGCCTGCTCACCTGGAATGTGCCGTACGCCGATGGCTCACACCTCTTCGAGGGCTTCTTGCTCGTTCAGGACAAGAAGCGGCGGGTGCTCTACGAGTTGCGCGACATGACCGCCAAGATCGAGAACGCCACCTTCAAGATGCTCGGCCCGGACTACTGGTACGGGGCCTTGTACTACACGGTGGTGCCGGTGAAGAAAGGTGGGAAGACATGGTACACCCTGCTCGGTTGGAAAGGGCATAGCAATGTCGAAACGCGGAAAGTGATCGATGTGCTCAGCTTCAAGGGAGCTGTTCCCCAGTTCGGTGCGCCCCTCTTCGGTGAGGGCCGGGTGAAGCGTACCCGTGAAGTGTTCGGTTTCAGTTTCCAGAGCAGCATGAGCCTGAAGTGGGAACAGTCATTCAACCGGATCGTCGTCGACCACCTCTCTCCGATGAAACCTGAATTCACCGGCCAGGCCGCATTCATGGGACCTGACCTCAGCTACGATGCCTATGTGTGGGAGAAGGACCATTGGCTCTACCAGCGGGACGTGGATGTGCGCGAGGACCAGAGCAAGCCCTGGAACAAGCCGCCGAAAGAATGATCGTTCGGTCGCTTTGAGCGGGATCCTTGGCGCTTGCCATGTGCATGTACGCTCCGGTGTGTTGGATCCGCTTCCGATGTCCAGCTTCGTCAGTTGACCATACTTAGGTTAACCGTCCAACGATCGCGAGGACGGATATCTTCGGTGCATAGTATCACTACCATTCAGTCGACCGACGACCATGCTCCGCGCGCCGATCTCCGCTTTCGGCTTGTTCTTCGCCACCATCGCGGGTGCGCAGGACCTCATTGTCACCATACAAGGCGATTCGATCCATTGCCTCATCAGCAACGCTTCCACAAATCGCTTGTTCTACACCGTTCAAATGGCGGACTACCGCCGGCCGGACAACATCGATCTGGAACAGGTCGCGATGTACACACGCCAAGGCTACTACCCGGTGATCCTTGGCGATGTGGAAGGTCGGCGGAAACTGACCGGCTACCCGAAGGACCACGGATGGCTCATGAGCGCCTCTTTCGGCTACAGCCACCGCACCGCACCCATCGAGAACGGGTTACCGCCCGAACTGAAGGATCACATCAACAAGCAGCGCTCTGGCCTGCACGCCAGTGGTTCACTCCACTACTTCATCACGGACGAAGAGGCGATCGGTGTGCAGTACAACAGCTTCTTCGGCGCGGAGAACAGCATACCCATACAGGTCCTGCTGGAGGACAGTACCATGGTCGAAGGCATTCTGGCCGATGACGTGCGCCTGCGCTACCTCGGTTTGGACTTCCTTTTCAGGCCCCTCGAACTGAACGCCCTAACGCCATTCGTTGCCGTGAGCATGGGACGCCTGGTCTACGAGGACCGCGCCACGCTAATCAATAACTTCACCATTACCGGTAGTGCGCTCGCGCTGAACGTCCGCGCTGGGCTCGAATGCGCGCTCGGCCCCAAGCTGTCCATCGCCGGTTCGGTCGGCTATTTCATCAGCCGCCTGAAAAGGTTTGAAGTGGATACAGGCAGTCAGAAGATCGGGTTCTCGCTCCCCGACCGCGGTGAGGAGAATGTTGACCGCGCGGACCTTGCCATGGTCCTGCGCATCAGGCTTTGATCCTTGATCGGCCGAGGAAGGCCTGCTTCCGCGCAAGAAGACCGGCACAAGGCTCCCCGCACCCTGATCCCTTTTTCGCTGGACTGGATCGACAAGTCGGACCTCACAACTCCTCGCTGGCAGCCGGGGCGGCGGTGGCACCCGTCTACATTTGCCGCCTCAAACGCTTCCCCATGCTCATCGCCGCGAAGAAGAAGGTCCACAACTACAGCGCAGGCCCTTGCATACTTCCGCAAGATGTCTTTGAGAAGGCCGCCCAAGCCGTGCTCGATTTCGAAGGCAGCGGACTCAGCATCTTGGAGATCAGCCACCGCAGCAAACCTTTCGAGGCGGTTATGTCGAATGCACGTGCGCTCGTGAAAGAATTGCTCGGCGCGCCGGACCATTACCAGGTGATCTTTCTCGGTGGTGGTGCCAGCATGGGCTTCCATATGATACCCCAGAATTTCATGAAACCCGGTGGAAAGTCCGCGTATGCCAATACCGGCGAATGGGCCACACGCGCGATCAAAGAGAGCAAGCTCTTCGGTGAAACTCTGGTGGTGGCCAGCA
>JANOPI010000080.1:0-7065 GCA_031421755.1 Flavobacteriales bacterium | reverse complement strand
CCCTGTCTTCTATTTTCCTGAGACAATCGGTTGCCTTGGATACCAAAACGGATTTGACCTACCAGCCACCTGGAATATCGGTGTATCGGGTTTTGTCAATGGGACAGTTTCGCCTTACGACGGATCCAGTTCGTTCTATGTCGAATGTTGGGAAGATGATGAGGGAGATATTTGCTCCTATGATTCCGGGGATGATTATCACGTAGCTGGAGATGTTTCCACTGCCAACAATGCAGGTACCGATGAACCGATGCGCTTCAATGAAACGGGGTGGTCATATCTGGGATCCACATGGGGCTTCTATTTCAGCGGAGTATGGTCCTACTTGCATGGGGGATCATTTGATGACCCTTTGATCTTTGAGACGTTGTCTGTGGGTGACACCAGGTACAACAAGAACAACAATGGAGCTGCACTGTCCGGGAATGTGCTCTATCCCTATACGGATCTGGGCTACCCCAATGGTGAGGTGTTCTATTCCATGGCCTTGCCAACCTCAACGGTAACTATCTCGACTGCTGATTCGGACACGAATTTCGACACATACATTACTCTTTATAATGAAAATGGTACGGTGATCGACCAGGATGATGATGGAGGTGGAGGGTTGACTTCGCTTCTTACACAGAACATCTGTGCGGGGATCTATCGCATCAAGGTGAATGGTGTTGGCTCTGTCTCCACTGGTACCTTTGATTTGACGATCACTACGTCAGCATGGGCATTGCCCATCACCGCTGTTTGCACCGACCAGGAGATCACGTTGTCCAGCGATCAGACAATCGAACTGGCTCCCCTCGTGGCAGGAAGTACTTCAGCATGTGGTACGGGAGGCTTTGACGTTTCCCCGGCTTCCATCGTTCTTGGTCCGCAGAACGCAGGCCCGAACCCGGTGGTGATCACCGTTGGTGGTACGGCCACGTGTACGGCCAACATCACCGTGATCATTGCAGATGGCGGCTGCGTCCCCACCAGTGTCAACGGCACAAGTGATGGCGATTTCATCGACGGCGTGGAACTCGCAGGTATAAGCAACACGGCTACTGGCGGCATAACTGGCGCCTCTTACAACGACTACACGGACCAGTTCTCCACAAACTTGGAGCGCGGAGCTGACTACGACCTGACGATCACGTCGGGCACCTATGTCTCGGACAACTATGCGGCCTGGATCGACTACGATCGCAACGATGTTTTCGATACCGATGAGAAGCTCGGTGAGTTCACCAACACATCTGCCAACGAAGCGCAGGATATTGCCTTCACGGTGCCGGCAGGCACTTCACTGGGCGCTACAGTAATGCGTGTGCGAGGGGTCTACATCAACGCCAACACCCAAGAGCCCAGCCCAACGGATCCATGCTTCGCCTACCAATACGGAGAGACCGAAGACTACGGCATCAACATCGTGGCGCTCACAGGAATGGATGAGCAGGACCTCGCGCTTCTGCAGGTTTATCCAAACCCCACCAACGGCCTGCTGAACGTGATGGTCAGCGGTGAACTGCTCGGTGCGAACACGGTGATCGAAGTGAGCGACTTGCTCGGCTGTGTGGTGAGCACCCAGCGTGCGATCACCGGGCTGCAGCAGATCGATCTGAGCGGCCAACCCAAAGGCATCTATGTGGTGCAGGTGCGCGATGGCGCGAAAGTGACCACGCGCCGCATCACGCTCCAGTAGTTCATCAAGTTCCAACGCAGCGGCCGCTTCCGGAAGGGGGCGGCCGCTGGCGTTCGGGGCCTGGCCATGGAACGCGAGGATCCCCGGAGTCATAGGTTCCTATGATGCCGCCCTGCCGATATCATATGATCTCTCTATTGCGACTAGCCTGCTGAACAGGTTGGTTTGCCCCATCGAGGTGATGGTGCCTCGGTACTTGGAAGATCACACTGAACGCAACCCTATGAGATTCCCACATTCGCTTACAGCCGCGCTGCTCGCAGCCACGCTTTTACACGTTGATCCCCACGTCGCATGCGCGCAGGGCTGGACGGAGATCCCCGGCGGCGCCAAAGACATCAGTGTCGGCGCGGATGGGTCCGCCTGGGTCATCGGCACAAGACAAACAGGAGGGGGTTATGAGATCTACAAGTGGAACGGATCCAATTGGGCTGCGGTCGATGGTGGTGCGGTCCGAGTGGCCGTGGATCCAAAGGGGCAGGCCTGGGTGGTGAGTGACGATGGAAAGATCTTTCGCCGCGTTGGTAACAGCTGGTCGGTAATTCCCGGGGGCGCGAAGGACATAGGCATCGGGGCCGATGGCTCTGTCTGGGTCCTCGGCACAAGACAAACAGCAGGGGGTTATGAGATCTACAAGTGGAACGGTTCCAATTGGGGTGTGGTAGAAGGCGGTGCAGTCGCTATCACAGTTGATCCACAGGGGAATGCCTGGGTGGTGAATGACGCCGGGAAGATCTACCGAGGGGGCAAGAACGCTCCGCCCCCTCCTGCTCCGGATGCTGGCGTAAAGGACGGAGGCACCTACTTCATCGTGGCACGGCACAGCGGCAAGGTGCTGGATGTGGCCGGTGCGAGCACAGCTAACGGTGCAATCATCCAGCAATGGACCGAGCACGGTGGGCAGAACCAGCAATTCACCTTCAAGCGCCAGGCGGATGGAACATACAGGATCCTGGCCAAACACTCAGGAAAGTGCATGTACCTGCCTGATGGAAGTAGCGCGGATGGAGTCGAGATCCAACAATACGATTGTATGGATGAGACATACGGACATAGTGCCTATCAGAAGTTCTGGGTGGATCCGGTCGGTGATGGTTATGTGAAGATCCGCACGGCTATGGGCAAAGTCATCGATATCGCAGGTGTCGCAACCAACGACGGTGCGAAGCTGCATCAGTGGGAATACGTGGGTGGACAGAACCAGCAGTTCAAGTTGGAACGGGTCGAAGGTGGCGGCAATGAGGTCGCTCGCCCGACTTTCCAAGGAAGCAGTGTTCTGAACAGTGGCAGCGCCGGTGAGGCGGTCCCCAACGGGATCAAGGGCAAAATGCGATTCCGGTACACGGATCAGATCACCATCGCCTCTTCTGAACTTCAGAACACCATCCGCGTGGGTGACCGCATTCATGTGCCCCAAGGCCAATCGGTGGATCCCGCGTTCCTGGAGCAGCTCATGGCCAACGAAGGCGGTACAGCCTACTACGGCAAGACCGGTATCTCCTTCGATCCCAACGCACCGAAGATCTGCGGCCGCACCTTCACCGTGGCCAGCTTGAGCGGCACGAACGTGAAGTTCACCGAACCACTGCCGGAGAACATGCGCAACGATTTCAATAATGCGTTCGAGTTCCAGGTGATACTGGTGCGTTGATCGTTGCCGAGCTCATGGGGTGAGGCTGCTTCCCGGTGTTCGGGTACCACCAAGGCCTCCTTGGCTTGGGGCGTCCGGCTATCACTTCTCGTGCGTCCGCGTTGTTGCGCAGCGGCTCAAGTCTGATCCGACCGAGATGACCCGATCAACCGCCCCGGCTTAACGGGTAAGGGCCGGTGCGGTGCATGTGCGGCGTCCTCATAGGGCGCCGTTCGTGCGTTCATGGATGAACAACGGAGGCCGTGTTCGCAGGGGCACCTTGATCGGCTCCCCCTCATTTCAGGTAGTACGCGGATCAGATCACCACTAACGAGGCGATCGGTGCCCAACCCACGCTGCCGCTGGTCAGCCTGATCTCATACCAACCGTTGGCTTCCTGCAGCACGCCCACCTTCGTGCCTTCGTGGAGTACGAATACGGTAGTGGCCCCTTGACGCGGTTCGCCGAGCACATCCACTTTGGGCTGCATGATGATGGCCTGCGACCGGTCAGTGATCTCGCCCACCCGATAGGCCGCAAGGCTGGCGGCGAGTACCGTTACCAGCAGGCACGTAACCGATGCGCCCAACAACACGCGCCGTCCTGTGCGGTGGCGCACGAAGAGCCATGCGCTGGCGAAGGCGAAGAGCAGCAGGCAGGACCACAAGGAGCGGCGCGCCCATTGGTCCACATCCTTGCCGCCGCGCAGCCGGTCCCATAACGATCCCAAGGTGAAGGCGGGCAACTCGTTCACACGGTCCACCACTTTGCTGCGCGCGTATTCCAAGTTGGCCCGGATGTCCTCCGCGCCCGGTTGCAGACGCGCTGCGCGTTCGAAGTAGAGCAACGCGTGCGGCACATCGCCCATTTTCATGTGGCAGTTGCCGATGTTGAAGAGGAGTGCTGCCGAGGTCTCGGTGGTATGTACCGAATCGAAAAGCGCCAAGGCCTGCGCGTATTCGCCTTTGGCATACGCCTCTTGGGCACTGGTTACGAGCGTGCCGTTGTCCGCCCGCGTGAAATGGGCCAACAGAACGAGCACTGCGAACAGGGTGGTACGAAGCATGTTCATAGCTGTGCTTCGATGCGTTGGATCAGCGAGGAGGCCTCGTCATAACACTGCTGGCGGCCTTTGCCTTCGATGGGGGCGAATCGGGCCATGGCGCTGTCCTCCATCAGCGTGGCGTAATCACGCGCCAGTTTTCCTTCTTCCAGATGCCCCAGTTTTTCCTGTACCATCGGTGTGTTCACTTCGGCCACTCCCAAGTTGAACTTATCAGCGAAGTAGCCTTCCAACGCTTTACCGAGGGCGGAGTAGAAGCGCTCACGATCGTTCTTCGACAGCGCGTCGGCCGCGTCCTTCAACCGCTTCTTCGCAATACGATCGGCACCCCGGCGGCGCACCCCTTGTGCATCGCCCAGCAAGCGCTGGCGGCGCTGTTGGAACAGCGCCAAGCCGACAAAGGCGACCGCCGGTGCGCCCATACCGGCCATGTATGCCAAAGATCCGAACAAGTGCGCATCCTTTTCTTCGAGGCCCAGATCGCCGGTGCGGATGTAGCGGATGTCCCGGTGCAGTTCTTTCACGTCCGTGCGCGCGGGTCCGCTGAGGTCCGCAGCGCTGCCGTCGCCTTTCTGTACGTTGAAGGTGATGGCCTCGTGGCTGAGCTTCCGGTATTGCGCACTCCCTGGATCGAAGTAGCTGAAGGTGAACGGACCCACCGTGTATTCCCCTTCGTGGCGCGGGATCACCAGGTACTGGAACTCGCGGTTTCCATTCATGCCGCCGGAGTTCACCGTGATCCTGTCCGTGATCTTCGGATCGTAGGATTCGAAGTCGGTAGGGAACCCGGGCTTGGGTGTTTCGATGAGCTTCAGGTTGGCGCGCCCACTGAATTTGATCGTGAGGTCGATGGCCTCGTTCGCCTTCACCGTAGTGCTGGCCACGTTGAATTCCATCTTCAGGTCGCCTACCGCGCCGATGAAGTCTTCCGGTTTCGGGGAGGGCAGTTCCTGTACGTTCACTTCTGCCGCGTTGCTCGTGATCTTCACCGGTGTGCCGTTGTTGAAGAAGCCGGCGTTCACGCGGTAGTTCAAGGTCATCGGGGCGATGCGCAATTTGCCCGCGCGTGTCGGGAAGAGCAGTTGCTTTTTCAGGGTGGCCACCTGGTACTGCAGGCCGTTCACCGTTTCAGTGCGTTCCCAGCTTGTTTCGCCCAGGTCGATCTCTTCGGCCAGGAACCCATCGAGTTTCGGCAGGTCGTAGTCACCAGGCGTCAGGCGCGTGTAGCGGGAGTAGAGCGTGTAGCTTACCACGATCTGCTCACCGACCCAGACCTTGCTCTTGCTCAGGTTGATGGTGCAGAAGATGTTCGGGTCGTTCTGTTGGGCCTGGTTCAGCGCGGAGTTGGAAGGGGCTGCGCTTTCGCCCTTCACCACTTGCACCTTGATCGGCTTGGTGGTGATGCTGCCGCCTCCCACGCGTGCGGTAGCGGGCCCGATCGTGTAGTCTCCGGGGCGTGTGGCCTGCAGGTAGTAACTGCGGATCAGGGAGCTGCTCGTGCGGCCGTTCACCATGCTGAAGCTGTTCTGGTCGAACGGCCCCTGCGCCACCACCAGGCCGCCCATGTCCGGTGGCGCGATGGAACTGTTCATCGGCGCGTTGCTCAGGGTAAGCGTGAGCTTGATCGGATCGCCCGTGGCCACCGCATTCTTATCGACCGTGGCATTGAAGGTGATCTCCTGCGCGAACGCGGCGAGCACCGGCCCGAAGGCCAGCATCAGTAAGGGGAGGAGCCTGCGGTTCATCACCAATCTTTTTCGATGGGCAGTTTCGCCCGTACGCGCAACTTTTCACGCGCCTTCTCTTGTGTGTTCTTCTCCTGCTGCTGCACAGCATCCAACAGGCGTTGCGCGTCCTGCTGGCTCATCTGATCAGGCTTCTGCTGCTGGCTCTGTTGCTGGTCCTTGTTCTGTTGCTGCTGGCTCTGCTGTTGGTCGGGCTTGGGCTCTTCCTGCTGATCCTTCTGCTCTTGTCCGCCCTTGTCGTCCTTTTGCTCGTCCTGCTTCTGGTCCTTGTCCTGCTTCTTCTTTTTCTGCTGTTCCTCTTGCAGCTTCTTCTGCGCATAGGCCAGGTTGTACCGCGAGTCCTCATCATTCGGCGAACGACGCAGGGCTTGTTTGTACGCGTTCACCGCTTCCTGCCACTTCTGTTGGCGCATCCAGCTGTTACCCAGATTGTGGTAGGCCCGGCCTTGCGCTGCCGGATCTTTGGCCAAGGTGCTCGCCGCCTCGTACGTGCGTTGCGCATCCGCCGCACTGTCCTGCCGGTAGTAAGCGTTCCCCAGGTTGAAGGCACCGCGCTGGTCGGCCCGGGCCTTTTCGTAGCTGCGGATGGCGCTCGCCTGATCGCCTTTCTTATAGGCCTCGTTCCCTTCGCGGATCGCGCGTTCGGTTTCCCGCTGCTGCGCATGCACCGGAGCGGTGAGCACGAGCAGCCCGAGGAGTAGTCCGTTGGTTCTCATGCGTTGATGTTGCCTGTCAATATTCGGAACAATGAACGGAAGCTGCCGTTGGCATTTATGAAAAGGCCGATGAAAATAAGGGCGCAACCGATGGTCAGCGGGTATTGGAACCTGTCTTCATGTCCGGCGAAGGTGTACGTGCCGGTCTCGCTCTGTTCCATGCCGCGCAACCGTTGCACCATGGACTCAATGCCCGTGCCCCCGTTGGTGGCCAGCACGTATTCGCCGTT
>JANOPI010000079.1:0-4725 GCA_031421755.1 Flavobacteriales bacterium | reverse complement strand
GCCTTGCGATGTCCGACCGCATATGCACAATGGCTGGGCGACCATGGACGAAAGACGAGTGGTCCAAACACATCGGAAAAGATACGCCCGTGAATTCCTGCCCGTCCCCATGACAACGCGGCACCTCCTCCTTTTGATCCTGTTGGCGTTGTTCATGCGCTCAGTCTCGTATGCGCAGGACGGCATCAGTTGCGAAGAGGCCTATGGAATGGCCGTTGGTCTCTATGCGGATGATCGGCTGTTCGAGAGTTTGCGCCAACTGGACAGTTTGACTAGTGTCTGCCAGGATGATCATGGCCAAATGGCGCGTGTCCTGTTCCTGAAAGCGGTGATCGAGGCCCGCAACGACTCGGTGAAACCCATGCGCAGGACCATGGAACGCCTGTTCCGCAACGACCGCCGCTATGTCCTCAGCCCATATGATCCGCTCATCCTGAAGCTTCCGCAACGGGAACTCGTATTTGATACCTACGAGAGCCTGATCGGTGCGCGGAGCCGGGGACCGGGCCTTTTGCGAAAGGATCATGGACAGTGGCGCGCGGGCATTCATGTGTCGGCGCAGCGTGCCGCATTGGATCTCGGTGCTGCCCGGTCGGTCTTCGCGGATGATGAACTACCCGCGTACGAGGGCGGCTACGGATGGGAAGCTGGTGCGAACATGGAATGGGACGTGGTGCCGAACCTGGCCGTGCGTGCGAGCATCGCTTGGAGCGAACTGGACTATAGTGCCCAAAGCCCGACAGTGCGCTACAGGGAACAGCTTTCGATCGTACCGGTTTCCTTGGGCGTGAAGAAAATGTTCTGGGCCGGCGCTTTTGTGCCATACCTGCTTGTGGAAGGCACTTACGCCTCCATGGTCAGCGCGGATGCGGAGATCGCACGGTCAGGCGATGGGTTGCGTTATCTGGTGCCGAGATCGTTGGATCGATCAACGGTCCGTGCGGATGGGCATTTCGCCGTTTCCGGTGCCGTTGGTGTCGGGCTGAAGTTCGGCAGTACAGTGCTTTTCGTGGAAGGCCGCTATCGCCATGCCCTCGATGATATCGACCGGTTCGAGGAGGTCTACACGGAGACCGAACTGCTCACCAATTACTACTGGATGGATCGGAAAACCACCGTACACGTGTTCGCATTGACCATCGGTGTGCAGTACGTGCTGAAGTACCATGCTCAGAACAGGATCCATCAATGACCCGCACTGCCAAGAATTCGATGCTCGCGCTGGCCATGATACCCATGGTTTTGTCCTGCCATAAGACCGGTGAGGTAGTTGAACCACCGCCGATCAATGACCTACGCACTTACGACCGGGTGGCCGTAGCCGTGAAGGAGGATCCGCTGGGAGGTTTTATACTGCTGTGCAAGAACACCCCCATCGACGGACGTACCAGCGAACTACAGGTCATCCATGCGGATGGCACTGAGGGTGATCGGATCGGTTTCGATGCCCTGCCGCTGCGCGTTGAAGATGTGGTCTTCGATGCCGATGAACTGCTTTACACCGACTTCGCGAAAGGAACGGATGGTTCCATTTTCATTGTGGGTACGGCACGTCAACCGGAATTGCAGGATCGCCTCCATTTGGTGGTACAACGGATCGGTGCCGATGGCGTGGCTGGCATCCCCTTCAGGCGGTTCCTTGTCCAAGGGGCTGTGGTGGGTGCCTTTGATGATGCGGATCTTCAACAGGACCTTGATGGCTTGCCTCGGCAACGCGCGCTGTGCGAGTTGCGTGATGCAGGGCACCTGTTGGTGGCCGTTCGTTGGGAAACCCTCGCTGCCGCGGGTATTCGACTGTATGAGTTCAACGTTTCTGAGAGCGGAGGGGCCACCTCGGTGATGGATATTCCTCTGGGCGGACCAACCCACAGACTGCATCAATTCGGGGTCGATCCGTCAACCGGTCATGTGGTCGTGGTTGTCGATGTGGGGAACTCACCCGGGCAGCATCAGCTGCATGTGAGCGGGTACAGCACCACCTCCGGGCAGTGGATCGCGGAGGGATCATCCGTGATCGCGATAACCGGTGCCGAGCCTCAGCAATTGGTCCATGACGGGCAGGGTTTCGTGCTTACAGGCTACGCGCCCGAGGATGGGAATGATGGGGTGAAGCCTTTCTACTCACGCTTTCCGAACGCTGCACAGGCCGGGATCGGTGCTAGCCGTTTGGAACTGGTGACCTCAGCGGAGCGGCCTGTGACCACGTACTGTTCCGCCTCGCGAGGTGGTGTTCTGGAGTTCCTGCTGCACGTTCATGAGTCCAGTGCGTTACCGCCCTATTTCGCCGGGGACATTTCCAGTGATCTTCTACTGGCCGACCTTGGCGGGGCGCAGACACTCCAAGAACCTCGCATCATCATACCGGGACAGGGCCTTCGCGCGATCGGTATGTTCAACGTTGACGGTACACGCGTTGTGATCGGTACACTGCACCCGTATTTGAACGGGAGCTATGTACATACCTTCTATCTTGTGGTGAACGGGTCGTCGCTCAACGAATGAACGCTCTGTGCGCCAGCGTCTGGCCGGTGCTCCGATCGCGGAGTGAGACCGACCAGCAGCCTGGGGCCAGGTGACCGACAGCGATCGTTCCCATGCCCGCAGCATCCCACCCGTAAGGTGCCGCCGCCTCTTGTCCCATCGCGTTGTACAGGACAAGATCAACGTGGACCAGCAGACCGGCGCGACAGCGGATCCGCAATTGGTCAACAGCAGGAACCGGCCATATTTCCAGAGGCTCCAATACCGCTTCCGGTACATTGAAGTGATCGTCATACGTGTATACCAGCACGGCTCCTGATGTTGCGGTAGTGAGCCCCGGGATCATCGCCCAAGGAGCGCCAACGAGCAATCCTCCTTCAACTAGTCCCAGCGTGAAGGAACAACGGCCTGCCACGCTGGTAAGGCCCGCATCGGTCGGCGAGATCCATTGTTGTGGGTACCATTCCGCACCGTTGTGCGCGAACGCGAACACAGAACCACTTTCCCCGGGGTAGGTCAACGGGTCATAGGGCGCGCCCACTACCAGCACATCTTCCCGCAGGGCCAAGGATGTGCCGAAGCCCATTTGTGGCCGTACGGTTCCAGGAGAGATCATCTGCGTTTGCCCCCAATTACCCGGAAACCCCAGATCACGCTCAAAGCAATAGGCCGCACCTGCGACAATATCGTCAACGATGCGATCGGGCGCGCCCACCACGCATCGGGAGGCATCGAGCGCCAGTGCCCTCCCGAAACCATCGCCAGCAAGCCCGTTGGAAGCCAACAGTTTCCTCAGCAAATGCCAAACACCGCTCACCGTATCACGTTCATACATGTACGCCGCTCCGGCGTCCGTTCCGGACTCGTCGTCCAGATCGGCGCCGATCAATAGCCGTTCATCATCCATCATCAGCGCGGTACCAAAGGCGTCGGCACCAGCTTCAGCGCCTGACAAGGAGTCGCTTGGCAACAATGGCCATTGTCCGTTGATACGTTTGTATAGGTATACAATAGGAGAGGGTGTGCCTTGATCAACGTTGCGGTAAGCACCGATGGCCAACACATCGCCTCGCACGGCCAGCGCATGCCCGAAGGCACCAAGCACCCATGCGGGCCGTGCGATGGCGTTCTGTGCCATCCAAGCTTCGCCATCCCGCACATGCAGTGATATCCCGTCGGCTTGTGCTTCACAGTATCCTTCATCCAACGCCGAACAGTGCCCGGTAACGAGCGTCTGCGTGTCCATGGCGAGTGATGCCCCGAATAAAGTGACTGTGCCTGCAGCTCCGGTCAACACCTGGTAGGGGACCGTATCATTCACCGTGTTCACAAAGGCATCCAGCTCGTAGCAGAGCACCAGGCCGACATCATTCGCCAAGGGTGAGCCCGCCACTACATGGTCGCCGCTTACGGCCAGGCTCCATCCCAGTTTACCCTGCATGAATGGAGGCCATTCGGGCGATGCGACCGCATGACTGAATGTCCACGGCTGAGCGTGGACCGAACTGGTCAAAAACGCGGCGAACAGCGTTCCCGAAAGCAACAGCCGTGCGAATGCCCGGTACCGCTCCATGGCGGCAATATAGATCAGGCATTCCCACCAACTCTACCCGGGACATCGGGTCCAGATGCCAGGCCACCGTGGATCCGGATGTGCGTCCTTGTTCCGCGTCGGAAAGTCACAGATCTTTGATCGGTTGACCCCTGAACATCATTTCGATCATCCATGCGCAGTTTATTCATTCCCTTGATAGGGTTCACCACCACCCTCATCGCGCAGCGCGCCATTCCGGAGCGCATCGCGGCTTTGCATGCGGGTGGGGCCTCCTTCGCCCCGGTGCAGCTTTTCTCACTTGCGTCCGACACCTCTGGGATCTCCGCGCTTTGGCGCGATGCCTGTCGCACCGCCGATGTGTTAAGGTATGATGAGGTCGCAGCTCGCGCTTTGATCGGTTCGCCCACAGCACACTTACGTCTTGATATCCCCACATCAGGAGGGACCATGCGCCTGGACCTGGAACGCGCAGAAGTGACCACCGCTGATCTCATAGTTCGCCGCGCCAGTGATGGGCTGGTGGTGGCGCCGCCGATGGCCGCACACTACCGCGGGATGGTACAAGGGGACCCGGCCTCGCTCGTCGCGATCAGCGTGTTCGAACATGAAGTCATGGGCCTGATCACCGATGCCGATGGCCAGCGCGTCATCGGTCGGTTCGAACGTGCTCCGCAGGGCCTGCATCTGCT
>JANOPI010000078.1:0-1629 GCA_031421755.1 Flavobacteriales bacterium | reverse complement strand
GGCGTGTGCCGTGGTTCGCACTTCCATCACTGGCTCCTACCAGGGTGAAGTTGCTGATCATCGGCTCGCTGAACGGGGTCACGGTGTAATCGGTCTCCCAGTTGTCACACTCGAATCCATTGTCGCCGGTGATGGCATCTTGCTGCACCACCCAGAACTGGCCCTTACCGCGCCATCCGTGGGTCCAGTCGAAGCTATCGTCGCTGTTGCCGGTTGATACCGCCCACTTCAAATTGACATCACCACCGAAGAACTCGAAACCATCATCGCTGCCTTTGTAGGCCTGCAGATGTTCCAGCACCGTTGTCGATCCCACGCCGTTGAAGGAGAATCCGTTCAGTTCGTTGTCGGTACCCAGGATCTTGCCTGCGTATTCCACACGAACATATTTCATCACCCCACTATCGTCACTAGAGCTGGTACCGCCGTACACGCCGGAACCACCTTCACCTTCCGCAGTGCAATCCGCGGTACCGCAGATGTTGATGGGTGCATATCCGTTCAGGACGATGCCTCCCCATGCACCGCGATCAGCGCCACCGGTGATGGTCTTGATGGTCGTGAACACGATCGGGTTGGCGGCAGTGCCAACGGCGTTGATGCGCGCACCGCGTTGAATGCTGACGAACGGTGTGGTGGCATCATCAGCAGCATAGATGCGCGTTCCTTCTTCAATGGTGAGTGTTGCACCGCTGTTCACGAAAAGACCACCGGAAACCAGCCATGGGCGATCGGCAGTCAAGGTGCGGCTCGATCCCACACTGCCGGAAAGCACGGTATAGGTAACGCCGTTGATCACGGTCGTAGGATCACCGGCCGCAGCGAATTCGCAGCAGCAGTCGTCCTCGGCATCGGGGTCGAAGTTGGTGGCGGTAGGATCTGTGCAACCTTCCTTCTTCTTGCAAGAGGTAAGGGGGGCCACGGCGATGGTGGCGATCAGGGCGCCTGAGAGCAGGTTGGCCAGAGGGATGCGTTTCAGCAACATGGGTCTTGTGTTTGTGGGTTGTTGTTCCCGCCGCAAAAGTCAGAGGCCCACTTTACGCGGTCATGCCTTGTGCATCAACGTTGCATTAAGTCGCATGATCCCAGTGTTAAGACAATGGCCGAACACATTACCTGTAGGGATGCCGAATTGAAGCGATAGCCATCGCTTTGAAGGAACCCATCACCCGGTTCGGTGGATGGGTCCGGGAACCGGATACCGGATGCCTTCGGAACAGGACTACAGGATCCGGTAGGCGATGCCGGCAGAGATACTGACGCCACTGCGGTAGTCGTTCAGCAGCGATGTGCCGTTGGGTGTTTCCTGCTCCAACCGTGTGCGGGCATCCAGCACGTTGCGAAAGTTCACGTTGGCCTGCCAGCGATCACCGATGTCGGCACGTGCGATCACGTTCAGCATGCCAACCGGCAACTCGTACTGGTCGCCCAATCCATTGGCACCTGCAGCGAAGACCCTACGACCGAAGATGTTGTAGGCAAGCGTGAGAGTGCCTTTCACCTTGTCCGTCAGGGTCCGCCCATAGCTGAGGTCGGCGTTCAACAGATAGGGGGAAGCGCCCTGCAACGGACGGCTGCTGTTGGTGAGCACCACATCGGCGCCCGTCACCGCTTCTTGCGGCGTGGTTT
>JANOPI010000077.1:0-2625 GCA_031421755.1 Flavobacteriales bacterium | reverse complement strand
GAGGTACTTGATGCACGCATCGAAGCCACCGGCCCCCGCCTTGGCCCGACTGAAGGCGCTCAGGCCGAGTTGGAAGAGGCATTCGGTACACTCCGGGTTCGCATCGCTCAGGGCCTTCAGCTTCGCGTGCTTCTCCGTCGGGTTCTTCTCCTTGGCGGCCTCGTCCAGCGCCTTGGTGATCTTCTTGTCCGTGGGCTTGTCGCAAGGGCCGGGATCGTCCTGGGCGTATGCACTCCCGAGGAAGGTAAGCGCGACGAGAGCGAGGGCAGCGCTTCGCCACGGGTTCCGCATTGTTGTCCGTTGCCTGTTGTCTGTTGTCAGGCTTTCTACGCTGGCGTTCGGAGCGATCAGGATCGAGGGTGCGCATGCTTGCTCCGCCCAGCCCGACAACTGATAACTGTCAACCGACAACCGGATCTCCTTCATCAGCACGCTCATCCTCCGATCATTTCACCGTGGTATCCGTCGCTTCGGCCTTCTTCACCAGGTCATCACCTTTCTGGCGTGCGACAACAACGATGCCATCGGCCTTCTTGTCCGCTTCGGCGATGAGCTGCTGCTCCTTCTTGTCGGCCTCCTGCTTGGCCTTGTCGGCCACGATCTTGGCAGCCACCTTGGCGAGCGGGTTGTTGACTTTTTTCAGTTCGGCATCCGCCGCGTCGTAGGCTTGTTTCTTCACACGGGCTGCTTCCTCGCGGGCTTTGGCCTTCGCATCGGCGGCCTGCTTTTCCGCTTCAGCGATCAGGCGATCGCGCTCGGCTTTGGCTTGTGCGATCAGCTCTTCCTTTTTCTTGCCGATCTCCTCGTTGATCGTCTCCTTCACTTCGGTGATCACCGCATCCTTCACGCTGCCACCTCCGCCACCGAACACGGGTTTGAAGACGGGGTTCATCGCGGTACCGGTGATCTTGCCGGTCATATCGATCTCCTTCGGCAGTTCGATGGTGGTGCCCAGCGCGCCACCCGCTTTGCCGAGCAGACCCGCCACAGCCTGGTTCGCGCCGGAGCCGAACATGGCGGTGGGAACTTTGGCGGTCATGATGTACTCGATCGACTGGTCGGCGAAGGCGGTCCACCCCTCTACTTCGGCCTTCACCTGATCCAGTTTCACGGGGAACTTCTTGGTGATCATCTTTCCGTCCTTGAACTCGTAGCTGAAGTTGATGTCCTGAATGGTCGGATCATCCAGCTTGGGGTTCTTGAGGTACTTGTTCACCTCTTCCAGCACCTTCACGTCCACCATCTTCACGCTCTTGGTCTTCAAGGTGCCGTTACCGGTGAGCGACTGCATCACGGGCATCATGTGGGCATCCAGATCGGAGCGCATCTTCAGGTCGGTGCTGAACGCGCCTTTGCAGTTGTTGGCGATGGGCGCCATCTTCTGCACGGTCTCCATGTACTGCACGGTCTGTTCGATGTCGAAGTCACGCACATCGTACGTGAAGTCGATGGTGGGTTTCGCTGGGTTTTTCGTGTCGTAGGCCCCGCTCATCAGCGCGCTTCCGTTGAAGAGGTTGAAGAAGACGTCCTTCATGTCCACGCGCTGATCATGCACGTGCAGCGCGCCCTTGCAATTCTGCAATACCATCTTGTCGTAGATCACCTGCTTCACGCCCATGGTCATGCGGAAGTCGACCTTCTTGGGCACTGCGATCACGCTGAGCGAGGATGTATCTGCCGCTGATGCCGCACTGTCCGCAGGCGCGGAAGGCCCCATCAGTTCGTTGAGGTCGAATTTGTTGCTGGTGACGTTGAAGTTGCCCGCGAGCGTGCTGTCCTTCAGCCACCACTGGAGGTAGTTGTCCACGCGTCCGGTGGCGTGCAGATCGCTCCCGCCAACAGTACCATCATAATTGGCGAGCTGCAGGAACTGCGGGCTGAAGTTGAAGAGCAGATCACTGATGCCTATACCGTAGGGCAGGGAGTCGCTCTTGTAGTTCATGCCTTTCAACTGTAGAGATCCTTCCGCCTTGAAATTGTCATAGCGTCCGGCATCCACATCGCTCATGCGGCCGGCCATGGCCACGTTGGCGTTGAAGATCCCTTGCAGATCGTCGGTGCCCATGGGCACCACTTTTTTCACGCTGGCGAGGTCGAGGTTGGCTTTCAGTGCGGCGTCCACGTTCGGATCGCTCATCGGTGTCTTCAACAACATGCGCGCTTCCACCGGATTGCCCGCCATGCTCAGGGCGAACCGTTTCAGATCCACCACCATGCCGTCCATATCATTGCCTTCCGGGCTGGTGATCTTACAATCCACGAAGATGTTCTCCACGCTGGCGGGCAGATCGGGATACTTGAAGCGGCCATTGTCCACGTTGATCACCACGCCGAAACCGGGCATCTGCTTCTCGTTGTAGGTGCCTTTGACATACCCGTTGAAGGCGGCTTTTCCGCTCATGTCCACGCCGGCCAGGTTGCTGGCGAACTCCGCGGGCACCAGCGAGAGCAGCGTTCCGAAGTCCGTCTTCTTGGTATCCCACTTGATGTCCATGCCGATGTCGTCCGCAGGCATGGCGAGCCAGCCGTCAAAGCCGAGGGTGAGCTGGTTGATGGTGGCCTCGTTCTCCTTGAACGTGAACTTCATGTTCGGCATGTCCATGTCCAGGTCCGCCTTGATGTCGG
>JANOPI010000076.1:0-8150 GCA_031421755.1 Flavobacteriales bacterium | reverse complement strand
GACTGATAGGACGGGATCAGGTTCTGGTTGCTGGTGGAGAGGCTCACGTTGTTGTAGGAACCATCCCCGAAGAGCAGCAGGTAACGTGGCAGCAGTTCGGGGTCTTGGCCGGCGCGGTCGTAGAGCATCTTCATGAAGCGCTTGATCGCCGTGCCATCGCGCTGCCCGCTGCTGAACTCATTGAAGATCTGCTGGGGCGATACCATCACCACCGAAAGGCCCTCACTCATGCGCCGTTCGGCCAGGCGCTGGGCCTCGCCTTGGTACTCCGGCGGGCACACGATCACCAGGTCCACTTCGGCCGCCGCATGCAGGTCCTGGCTGGGCACCGGGCCTATCGCCGTGGGTTCCAGGTATCCGCTATTGCGCAAGGCGATGAACTGCCGCAGCGTATCGGTGGCCAGGCGGAACACCTTCTGCGCTCCGTTGTCCGTGAAGGCGATGTTCCCCGCGTTCCACGGCTCGGTGATCTCCCAGATCCGCTGCACGCTGGCGGCCTGGTCCAGGGTGAACTCTCCGATCCGTCCCGCTCCCACCGTAGTGGGATCACGGAAGATCATCTGGTCGCCCGCCATCCTCAGGTCCCGTCGGCAGTTCAGTTCCAAAAAGTTCATCCACCCCATCGAGCTGATCGGGTCGAACTTCTGGAAGCTCACCGTGATGGGCAGGTTCGGGCCGCTGGCCTGGCCGCAGAACACCCGGTTGTTGGTGTCCGCATACTGGCCCGCGTAGTTGCCAGAAATACCCGAATCGTTGAAGATATTCTCCTGGCCGGCCACGCTCATGCGCCACTGGCTGCTGTTGGATGTGCCGATCGTGCGGCTGAACGTGTTGATCGCAACGCAGTACGGTTCATCGCTCCGCAGGTTGGGCACGCTGAAGTTGTAGTTGTAGGTGGTGGTCAGGTCGTACGTCTCGGCGCACCACGTCCGTCCGCTCTTCAGCAGGTTCACCAGGTCCCGATCGATCACCTGACGGTCCGTGAACACCGTCACCGCGTCCGTGGCCGCATCACCGCTCAACCCCACGTTCCCCATCCGCTTGGGGTCCTCCACGTCCAACCCGATGAAGTAGCTCGCCGAGTCCGTGTACGTGTTCTTCACATGCTGGAAGCGGCCTGCCGAACTGGTGTAGCTCCAATCCTGTGCGCCCGTGGCGTAGAACAGCAGGTGGTCGTTGGGGCCGAACTGCCCATCGCCCCCGTCCACCACCTCGATGGCGTTGGCCAGCAGGTCGTTCGCCGGCACATGGCTGTTGCGGTAGGGAAGCAACCCTTCATGGTTGCCATACACGTTGATCCGGTCCGAAGCCAGGTCGTTCACATCCACCCCCAAGCTCTGCAGGAAGGCGTAGCTCAGCCGGTACACCCCGTCCTCATGCACTGAAAAGCGGTACCAGGAACCCGTGGCCAGTTTCGAATGATCGGGATACACCGCGCTTTTGGCTCCCCCACCCCCACCGGCCTTCCGCTCCTCCACAAGGTCCAAGCGGTAGTCCACCAACCGCTCCACCACCCCGGTGGCCGGGTTGCGCCGGTAGGGATAGATCCGCACCAGGCCCACAGGCCGCTTGCGTTCGATCCCGACCAAGGCCCGTGTCTCAGGTTCCGCCCCCGGTGTGCCCAGGCCTGGAAGCTTGGCCAGTTCCTCCGCGCTCAACGGCACGTAACGCGTCTCGCTCAGGTACGCCGTTACCCCCGTACTACCCTTCCCCAGCGCTCGGATTTCTTGGATGTAAGGCAGATCGCCGCGCTCCACGTCCAACATCATCCTCTCCATCCATGTGATCCTGTCTTGTACCAGTGGACCAGAAGGAGGGATGTTCGGCTGGTGAGCTACACTGCGCTGGCTGTCACTTTCGGGAGTTGTTAGTTGCCGCTGGGCGCTGGCCACCAAAGCCAATGGCAGCAAGGCCGCCAGGAGGTTGGTTCGGCGCATTTGGGAAGGACTTTCAACAAGTTTTCAACAGCGAATGGACTGAACAACTACCTTCGGCCCTCGTGTTTGAGACACACGACCAACGGGTATGGTTCCGTCTTATTGCGGATCAGGCTGCACGAACCCTTCCCGGAAGCGATCCGTATACTTGGCGCTTGCACCGGGCAATGAACTGTACGAGAGCATGAAGAGAAGGACCGTTGGGCGTGCGGCCCTGTGGCTGTTACTGGGCATTTTGGGTCCCCTCTCCGCCATGGGGCAGGACCCGCAATTCACCCAGTTCTATGCGAATCCCCTGTACCTGAACCCGGCATTCGCGGGCACCGCGCGTTGTCCAAGGGTTGCGTTGAACTATCGTAACCAATGGCCCGCATTGTCGGGCACATTCGTTACCACCAGCGCCAGCTACGATCAGGACGTTCGGGGTATCATGGGCGGGCTTGGCCTGCTCGTTACCAACGATCAGGCTGGTAAAGGCACGTTGACCACCACCACGGTGAGTGGCATCTACTCCTACACCCAGGCGGTAAGCCGGAAATTCTCCATAAAAGTCGGCTTCCAAGCCACCTACTTCCAGAAGTCGCTGGACTGGAACAAGCTCACTTTTGGCGACATGATCGACCCGAATCGGGGGTTCATCTATCAGACCAATGATGTACCGCGCGGAGGGAACGTCGGGGGAGCGGATTTTTCGGCGGGCGCACTCGGTTACACGGATGTGTTCTTCGTCGGCTTCGCGGCCCATCACCTTACCCAGCCGAACGAATCGCTGATCGTGGGAGAGAGCAAAATGCCTATGAAACTCACGGGCCACGCCGGTGCGGCGATCCCATTGGGTATGAAGGGCAAGTACGGCACCCCGAAGACCAAGCTTGCGCCCAATGTGCTGTATATGCAACAGTCCGAATTCCGCCAATTGAACTTGGGATTGTATGTGGACCACGGCCCGATCATCGCCGGTGTCTGGTACCGCTCCAAGGATGCATTCATCGCCCTGATCGGTTTCCATGGAGAACGCTTCAAGTTCGGCTACAGCTACGATGTGACCACCAGCAAGCTCACCACCGCAACGGCGGGTTCGCATGAGGTGAGCCTCACGCTGCAATTCAATTGCAAGAAAAAACGTCGCCGGGTACGCACGGTGCCTTGCCCCACGTTCTGACAAAGGATCCAGATCCGCATGAAGGCGGGTACGAAAACCCAAAGACCATGAACCAGTCGCTGAACATAGGCCTCATCATCGCCGGAGCGGCGCTGTTGAGCGGTTGTCAGTTCGAGAAGAGCGGTGCCACCGGGTGGAACTATAACGACTCGAAGAACGGGGGCTTCGAAAAGGCCCCATTCGAGGAGCAGGAGAACGGGCCCGGCCTCATCCTGGTCGAAGGAGGCCAATTCACAATGGGCCGCGTGACCGATGAACTGACGCACGACTGGGACAATATCCCGCGCACAGTCACCATGTCATCTTTTTACATGGATGAGGTAGAGGTCACGAATTCTTATTGGTTGGAATACCTGTACTGGTTGGACCGTGTGTATGGCGCCGACTTCCCGGAGGTGTACAAAAAAGCCCTGCCGGATACCTTGGTCTGGAGGAGCAAGCTCGCCTTCACGGAACCTTACGTTGAGTATTACCTGCGCCATCCGGCCTATCGCGACTATCCAGTGGTGGGCGTGAACTGGCTGCAAGCGAACGACTATTGCGCATGGCGTACGGACCGCGTGAACGAGGTGATCCTGATCCGCGAGGGCCTTTTCGAGCACTACCCGAATCAGATCAACGAGGACCACTTCACCACGGACAGCTACCTGGCCGGCCAGTACGAGAGCGGAAAAAAGGTGGACGGGGTCCAGGACTTCAATCCGAACAAGGACACGCGGAACGTAAAGATGGAGGACGGCATCTTGTTGCCGCGGTATCGCCTGCCCACGGAAGCGGAGTGGGAATACGCTTCCTACGGCTTGGTTGGAAATACGGTGGACGAGCGCATCGTGGAGCGTCGTATCTACCCTTGGAACGGCCATTGGGTGCGTTATGACAGCCGCAAGAAAGGCGGTGCGTTCTATGGGGACTTCCGTGGCAATTTCATGCGTGGTCGTGGTGACTACATGGGGGTGGCGGGCAGCCTGAACGACAACGCCGACATCACCTCTCCGGTGTTCAGCTATTGGCCGAACGATTACGGACTTTATAACATGGCCGGCAACGTGAGCGAGTGGGTGATGGACGTTTATCGTCCGCTGAGCCCCGAGGACAAGGATGACTTCCGTCCCTTCCGAGGGAACGTGTTCAGGACCAAGGTGCTGAACAGTGATGGTGGGATCAAGGACAAGTATGACAAAGTCATCTATGACATTGAAGGGATCAAAGGCTGGCTCGAACAGTTCCAGAAGCGCATGGAAGGACGAGTGACGGACGAAGAAGGCAAGCTGATCGACGACCTGATGGTCAAGATCGTGCAGGCTGAAGAATTCCAGAACACGCGCAAGGGTGATCCCGCTCAGCAGAACGTACAGGACATGGTGGACATTATCAAAGGGCAGGACCTGGAGATCTGCCCAAAACTGCTGGCAGGCATCAGCGATTACCAGAGCGAGCAACCCGGTGAAGTGCAGGAGCGCAATGTGACGGTCGAGGAGAACATCGATCGCCGCAATTATCAGGAGAGCGACAACATCGATTTCAAGGATGGCGATCTGGAGAGCAGCGTATTCTATGCCCAAGGTGAAGAACCTGAGACAGGTGGCATGTATGCGAATTCCGGCGAGGTCTCCTTCCAGGATTACCTCACGCTGATCAGCGACCACGCGCGCGTTTACAAAGGAGCAAGTTGGGCTGACCGCATCTATTGGGCCAACCCCGGCACGCGCCGCTACTTGGACGAGCGCCAGAGCACCGCAACGATCGGTTTCCGCTGTGCGATGACCCGTGTGGGCAGTCCGGTCGGACTTGGAGACGATAAGCGCCGCACGAAGCTGAACAAGTAACGGGCGATCGTCAGCAGAAGATCTTCTTCAAAGACCCCTCGGCAAGCCGAGGGGTCTTTCTTTTGGACCCGATGGTACCGATCGAAGACCTGTACAGCGCGTTCCTTAAAAGTTCAGGCGGCTGCACCGACACACGGCAATTGTTGACTGGAGGTATCTTCTTCGCGCTGAAGGGACCGAACTTCGATGCGAACGCATTCGCGGCCAAAGCGCTGGAGAGCGGTTGCTCGTTCGCCGTGGTCGATGACCCGTCAGTAGTTGTTGATGAGCGCTATTTGCTGGTTCCCGATGTGCTCGCCGCGCTTCAGGAGCTGGGCCGCTATCATCGGCGCTTGTTCAATATCCCGGTGGTCGCCATAACAGGCACGAATGGGAAGACGACAACCAAGGAACTGGTCCATGCGGTGATGAGCGCCTACTACCCCACCCTGGCCACAACGGGGAACTTGAACAATCACATCGGTGTTCCGCTCACCTTGCTCCGCCTGACCAAAGCGCATCGCATCGCCATCATCGAAATGGGCGCGAACCATGTCGGGGACATCGCCGAACTGGTCAACATCGCCGAGCCTACGCACGGGCTGATCACCAACATCGGCCGCGCTCACTTGGAGGGATTCGGGAGCTACGAGGGCGTGGTGAAGGCGAAAACGGAGATGTACGACTTCATCCGGCAGCGGAAAGGCACGCTCTTCGTGAACACGGATGACGATCTGCTCATGACCAAGAGTGAAGGCATAACACGGGTTACGTACGGCAACCAGTTCGGCAGCGACACGCTCGGCGAAACATGGCGCTCGGAACCAGAGGACGGGCCATTCCTACGTGTGTATTTCTCCACTGCGGATGCGTGTGGGGGAATGGCACCGCTCACAAAGCTGATCGGGGCATACAACGCGTCCAATGTCCTGGTCGCCGCGTGCATCGGTCAGCATTTCGGCGTTCCGGATGACGTGATCGCGAATGCCATCTGCGAATACACGCCCACGAACAACCGATCCCAGTTCGTTGATACCGGTCGCAACCAGGTGATCATGGACGCATATAACGCCAACCCGAGCAGTATGGCGGCTGCTATCCAGAACTTCGCATCGCTGCGTTACGATGGGAGCAAGTTGGCGATCCTCGGCGGCATGAAAGAGTTGGGCGGCGTGAGTTCGGAGGAACACGCCGCATTGATCGCGCTGGTGACAGGATCCGGCCTCGACGCGATCTACGTAGGTCCTGAGTTCAGCGAACACCGGGCTGCGGGCATCAGGGCATTCGCCGATGCCCAAGAGGCGCTGGGGTTCCTCATGGAGAACCCCGTTACGGGAAGAATGATCCTCGTAAAAGGGTCTCGCGGCACAAAGCTGGAGACTCTTTCTCCCGCACTTTGATCTGGCCCGCCCGTGCTTGTAGCGTGGATGTTCTGGGAACCACACGTTCAGCGCGACACGATCGATCCTGTAGTCCGCGCTTGTAGCAGGTACGATCTGGGACCCGTGCTTACTGCACGATAGGATCAGGCCCCGAGCACCCCTCGCCCGATCACGATGCGCTGCACCTCGCTGGTACCCTCGTAGATCTGCGTGATCTTGGCGTCGCGCATCAGTCGCTCCACGTGGTACTCCTTCACATAGCCGTATCCGCCATGGATCTGAACGGCCTCCACCGTGTGGCGCATGGCCACCTCCGAGGAGAAGAGCTTGGCCATACTGCTCGCCATGGCATAGTCCAAGTGCTGGTCCTTCATCCAAGCGGCTTTCAGGCAGAGCAAACGCGCGGCTTCGATCTCCGTGGCCATATCGGCCAATTTGAACTGGATCGCTTGATGCTCACTGATCATCTTGCCGAACGCCCTGCGCTCCTTGCTGTAGGCGAGCGCGAGTTCGAACGCGCCGCTGGCGATGCCGAGCGCTTGTGACGCGATGCCGATGCGGCCACCCGCCAAGGTTTTCATGGCGAACTTGAATCCGAAGCCATCCTCACCGATCCGGTTCTCCTTAGGCACTTTCACGTCCTGGAACATCAGGGTATGCGTGTCGCTACCACGGATACCGAGCTTGTCCTCTTTCGCGCCCACAACGAAGCCGGGCATGTCTTTCTCCACGATCAGACAGTTGATGCCGCGGTGTCCTTTCGCCGCATCGGTCTGGGCCATAACGAGATAAGTACTGGCCGTGCCGCCATTGGTGATCCAGTTTTTGGTGCCATTCAGCAGGTAGTGATCGCCCATGTCGATGGCCGACGTGCGCTGGCTCGTCGCATCGCTGCCCGCCTCCGGTTCACTCAGGCAGAACGCGCCGATCTTCTCCCCTTTCGCCAGTGGCACCAAGTACTTCCGCTTCTGCTCCTCATTCGCGAACTGCTCCAGACCCCAGCATACCAAACTGTTGTTCACGCTCATTACCACGGAACAGCTCGCATCGATCTTGCTGATCTCCTCCATGGCAAGCACGTAGCTAACGGTATCCATACCGCCTCCGCCGTATTCGGGGCTCACCATCATTCCGAGGAAGCCAAGCTCCCCGAGCTGTTTGATCTCTTCCGTCGGGAACTTCTGCTCTCGGTCACGATCGATCACGCCGGGCTTGAGCACGTTCTGGGCGAAGTCGCGGGCCGCCTCGCGTACGGCCTTTTGTTCCTCGGTGAGCTCGAAACTGAATCCGGTCTGGGTGGCGATATCTTGCATGGGAAGGGTCTGCGGATGTAGTGGCCAAAGGTAGAAGGCCGGATGTCAAGAAACCACTGCCGTATGTGGTCACGGGAACGGATCCAGGCAGCAACTTCGTCCCCCCGGCCATCGGGATGAAACAGATGCGCATAATTGGTGTCATGAGCGGCAGCTCACTGGATGGGGTCGATCTTGCGCTCTGCGAATTCCACGCGGAGCAGGGAAAGGTCCAACACCGGGTTGTCGGTTGTGGGAGTGCGGCGTTTCCGAAAGAACTCCTCGCGCGGTTACTGCATATCAGTTCGGCCAGTGCGCTCACGCTGGCAGAGACCCACGTTCAACTGGGACGGTTCATTGGAGAAACCGTTCGCCCATTTTTGACCGTGCATGGACCTGCCGATCTGGTGGCATCTCATGGCCATACGGCCTTTCACCAACCGACCAATGGCTTCACGGCGCAGATCGGATGCGGAGCGGCCATTGCGGCTTCTTCGGGCTTGTCCACGATCGTGGACTTCCGCAGCAAGGATGTGGCGCTAGGTGGCCAAGGGGCACCACTGGTTCCGATC
>JANOPI010000075.1:0-1538 GCA_031421755.1 Flavobacteriales bacterium | reverse complement strand
CCTGACCGCCGACGACCTCGACCTCGTTGAGATCAACGAGGCGTTCGCGGCCGTCGTGCTGCGCTTCGTCAAGGACATGGGCCTGGACATGGAGAAGGTCAACGTCAATGGCGGCTCGATCGCCATGGGCCATCCGCTCGGCGCGACCGGCGGCATGATCCTCGGCACGATCATCGACGAGCTGCACCGCACCGGCGGGCGCTACGGCCTGGCGACGCTCTGCGTCGGCGGCGGCATGGGTATCGCCACCATTGTTGAACGTCTTTAATGCCTATTAAATTCGAAAAAGACCCGGAAAGCATCGTCACCCTCACCTTCGACGCCCCCGACGCCCCGGTGAACACCATGACCGAGGCCTGGGATGCGGCATTCACCGCGACGGTGGAGCGCCTCGCGCTCGAAAAGACGCTCACCAAGGGCGTGATCCTGGCCTCGGCGAAGAAAACTTTTTTCGCCGGCGCGGAACTGAAGGACCTGCTCAAGTACGGACCGAACGACGGGCCGAAGGTGTTCCGCTGGGTCGAGTCGGTGAAGAAGCAGATGCGCGCGCTGGAAAAACTCGGTATCCCGGTGGTCGCGGTGCTCGAGGGTGCGGCGCTGGGTGGTGGCTGGGAGATCGCGCTGTGCGCGCACTGCCGACTCGTGCTTGACGATGCCTCGATCCAGCTCGGCCTGCCGGAGGCGACGCTCGGCCTGCTTCCCGGCACAGGCGGCATCACCAAGACCGTGCGCCTGCTCGGCCTTCAGGCTGCGTTTCCCTATCTGGTCGAGGGCAAAACGATGCGGCCGCAGGAGGCTGCCAAGCTGGGCCTGGTGCAGGGCCTAGCCGCGAACCGCGAGGACCTTTTCAGGATGGCGCGGGAATGGATCGTCGCCAATCCGTCACCCAAACAACCCTGGGACGCCGACAACTACCGCATGCCGGGCGGCACGCCGTCCAGCCCGGCAGTCTCGCAGATGCTGTCGGTCGCGCCGGCGATGCTGATCGAGAAGACACGCGGCCTGTATCCGGCGCCCAAGGCGATCATGGCGGTGATGGTGGAAGGCGCCTATGTGGACTTCGACACCGCGCTGCGCATCGAATCGCGCTACCTCGCCGAACTCGCCGTGGGCGGCGTGGCGAAAAATCTCATCTCGCTATTCTTCAACCGCGGCGCGATCAAGTCCGGCGCTTCGCGGCCGAAGGGCGTGCCGAAATGGCAGGCAACCAAGGTGGGCATCCTCGGCGCCGGCATGATGGGCGGCGGCATCGCCTGGGCCAACATGAATCGCGGCGTGCCCTGCGTGCTGAAGGATGTCTTCCTGGAGAAGGCCGAAGCGGGCAAGGCCTACAGCGCGAAAATCCTCGAGCGCAGGAAGAAAGACCCGACTCAGCTCATGCTCATCAAGGCGACGGCCGACGTCAAGGACCTCGCGGGCTGCGATCTCATCATCGAAGCGGTGTTCGAGAAACGGGATCTCAAGGCCGAAGTGACGAAAGAAGCCGAGCCGATGCTGATCGCTGGCGGCATCTTTGCCTCCAACACCTCCACCCTGCC
>JANOPI010000074.1:0-3045 GCA_031421755.1 Flavobacteriales bacterium | reverse complement strand
AAATGCCTCGCTTCGGAAGATTCGTCATCCGAACGAACACGCTTCCTTCAGGAGCATAGTACTGCGCCCAGTCACGAGAGCCACTGGTAACAAAGTCCGAAACAGCACCCAGCTTCCTCCTCTGCCACGCTTCACTGAACGCCGAGAAACGGAGCGGTGGTGCTAATACTTTTTCCGTCACGGTCACATCCTGCATCACGCGAAGGGCATTTCAATTCCCAACTCCTTGCAATACTTCGCCAAGTCTGCATCCGTCTCCTTCATCCCCTTCTCCAAAGCGACGAGTTCCTTCGCCACGGCCTTCAGGTCCACGGCTTCCTCGGCCTCGAAGGTGTCCACGTAGCGCGGTATGTTCAGGTTGTAGCCGTTGGTCTTCAATTCGTCCAGCTTGGCCACGTGGCTGTACTTCGGCTGCGCGGTGCGTTCACGGTAGGTGCTTACAATGCGGTCCACATCTTCCGCGCGCAACTTGTTCTGCGTCTTCACCTTCTCGTAGTGCTGGCTGGCGTCGATGAAGAGCACATCATCCGTCTTGCGGCCCTTCTTCAGCACCACGATGCTGGTGGGTATGCCGGTGCCGTAGAAGATCTGGGCGGGCAGGCCGATCACGGCATCGAGCACGTTGAGGTCCCGGATCAGGTATTCGCGGATGTGCGCTTCGGCCGCCCCGCGGAACAGCACGCCATGGGGCAATACGCAGGCCAGCGTTCCTCCTTCGGTCGCCGAAGCGCCGCGCGAAGGCTGACCTTCATCCAAGTGGTGCAGCATGTGCAGCAGGAAGGCGAAATCGGCCTTGGTCTTGGGCGCGAGTTTGCCCGGTGCGCTGAAACGGTCGTCCGTGCTTTTAGTGGGCCCGGCGTTCCATTGCGCGCTGAAGGGCGGGTTGGCCACGATGGCCTCGAAGCGGTGCTCCATGTGCTGCGGGCGCTCCAGCGTGTCCTCGTTGCGCACATCGAACTGCCGGTAATGCACATCGTGCATGATCATGTTCATGCGGCACAGGTTGAAAGTGGTGGGGTTCATCTCCTGCCCGTAGATGGTGCCCACATCCAGCACTTCGCGTTTCACGCGCAGCAGCAGGGAGCCGCTGCCGCAGGTGGGGTCGTACACGGCCTTCAGCCGTTTCTTGCCGGTGGTAACGATGCGCGCCAGCACGGTGCTCACCTCCTGCGGGGTGTAGAACTCGCCGGCCTTCTTGCCCGCGCCGCTGGCGAACTGCGCAATGAGGTATTCGTAGGCATCGCCCAGCACATCGTGCGCGGGGTCGTTCAGCTCGAAGTCCACGGTGGCCAGCTTGCGCAGCACTTTCACCACCAGGTTGTTCTTGTCCTTCTCGCCCTTGCCGAGCTTGCTGCTGGTAAGGTCGAGGTCCTCGAAGAGGTTGGCGAAATCGTCCTCGCTCTCGTGCCCGCGCGTGCTGTCGCTGATGTGGCGGAGCACGGCGGTGAGCTTGTCCAGGATGAAGGGCGCATCGGCACCTTCGGCCTCTTCGCCGGTGGGCACGATGTTCTTGAAGAGCTCTTCGGGCTCCAGGAAGTAGCCGAGGTGCTCCACGCTGAGGTCCCGAACGGCGATGAGGTACTCGCTGACTTCCTTCTTGGTGACCTTCTTCCCTTTCTTCTTCACTTCCTCACCCGCGTTCACCTTCAGCAGTTCGTCGTAGCCGATGTCATCTGGGTGCAGGATCTGGTCGGCATACAATTCCATCTTCTCGCTGAGGTACTTGAAGAAGATGAAGCCGAGAATGTAGTCGCGGTAGTCATCCGGACCCATCTTGCTACGAAAGATGTTGGCGATGTCCCAGAGGGTGGCTTCGAGGCGGAGTTTGGCGGTCATGGGGTGGGTAAGCAACCTTTCGTTCTCAGGTACTTGACAGGTTCAGCATTGAGGGAGGGTGGCCAGCGGTTCTCAGCACTGCTATGTACTGACTATGCTGCCTTGTCATTGAGGTTACAAAGCTGATCCACCACAGTTCTCTTCTCGTATTGCTTCACCAACGAGATCGCAACACCGAAGAGCATGGCGATCAACAAGGCAATGCTTGCCATCCAAAACAACGAACCGACAGAACGGTCATCACTACGCCAGTATATGAACGAGGCGATGAGTGATACGATGCCCATCAGCCGTGATCCGAAGCGTTCGATATCTAGGAATTTCAGATATCGGTGTAGCGCATTCGCCATCACCGACCCCGCAACGCCTTTTAGTACACCTTCTGTGTAAGCCACAGCGCGCGAACAGAATGTACTGATGAGTATGTGGTAAATGCCGTTCACCAGTAACCACCGGCCAAGGATATCCACCCAAGGCCAAGGGTGCTCTTTGTCAACGGCTTCAGTGAATATCTGAGGGGCCATGATGGCAAAGGCCATGAACTCAAGTACGATGAAGCCCGCTGGCAAAACGGTTACCCACCAAGGTGGCATAGTGAATAATAGGAGCGAGCCATACATCGGTGCTTCGTATGTGATCAAGAGTACCATGAAACTGATGACCCAAGCGGCATAGACCATGATGAGGTACCAATCCACTGGCCTTGAACCATCGAATACGATCTTGGTCTTGAGTATCAACTGCATGAGCACGATGGTCGCTGTCGTTAGTCCGATCGCTTTCATCAAACTGTAGATCATTTTGAGACTTTCACCGCCGAAGTTGATCACACGCAAACGGTAGAGTGTTCGGTACTCGAGGCCTTGGGCTTTGGACTTGTCGTCACCATGCGCAGCCGCTGAAAAAGAGCGGAGGTACAGATGGTGCCGCAATGCGGCTATTAGTACCCGGATCCACAGTAGAAAGCCGCTACCAACGGTTGGCTTCGCCTCTTTGCCAGTAGCACTGGGTTCGTTGTTGGGTTCTTGTTTGGCTACCATTGGTATGGACTTAGAACATGGTGGGTGTGAGCCCGCTATGAATTTGGTCCTGGTCCGCATACAGCTCAATCTTCTCGCTGAGGTACTTGAAGAAGATGAAGCCGAGGATGTAGTCGCGGAAGTCGTCCGCGCTCATCTTGCCGCGCAGGGTGTTGGCGATGTCCCAGAG
>JANOPI010000073.1:0-17111 GCA_031421755.1 Flavobacteriales bacterium | reverse complement strand
CGGTGAAGAGCATGCCGCTGCGGTTGCCCTGTTCGTTGTCGTTCTCGAAGTCCTGGTAGTAATACCGCGCCCGGATGATGTGCCGCATGCCGCGGGGACCGCGATAGTTGATGTACGGATCGAGGTAGTATTGAGTCCCCGTCGTGCGGGTGAGCGTTCCGGGTTCCGAGCGGTAGAGTCCCTTGTCCGTATCGTCCCACACCAGCACGGTGCTGCTCCGGCTCTTCAGCACGTTGCCGTTAAGGCCATAGTTGAGCCCGCTCACCTTCTTGTTCCGCCAGCGCGTCCCGAAGTTGAAACGGATGCGGTTCTCGTACCCGCCCGGCCCTACGCGGGCGGCATCGCTGTTCGGCAGGCTGTCCGCGGTGAGCCGTTCGGGACCGATGAAGCCCTGGTCAGCGAAGGCCATGCCTCCGAACACCAGATCGAAGTTCCCGAACTGCTGTGCGTGATTGAAACTGGCACCCGAAAAGATCGGTGGGTTCGCATCCCACCACTTCGCAGGCGCATGCCCCGGCGTGTCCCAGATGCCTCCGTACACGGTGGCGCGCGTACGCGGATCCAGTCGCGGATAGGCCGTGCGCGCGTTGATCACGCCGCTGAGTGCAGCGCTCCCATAAAGTACACTGCTGGCCCCTTTGATCACCTCGATCTGTTCCAGGTTCTCGATCGGCAGAAAACTCCACTGTGGCCGTCCGATATCACCACTCAGGATCGGTAGGTCGTCCACCAGGATCATTACCCGGCTGCCCGCACCGAAACTGAACCCGCTGCCGGAGCGGATCTGCGGGTCGTTGTCCACAACGACAACTCCCGGTACTTGCCCCACCACATCTTCCAGCGAGGTCGTGTTGCGATCGCGCACGATGTTCGGCGGCAATACACTCATGGAAACAGTCACTTCTCCCACACGCTGTTCGAACTTGCCCGCGCTCACCACCACTTGGTCCAACTGTGAAGCGCTCGGTTCCATGCCGATCGTGAGCGTTTGCATGATACCGTCTTCCACATGAAGGGGTACTTGTTTGTCGGCATATCCGATGCTGCGGAAAAGTGCGGTGTAGTCCCCCATGGGCAGTGCGATGGTGAAAGCCCCATTGATATCCGTGCTGGCCGATCGGCCGCTCGCGAACAGGATGCTCACCCCCGGGATCGGCTCGCGTGAAGCGGCGTCACTCACCACGCCCTGCACGCTTCCGCTCTGGGCGAAACACAGTGCCGCGAAGGCGATAAAGAAGGATAGCAGGGCGGTTCTCATCGTGGCGTTTACTATTGTGCTCGCCGCAGTCCACCGTTCATGGGGTGCGGCCAAAGTAGCAGGCTGCCGGTTCTCTCCACGGCGTATGATGAACTTCATCCGCCATGGAGGACCAACAACTCATTCATCGCATCGCCCTGTCCATGCTGAAAGGCATCGGCCCGGTGAACGCACGCAACCTTGTAGCGTATTGCGGCGGGGTCGATCCGCTCTTCACTGACAAAAAGGTGCGCAAGACCTTGCAGGAGAAGGTGCCGGGCATCGGGCCAGTGCTCGCCGCTTCCATCCAGAACACCAAGGTGCTGCACGAAGCCGAGAAGGAACTGGCCTACGTGCGGAAGAACAAGCTGCGCGCGCTGTTCTACCTGGATGCCGAGTATCCGCAACGGCTGAAGAACTGCGACGACGCGCCCGTACTGCTGTTCGTTCGCGGAAATGCGGAACTGGATCCTGCACGCAGTGTGGCCATCGTCGGTACACGCGCACCGACAGAACACGGCAAGCGCATGTGCGAAGAATTGGTGGAAGGCCTGAAGGAAAGCGGTGCGATGATCGTGAGCGGTCTTGCGTACGGCATCGACATCACCGCGCATCGCACCGCGCTGAAGGTCGGGCTCAACACTATTGGCTGCGTAGCGCATGGATTGGATCGTATCTATCCGGGCGACCACGCGGGCACTGCGAAAGAGATGTTGAAGCAGGGCGCGCTCGTGAGCGAACTCACCAGCGGATCCAAGTTCGTGCCCGGCAATTTTCCCGCACGCAATCGCCTGATCGCCGGACTCACGGATTGCACCATCGTCATTGAAAGCGCGGCGAAAGGCGGCTCGCTCATCACCACCGACATCGCCAACAGCTACGACCGCGAAGTGATGGCCTTCCCCGGGCGACCCACGGATGCGAAGAGCGAGGGTTGCAACCGATTGATCAAAGACAGCAAGGCGCACCTGATCACCGGCGCAACCGATGTACTCAAACTGATGGAGTGGCTGCCCACGGCGAAGAAGAAGGTCGGCGTTCAGTCAGCGCTCTTCACCGAGCTGCAGCCGGAGGAGCAGGCCATCGTGGATGTGCTGAAGGAGAAAGGCAAATTGGATATCGATTCGTTATGCTTCGCATGCGGGATGATGGCGCACAAGGCGAGTGCGGTGCTGCTGACGCTGGAGTTCAATGGGGTGGTGAGGAGCTTGCCGGGGAAGATGTACGAACTGGTGTAGCGCGCAAGCGCGCGAATGCAAAAGCAGGCCACGGATACTCACAGATATACACGGATGAATGCGATCGGTGATCCACTCTCCGCAAGCAGCCGTGGCGCGCAATCGCGCGCTTGCGAATGCGACCACGGATACACACGGATGAATGCATGAGCCAAGCTCTATCCGTGAAGATCCGTGAGCATCCGTGGCCTAGGCATTCCGAGGCGCTTGCGCCTCCACCCGCACTTTGTCCTATGTTGGCATCACCGATCAACTACGACCAAATGGAAGCCGAGAAGCTCATCTTCAAACAAGAAACCGAAGCCATCCTCGGGGCCGCTTTCGAGGTCATGAACGTGCTGGGACCTGGGCTCCTGGAGAAGCCTTACGAGCGCGCCTTGTGTATCGAGTTCGAGCTGCGCGGTATCCCTTTCATACAACAACCGCAGTACGAAGTCCTCTACAAGGGCCGCAACGTCGGCAACTACATCCCCGACATCGTCGTGTACGACCGCATCGTAGTGGACGCGAAAGTCATCGATGGTATCACGAAACATGAGCAAGGCCTGATGATCAACTACCTCCAGCTCACCGCGCTCCCTGTGGGTCTGGTCATCAACTTCAAACGCCTAAAGCTGGAATGGAAGCGCATGGTGCTCTGAACAGCCGCGCCGGATACCAACTACGGATGCTCACGGACCTTGGAATTACTCTATCCGTGTGTATCCGTGAGCATCCGTGGCTTAAGCACTCCGAGGCGCTTGCGCCTCCCGCATTCCACCATCACTACAACGGCCAACCCGTTCATCCTCTCTATCGGCGGTACTTTCGCATAGCCTCGGTAATCTTGGTGCCACCACTATGAAACGGGCAAGCGGGACGTTCTGGGAGAGGCAGCTATTCTCGAACTGGATCGTCATCATTCCCTTGGCATACTTCCTCGGAGTTCATCGCTTCGACAGTTATCTCATAGGCCTGGGTCTTTGCATCTTCGTGTTGTTGGTCTATTCGCTCATCGACCTCTTCACGTATACTCGGTTCGAGCTCCAACCTGTTCATTGTTGGCACGGTGCGTTGCACGTCGGGAAAATGGTCGTCCAGCCTGAACAGATCACTTCCTTGCGCGTGTTCCATCTCAGTGCGACGAAGAACAGTTGGGATTTCGTCGAGGTACAATACCGGGCGGAAGAAACGGAAGTGCGTGCGCTCTGTCAGTCCAAGCACATTTGGATCTTCTTCATCGGCCGCGAGAATCCTACGATCCGGATCATCCTTGAGCACTTTCCAATGTTGAAGGCTAAGGTGTTGGAGGAGTATCGTGCCGACGGCTACAAGGAAATCCGTGATCCATCGCTCCGACGCCCTGATCCGCCTCCGGTCGAAATCGCAGAGCCGTCACCGACAGCACGCTACCGCGACCCTTACTTCCAACGCCGTCGCCGCTGAAGGCTGCGACTATCGGCGTCTATCCCGTTCATCCCCTCCATCGGCGGTACTTTCGCGTGGATTCATGGCAGCTTCTCGCACCGAAGACCAGCCCTACACCGGCATCGACTTCACCAAAGAGCCCTTGCCGCCGGGCCAGTACGAGCACTGCACCTTCACACGCTGCACGTTCACGCGCGCCGATCTTTCCGCCCGATCCTTCTCGGAATGCACCTTCAACAACTGCGAACTGAGCATGGCGCGCGTGGTGCGTACCAGCATCCGCGATTGCGTGTTCGCTAACTGCAAGTTGCTCGGCGTTTCCTTCGATCATGGGCAGACCAGCTTGTTCTCGGCAACATTCACCGATTGCATCATGGACGCTTGCTCCTTCCAAGGCATGGCCCTCCAGCGTACACGGTTGGTGAGTTGTCGTATGCACGGCACTGACTTCACACGTGCGGACCTGAGCGGCGTGGCCTTCGACCGTTGTGACCTGTCGGACGCCGTATTCGACAATTGCGACCTGCAACGCGCGGACTTCCGCACGGCGCAGGACTTCACCATAGACCCGGAGCAGAACCGCATGAAGGGTGCTCGGTTCTCGGTGGACGGCCTTCCTGGATTGTTGGCCAAGCACTGGATAAGGATCGAGCACTGAGCAATAACCGGTGCGCTGGCGGCACCATCCTACTTTCGCGGCCGCTTCAGCCCTGCCATGTCCACCCCGAAGACCCTGCCTTTCCACCTCACGAACACGCTTACGCGGAAGAAGGAGGAGTTCGTGCCGTTGAACCCGCCGCACGTTGGATTGTACGTGTGCGGGCCTACCGTGTACAGCGACGTCCACCTCGGCAACGTGCGCAGCTTCACCACCTTCGACGTGCTCTACCGCTGGCTCAGCCACATCGGTTACAAGGTGCGTTACGTGCGCAACATCACCGATGTGGGCCACCTGGTGGATGACGTGGACGCTGGCGAGGACAAGATCGCGAAGCGCGCGCGGTTGGAGCAACTGGAGCCGATGGAGATCGTGCAGAAGTACACGAACGGTTTCCACGATGTGATGCGGCTCTTCAACCTGAAGAACCCGAGCATCGAGCCGACGGCCACGGCGCACCTGATCGAGCAGATCAAGATGGTGCAACGCATCATCGACAACGGCTACGCCTACGAGGTGAACGGCAGCGTTTACTTCGATGTACCCAAGTTCGCGGCGAAGCACAACTACGGGGAGCTCAGCGGCCGGAAGATCGATGAGCTGATGACCAACACGCGCGACACGGAGGGGATGGAGGAGAAGCGCTCACCGCTCGACTTCGCCATCTGGAAAAAAGCGGAAGCGACGCACCTGATGCACTGGCCATCGCCTTGGGGCGAAGGATTCCCCGGCTGGCACTTGGAGTGCAGCGTGATGAGCACGAAGTACCTCGGCCTCACCTTCGACATCCACGGCGGTGGCATGGACCTGAAGTTCCCGCACCACGAATGCGAGATCGCGCAGAGCATCGCGGCGGATGGCACGGTGCCCGTGCGCTACTGGATGCACGGGAACATGCTTACCGTGAACGGCCGGAAGATGGCCAAGAGCGAAGGCAACGGGTTCACACCAGAGGAACTGCTCACCGGCAACCACAAGTTGTTGGAGCGCGGGTACAGTGCGATGACGGTGCGCTTCTTCATGCTGCAATGCCACTATGCCAGTACGCTGGACTTCAGCAACGCGGCGATGCAAGCGGCGGGCAAGGGTTTGGAGAAGATGATGGCTGCTGTGGAGACGCTTGAAAAAATGAAAGTCGGCAGTGGCAGCAGCAGTGGGCAGGAGGCAGCGATCTCCACCCTCGAGCAGAACTGCTACGACGCGATGAACGACGACCTGAACACACCGATCCTCATCGCGCACTTGTTCGATGGCGTGCGCATGATCAACTCGGCGAATGATGGCAAGCTCGCCTTGAGCGGTGAGGACATCACGCGTTTGCAGGCGCTGTTCAACAACATGCTCTTCGATGTGCTCGGCCTACGGAAAGAGGACGATGCGAAAGGCGAAGACGGAACGCTCGACGGCGTGATGCAACTGATCATCGCTATGCGCGCCGATGCGAAGGCGACGAAGAACTTCGCGCTGAGCGACAAGATCCGCGACCAGTTGGCGGCAGTGGGCATCAGCATCAAGGACACCAAGGAAGGCAGCACATGGGACCGGAACTGAAGAAGGGGAAATGGTTGCGGCCTGTGATCGCGATCAGCTTGATCGTGATGTTCATCGGTGCCTTCCTTTTGAAGTCGTGCGCGCCCGATGGGCCTAAACCTGGTACCGTGCCCGTGCCTGAGAAACCTGTGCTCGTACCCGCGCCGCTCTTCGATCCGGACAGCGCGTTCGGCTTCGTAGCGAAGCAGGTCGCGTTCGGTCCGCGCGTACCGGGCAGTGCGGCGCACAAGGCCTGCGCTGATTGGATGGTGGCAACCCTGAAACGCTTCGGCGCGGACACGGTCTACCAGCAAACGGGGACCGTTACCGCATTCAACGGACAGCCCGTGCCGTTGCGCAACATCATCGCCAGTTGGTGGCCGGAGAAAAAGGACCGGTTGCTGTTGCTGGCGCATTACGACACACGGCCCTTCGCCGATCACGATGACGAGCGCCAGAACGAACCCATCGACGGTGCGAACGATGGCGGGAGCGGTGTTGGCGTATGGCTCGAAGTGGCACGGCACATCCAGGAACAGGAGCCCACGTTAGGTATCGATATCTTCTTCACCGATGTGGAGGACATGGGATCGCCCAATGAGGGAGTGATGGGTGCGAAGCAAGATGAGACCAGCATAGATACCTGGTGCTTGGGCAGCCGCTACTGGGCGAAGAACCCGCACGTGAAAGACTACCGCGCGCGCTTCGGCATCCTGCTGGACATGTGCGGCAGCATCGATGCGAAATTCCCCCGGGAAGGCATCAGCATGCGCATCGCCCCCCATGTGGTGGGCAAGATCTGGAAGGCCGCCGCCGCGACCGGTCATGGCGATCGCTTCTTGAGTGAAACCAAGAACTACGTGGGCATCGATGATCACCTCGTCGTGCATCAGGAAACGGGTATCCCTGTGGCGGACATCATCGCATGGGACGAGCGTTCGGGTGCATTTCCCAAGACCTGGCACACGCACGACGACAATATGTCGAACATCAGCAAGGAGAGCCTCCAAGCCGTAGGTGCCACGGTCGCACACGTGATCTGGGCGGAACGATAGACCGTCCCACGGTTCAGCCCTCCAAGGTTCGAAGGCGAGGTGCCCGGCCCGCCGTGTCGGGATCGGTACTTTCAGCGCCCTTAAACGAACGCGCATGAAGAAGACCCTTACCCTTTTGGCCCTAACGCCAACGTTGGCCCTTGCCCAATCATTGGTGAGCACCGCCCCGCAGAACCGCACGGCCCTGCTGGAGGAATTCACCGGCGTGAACTGCGGCTACTGTCCCGAAGGCCACGAGATCGCGGCCAACCTGGAGGCGACCTTGAAGGACAAGTTCGTCACCATCAGCGTACATGCCGGTGGCTACGCCGTCCCCAGCGGTGGCCAGCCCGATTTCCGCACCGAAGATGGTGAAGCCATTGATGCCGCTTTCACCGTGGGTGGCTATCCCTCTGGAACCGTGAACCGCCACACCGTGAACGGTGAGGATGATCTGGACCGAGGCCAATGGGAAGGCGTGAGCAATGAAATGATCGCCATGCCCAGCCCGGTGAACATCGGTGTGGAGAGCTCCTTTGATGAAGGCACCAATGAATTGACCGTGCATGTGGTGGCCTATTACACCGATGCCAGCGCCGCCGGTAACGATCGCCTCAGCGTGCTTGTGAAGGAGAATCACATCATCGGATTCCAAGCCGATTACACGAACGGTAACCAGCCGAATTATGACCACATGGCGGTGCTCCGCGACCACATCACCGAGACCTGGGGTGAGGACATCGGCAGCCCGGTGGCCGGCGAAACGGTGGAGCGCACCTACACTTACACGGTTCCCGCTGGATGGGTGCCGGCCAATTGTGAAGTGGTCGCCCTCGTGGGGGAATACCAGGAAGAGGTCTACCAGGCCCGCGAAGTGGACATGATCGGCGGAACAACGCTGATCATCGGCGCCCTTGCCGGTGATGCAACGCCATATCGCCCAGGCCAGAACGCTTCCAATACCGTTTTCAGCGGCAGCTTCACCAATGCATTGAACGCCGACGAAACCTACCTGGTCACCCTTACCAGCGCCGGGTCGCCCGCCTCTTGGGTATCCGGTTTTACCGTGAACGGCACCGACATCGGCAATCCGGGAACGGTGCTCGTGACCAATGGTGCCACGGCCAACATTGATGTGCAGATCATGCCGGACGCCACCCCGGGCATCGGCAACTACCTGCTCACCATAGCCAGCCAGACCAACTCTGGCGCGCCGATACTTGAAACAGGTTACCATGTGATCAGCGGTGTACACGACCTGATCGTTACCCATACCGGTGCCGAACCACATGAGGTCATCTACAACGACGCTATCTGGTATCAGCCCGCAAAAGCCCTCACCACCAAGGGCGACTTCACCGCGTTCGGACTCGCCAACGCGCTCGTGGACGTGAACAACCTGTACCTCAATGTGAGTTGGACCTTCCCGAGCCTGACAGACGATGAGGTGGGCGTGCTCACCGCGTTCATGGACGCGGGCGGCAACCTCATGATCGCCGGCCAGGACATCGGCTGGGACCAGAGCGGAGCCACAGGCACTTACGGAACCGCAGTGACGCAAGCCTTCTACACGGACTACATGCTGGCCGACTTCGTTGACGATGGCAGCACGACCGACAACAGCGTGAACTTCGAGGATGCTGATGCCGTGTTCGGGGCCGTTCCCAATTCGGCGATCAACTCCGTCTTCGCAGCGAACTCCTATCCGGAGCGCATCGATCCGATCGAGCCGGCTGTACCCATCCTGCGGTATAACACGCCCGCCAAGATCGGAGGTCTGCGTGCTCAGACCGCCAACTATAAAGTGGTCTACTTCGGCGTGGGCCCGGAGCAGATGACCAACGTGAACGTAGGTCGGGCCATGGTACAGTTGAGCCACGATTGGTTCTATGGCGTTGTAAGCGTGGAAGAATTCGACGCGGCGATGGCCAACCTGGGCCAGCCCTATCCTTCACCTGCGAGTGATGTGGTGAACATCGATGTGGCCGGTGTTGAGGGTGCTTCTTTCCTCGAAGTGGCCGATGTTTCCGGGCGCGTGGTGCTGAGCCAAGGGGTGGGCAACAACGCCTCGATCGCGATGCTCAACGTGTCTGGCCTGAGCAACGGCCTTTACAGTGTGCGCGCCCGCGGCACGAACGGTTCCGGACAGGCCCGCGTGTTCGAGGTGCTGCGCTGATCGTTCCTTGCTGTTCTGAACGCCCGGCTTCCATTGGAAGCCGGGCGTTCGTCGTTCCTCGATGCGCTAACCTTGCGCGATACCTCCGAACCCATGGCATTCTCGTCCTCTGACTTCAAGATCACCGACGGCAAGAAATTCCGGTTGAACGACCACCCCACGGAGCTCCATGAACACCTCAGCAAAGACAAGTTGAGGAAGTTGCTGGACGAGGACCGCGAGCGGATCATCGAACTGCAGGAGCGTTTGTACGCCGAGGACCGCCGATCATTGCTCTTGATCTTCCAAGCGATGGACGCGGCCGGCAAGGATTCCGCCATCGACCACGTCCTCAGCGGGGTGAACCCGCAAGGGTGCTCCGTGACCAGTTTCAAGCAACCCAACAGCACGGAACTGGAGCACGACTTCCTCTGGCGCCACATGCATGCCGTGCCCGCACGCGGCATGATCGGCGTACACAACCGCAGCCATTACGAAGAAGTACTGGTGGTGAAAGTCCACCCCGAATACCTGCTCGGCCAGCGCCTGCCGGAGATCAGCTCACCGAAGGATGCCGACGCGGCATTCTGGGAGCGCCGCTACACCGCCATCCGCGCGTGGGAAAAGCATTTGGCTGACAGTGGTACCACGATCATGAAGTTCTTCCTCCACATGGGCAAGAAGGAGCAGAAAAAGCGCTTCATCGAACGCATGGAAGATCCGCAGAAGAACTGGAAATTCAGCCTGGGCGACGTGAAGGAGCGCGCGCATTTCGACGCGTACATGACGGCATACGAAGAGGCGATCGGTGCAACGGCCGCACCGCACGCACCCTGGTACGTGGTACCTGCCGATGAGCAATGGGAAACACGGGCCATCGTTGGCGACCTGGTGCGGGAGCAACTGGAGACCATGGACCCGCAAGTGCCCGTGCTCTCCGCCAAAGCGAAGGCCGAACTGGGCGAGGCGAAGAAGCTGTTGCAGGCCGAGTAGTCGGTCCTTGATAACGGATACTCGGCGATAGCACCTTGGATCCGGTCCCTGCTTTTCGGAGGGCCAAAGGCCCCACATCATCGCGGTGGGCGGCAATGCCGCCTGCGGCGACCCCACTGCCTGCTTGCTGGGCTGAGGGCCCGACCTTCAAGTTGGGCGCGTAACAATGCATGTATGCGGCTACCGCCCAGTGTCGGGCCTTCAGCCCTTGGCTCCGCGTTCGGGCACACATGCCCTGGGCGCTGCCCAAGGCATGTGATGAGGCCGCGCCGTTGGCGCTCCCAGATGAGGCGACAGCCTTGCACCTCCGACAGACACCATGCTCGCTAGTGGGACCGACCGATTACTTTCGGCACATGACCACGGGCACGAGCAAACGCTGGCGGCTGAAAACGGATCCGCCGATGGAATATGTGCAGGCGCTCACCAGCGACCGCTGCCCTCCTGAACTCGCGCGCCTCCTTGCACAGCGCAGCATCACCTCACCCGCCGAAGCCGCCGCATTCTTCCGTCCGCACGTGGACCAGCTCCACGACCCTTTCCTGATGAAGGACATGGACAAGGCCGTGGAACGCATCGAACGCGCCTTGGGCGAAGGTGAGCGCATCATGGTCTACGGGGACTATGATGTGGACGGGACCACGAGCGTCGCGCTGATGTTCGGCTTCCTCTCGCGTTTCACCGGAAACCTCTCGCATTACATACCGGACCGCTACGCGGAGGGCTATGGGATCAGCACACTCGGTATCGACCGCGCTTCAGCCGACGGCGTCACCCTGATCATCGCCCTGGATTGCGGTATCAAAAGTGTGGACAAGATCGCTTACGCAGCGGAGAAGGGCATCGACTTCATTATCTGCGATCACCACCTTCCCGGCGCGGAACTGCCCGCTGCCATCGCTGTGCTGGATCCCAAGCGCCCGGATTGCGACTATCCGTTCAAGGAGCTCAGCGGCTGCGGCATCGGCTTCAAGCTCGCCCAAGCGATCGCCCAGCACAACGGTATCGGGTTCAACGAGCTCGAACCGCTGCTGGACCTGGTCGCCATCAGCACCGCCTGCGATATCGTACCCGTGAATGGGGAGAACCGCGTGCTTGCCCACGCCGGGCTGAAACGCCTGAACAAGGGGCCGATCCGCCCCGGCGTGCAGGCCATGCTGAGCATGACGAATTTCAAGCGCGAACTCACGATAACGGACCTCGTCTTCGTTCTTGGTCCGCGCATCAACGCCGCTGGGCGCATTGAACACGGGCAACAAGCAGTGGAGCTGTTGCTGGCGCATGAACTCGCACAGGCCGAACAGATCGGTCTGCGCATCGACAAGAACAACAGCCACCGTCAGGATCTGGACAAGGAGATCACGCGGCAGGCCATGGAGATGTTCACTACGGAAGACTACTTGCAGGACGCGTGGACGACCGTGGTATTCAACAAGGACTGGCACAAGGGTGTTGTCGGCATCGTCGCATCGCGTTTGATCGAAACGCACTACCGCCCAACGGTGGTGCTTACCGAAAGCAACGGCAAGGCCAGCGGCAGCGCACGCAGCGTGAAAGGCTTCGATGTACATGAAGCGATCGCCGCATGCGCCGATCTGCTGGACCAGTTCGGCGGGCACATGTACGCCGCGGGACTTTCCATGCCCGTGGAGAACGTGGAGGCCTTCCGCGAGCGCTTCGAGCAGGTAGTGCGTGATCGTATGCCGCCCGAAATGCGCATCCCCGTGGAAGAGATCGACCTGGAGCTGGGGCTGGACATGATCAACGACCGCCTCGTGCGCGACGTACAGCACATGGCCCCCTTCGGACCCCGAAATATGCGCCCCGTCTTCCTCTCGCGCGGCGTTGTGGACAGCGGCGGTGCCCGCATAGTTGGTGAAGACCACCTGAAGTTGAGTGTGCATCCGCTGGGCAAGCCGAACAAACGCTTCGATGCCATCGCCTTCCGGATGGGCAAACATTTTGATACCGTGAAGAGCGGAGAACCCTTCAGCATCCTCTATGTGCTGGAGGAGAACGTGTGGCAGGGCCGCACGACCTTGCAGTTGAACGTGAAGGACATCAAGCCGGGGGTGGAAGGGTTGTTGGAGAATGAGACGATGAACGAGGCGAGCGGGCCGATGGCTTTGGTGTGACATGTGAACACAAACCGCAGAAAAGTGGGATAGGACGCACTCGGCAGAGCCGAGCGCAATGTGGGGCACGCTCCCTGTATGCCCTCATCGACGATGAGCAGGACTTCGACGACCCGGCCCTCTGCCTCGCGCACGGCATCGTTTACCGCACCCTGGAACAAGGTAACGTACGCGAAGTGCGGGTGCTGCCCAACCCGGCGAACGAGGAAGCCACCCTGGTCTACCGGTTCGAGGAAGGCCACACCGGCTACCTCGTCTTACAGGACGCCTTGGGCAAGGAGGTGCTGTGCCACGCGCTGACGGCGGACATCACCCGATTCAATTTCAGTACGGCAGGCCTGGCCCCAGGGGCCTACCACTACGCCGTGCTCGAAGGGGCGGGGCTGCTCGGCGAAGGCAAGCTGGTGGTCGTACATTGAGCACCATGAACGTAGAACGCCGCACGAGCATCCTCGGGATCGTGCGTGCGGCGTTCCTGTTCGGGACCGTCTTCGCATCGTATGCCTTGCACGCGCAGGGCCTGAACAATTTGTGGCTCGGTGGTTTCGCCAGTGATGGACCACCTCCTTTCGGCGGTGTGGACCTCAATTTTGGAAGTGGGGTCTTGGAAATTTCGACGCTTTCACGAGCCATTGACTATCGTAGAACCACGGCGAACATGTCGGATGCAAGTGGAACTTTGCTTTTGAGCACCAATGGCACTTTCGTGGCCAATTCACTAGGTGACACCATGCTCAACGGCAGTGGATTGAACCCTGGCGCATACACGGATCTTTATCCGGGGGGTCTCTATATCGTCCAAGGTGTTCTCATAATACCTGAGCCATATTCTCCGGATAAGTACTACATCCTGCACATGACCGTGGATGATGGGATAGTGATCAATGCGGAACAGTTGTACATGACGACAATTGACATAAGCCTCGATGGCGGCCTTGGCGGCGTTGTGTCCAAGAACCAGGTAATACTTAGTGATGACCTGAACCTTGGTTATTTGACCGCAGTCCGTCACGCCAACGGGCGCGATTGGTGGGCCTTCTGCCACAAGCTGAACAGTGACATGTACTACAGGTTCATCATCACTCCGGACGGAGTCAACTTGGACGGAACCCAAGCCATTGGCACTGTTCGGCCTCCGGACAATGGCCAGGCATGCTTCTCACCGGATGGAAGCAAGTTCGCCTATTACTGGGGTGAGCAGGATCTGGACATCTTTGATTTTGACCGTTGCACTGGTCTGTTCTCCAACGCGATCCACATACAGATAGACGATTACAACGGGGCCGGCGGATTGGCCTTCTCTCCGAACGGGCGTTTCATCTATGTTTCTTCGATGTACGATATGTATCAATTCGATGCACAGGCATCGGACATCGGTGCTTCTGTTGTGCATATCGCCGAATGGGACAGCACCTATTCGCCAAGCCCGCCTTTTGCGACGTTGTTCAACATCTCCCAACTCGCACCAGATGGGAAGATCTATATCAGTACGGACAACACGACCCTCGTCCTCCATGTGATCCATGATCCGGATTCTGCAGGGTTCGACTGCAACATGGAGCAGCATGGCGTTGACTTGCCGCGGTACTTCGCCAACTCCCTGCCCAACCACCCCAACTACCACCTCGGCCCGGTGGATGGGAGCGTCTGCGACAGCTTGGGCCTCAATTCGGGCGTAGCTGAGGAGATACTGAGCCTTGGTGTGCAGTCATACCCCAACCCTAGCGTGGGGAAATTCACGCTGAGCTATCCGGCGCAGGGCATCGTGGGCGAATTGGAGGTGCTGGACCTGGAAGGCAAACTTTTGTTGCGGGAGGGTCTGCCGCCATGGAGCCAAGTGCATGCGGTGGTTCTGCCCAACTCTTCAACGGGTCTCTACCATTGCCGCCTGCGCTGGGGTGCGCGTTCAGCCACCACACGGATCATGATCGTTCTGCCATGAGCACACGCGTTATCCTTTTTCTGCTCGCGCTGACCCCTGCACTGGCGTTGGCTCAAGCTCCGGTTACCGGATCGGCGAAGGTGCTGAACGCCTCCATGCGGGCCGTGCTATTGGTGAACCGGCCAGTGAAGTTCACCGAGGCGGAATGGTTGAAGATGATGGAGAAGCCGGTGTATCGGAGTTTGTATCCGTTGCGGATCACACAGGCGATGCTGGACACGTTGGATGTGAAGGAGCTGGATATCCGGTACCCGTATGTGATAGTGCGGGAAACAAAACCAGATTGAAGGCCAGGACTCACGGCGCTACCTACACTACCGGTTTCGCTGATCGCTCGGCGCGGTAACCGACACGTGGTGCACCCGACACACGGATCGAACAGGGCTGTCGGGTCTTGGATCAAGGAGCGGGGATCCTGCCTGAACCTCCCATACTCTCCACAGATGACGCGGATGTCACAGATAGCGCCTTCCGGCGCTTCGATCGCGCAGACCGCTTGCGGTCCATCTGTGACATCTGCGTCATCTGCGGACACTACTTGCGCAAGCGACCCCGTGGATGCACCTGGGCTTAAGACACGATAGCCGTGCCTGATCGAACCAACGGCCCATACCACCGTCCTACCTTGCCAACCAGAAACCTGTGGCATGAAGCGGAACCTCCTGACCTGTCTCCTCGCAACGCCCGTGTTGTCCATTGCCCAATCCCCCACATGGGCCGATGACGTGGCGTGCATCGTGTATAGCCACTGCACCAGCTGCCACCGGCCCGGGGGAATCGGCGGGGAGCACTTGGACCTCACCACCTACACGAGCGCGCTCAACAACCGCGACGACATTGCGGCCTACACCACGTACCGCGTGATGCCGCCTTGGCCGCCGGACGAGGGCTATCGGCGTCTGGCGCACGAGCGCACGCTTTCCCAGGAGGAGATCGATATCATTGCCGCGTGGGCGCAGGCCGATGGACCGCAAGGCGACATCGGCAATGCACCGCCCGTACCGGTGTACACGACGATCGCCGAGATCGACAACCCTAGCGCCACCGCGCGGATGGAGGACTACGTGATCCCGCCTTCCAGCGCGGATATTTACCGGTGCTTCGTATTGCCGCTGGACAACCCGGAGGACAATTTCATCAAACGACTGGAAGTGATCCCCGGAAACCGGGAGGTGGTACACCACGTGCTCGTGTACCAGGACACCAGTGGCCAAGCACAATTACTGGATGTGGCCGACCCGGCCGTGGGCTACACGAGCTTCGGGGGCATCGGGGTGGAAAACGCACCCTTGGTGGGGATATGGGTGCCCGGTTCGCCGGTGCTCAGCACCCCGCAAGGCATGGGGATCAAGCTGTATGCGGGCGCGGATCTGGTGATCCAGGTACATTATCCGGCCGGCAGCCAATTCCAGATGGACAGTACGCGCGTGAACCTGGAGTTCAGCTACGAACCCTTCACCCGGGATCTGGGGATCATCCCGGCGCTGGACCATGTCTATACGATCCAGAACGGCCCGCTCATCATTCCGCCCAACGAGGTGCGCACCTTCAACGCGCAGGTAACCACGCCGATCCCGGCCACGATCACCGCCATCGGGCCGCACGCCCATCTGCTCTGCAAGAGCATGAAGGCGTGGGCCGTCACCCCGGACAATGACACCGTACCGCTGATCAGCATACCGGACTGGGATTTCCATTGGCAGGGCATGTACGAGTTCCGGAAGCCCATCTACCTGCCTACGGGTACTGTTCTCTATGGCGAAGCCACGTACGACAACACCGCGGACAATGAGGACAACCCGAACGATCCGCCCGCTTGGGTATTCCTCGGTGAAGGGACCACGGACGAGATGATGCTCTTCTATTTCGCCTACACCTTCGGCTTCCCCAGTGATACGCTCACTGTGGTGGACGACAGTGAGCACAGCGACCATCACCAGAACTGTACGACCGACTTCAACATCGGCTTGGGCGAGACCACGGTGACGGAGTCCGTGCGGATCTCACCGGTGCCCGCCTCGGATCGGATAACGGTTGCCGTGCTGCGGTCCGGATCAACGTTGCGCTTGATCGACACGCAAGGACGTGAAGCGGCATTCCTGCGGTTGAACGTTGGCGACAACAGTATGGATGTTGCTTCCCTCGCGCGCGGCACCTTCATCGCGGAGGTCCGGAACGCTGACGGTATGGTCCTTTACAGAAGTCCGATCCTGCTCCAGTGATCGGCGCGGTTGACGATGAGCACTTCATGCGCCTGGCCCTGCGCGAGGCAGAGCGTGCCTTCAGTGAGGACGAGATCCCTGTTGGCTGTGTGATCACTTGCCGTGATCAGGTGATCGCGCGTGGCTACAACCTCACCGAACGGTTGAACGATGTGACGGCACACGCCGAAATGCAGGCCATTACATCCGCAGCGGAGAACCTCGGCGGCAAGTACCTGCACGAATGCACGCTCTACGTCACGCTTGAACCCTGTGTGATGTGTGCGGGGGCACTGAACTGGGCACATATCGGGCGTATCGTCTTCGGCGCGTTCGATGAGAAAGCTGGGTATCGGCGTTTCGGTGGCGCGTTGTTGCACACGAAGACGCAAGTGACCGGCGGCATCCTGGAGCCTCCTTGTGCGGACCTGATGAAGGCCTTTTTCCGGAAGAAGCGGGCGCTCTGAGAGGATCTGTAGCACCTGTCCAGTGTGCTAGGCCGTCGCGAGGTCCGATCCTGATATCTGGTCACGAGCGGGGATCGCCCGAGGCGGGCTTTCCCTGTGGGGGGAGGCTTCGAT
>JANOPI010000072.1:0-7600 GCA_031421755.1 Flavobacteriales bacterium | reverse complement strand
CAGATCCTCCCCCATCCAACGCTGGGTGCCGATGACCGTTGTCGTATAGATATTGCCATCCACGTCCACAACAGCACCGGGAGGTACTGTCATAGTGTCAACGTAGACCACGATGGTCTGCGTCGTTGGCTCGTCATCGTCCTTACTGCAGCCAGGAACGCAGAGAAGGCCTATGGTGATTAATGCGGTGGCCGCGGATCGCTGCGCCAAGTGGAAGCGTGGAAACATGGTACCAAGCTAGTATAGCCGCGAAGATGGTCCTGGGCGGGCGGTGCTGTTCAGCAAGTCCCAGCGCTTCCGATTCGACCTGTTCGCTTTGCCCGAACGACCTCATCACGCCACCACCGGCTCCGCCTTCGGGTACCTCACCTTCCCATACTGCTTCATGTACAGATCGTAGATGATCCCGTCCGCGAGGCCCACCTTGGGCACGAAGATCTCCTCGATGTTCGCGTACACCCTGATGCGCAGGAAGATTTCGGCGGAGGGAATCACCACGTCCGCGCGACGGGGACGCGTTCAGTCCTTTGCATTTACCTTGCCGCTCTTCAGCGCCTTCTTGGCATTCAGCGCTGTTACCACATTCTTGCCAGTTCGGGCTTCCAATTCCAAGCGCGCGACTTTGGCCACATTGCCGCCCTGTCGTGCTACTTCCTTGCTATCCTCGAGCGTTTCCGGGTCGTTGGCCTGCGAGATGTCCTTCGTTGAAGCTTCGGCCAACATGTTCAGGATGAGTTCCGTGTTGGTCATGTTGTCCCGGAGGTTCTCCTTCTTCAACCCTTTCAACACCTTGTACTCCTTGGTGGTCTTGCCCGCCCAAGCTTTGGTGATAATGTCGGTCAATGTGGCGAACTGAACGCCGTCCTTCAACCCCAAGCGCTTCCACTCATCGGTGAGTTCCTTCCGAACCTCAATGCTCTTCAGCCGCTGGTTGATCCAGTTCTCGGAGTAGCCCATGCGCAGGTACTGCTCCAAGGCCCGGTCGATCGTGAGTTCCGGGTCCTGCATCTCGTCCAGCCGTTCAGAAGCGACCTGCGCTAACCATAGCTTGAAGGGTTCAGCTTTGGGCGAAGGGATGGACTGGATCAGGCGGAATAACTGCTCGGTGTCGGCCACGTCGGTCTCTCGCATCTTGCCGTCCTCGGCGGGCAATTTCAACTGTCCCAGAATATGGGACAGTTCACTTCCCTCGTCCTTGAGCTTGGTTTTCAGGGCGTTCCAGTACTTCCGCGGGCGCGGACTTCCTGTGAGCGCCGCAATGACGTCGATGATCGAGAAGAACCATTTCTCCTGCTCCGCATCCCACACGGTGCGCACTTGTTTCTCCTCGAAAATCTTGATGGCGTTCTGCTTGTCCATGGCGATCGCTGCTTGAACGTTGGACTATGCGCCAACAGGCTGGTAGCCTGTTGGACTGTAGCGCACCTTGCCGTACTGCTTCATGTACAGATCGTAGATGATGCCGTCCGCGAGGCCAACCTTGGGCACGAAGATCTCCGAGATGTTCGCGTACTCCATGATGCGCAGGAAGATGTCCGCAGCGATCACCACCACGTCCGCGCGGTCGGGGCGGAGGCGCAGGATCTTCACGCGGTCCTCGAAGCTGTAGCTCGCGATACGCTCGCGTTGTTGATGGATCTCCGTTACGGACAATGGTTCACCGAACGGCTTCGCCGCTTCCTTGAAAATGCGGTTGATGTTTCCGCCCGTTCCGATCGCCAGCAGTTCGCCGTGCTCTTCCTTCAGTTCGTTCAGGAACGATTCCACATCGGCCCATGCCTGCGGCTCGACTTTCCCCGCCAGCGTGCGCACGGTGCCCACCTTGAAGCTCGCGCTCTTCACGCGTTTGCCCTTTTCAAGCCATGTAAGCTCCGTACTGCCACCGCCCACGTCGATGTACAGGTAGTTGCGGTCCTTCAGCAGATCCTGCGTCCAAAAGGTGTTGTAGATCAGGTCCGCCTCGATCTTGCCGTTGATCACTTCGATGTGTACGCCGCTCTCCATCTCCACCCGCGCGCGGATCTCTTCGCGGTTCGTCGCTTCCCGCATAGCGCTGGTGGCGCAGCAGCGCATGTAGCTCAGGCCATACACTTCCGTCAGCAGGCGGAAGGCCTTGAGGCTCTTGATCAGGTAGTCCCGCTTGGCCGAGCCGATGGCACCGCTATCGAACACGTCTTCGCCCAAGCGGATGGGGACGCGAACGAGCGTCTGCTTCTTGATGATCGGGTGGTCATCCCGCTCGATCACTTCGCCGACCAGCAGGCGCACAGCGTTCGATCCGATGTCGATGGCGGCGTATGTGAGGGAGCGGTCGATGCCACGAAGCTACGGCCGCCGATCAGATGATCGGAAAATGAGATGAACAGACCTACTGGACGATCTTGATCTCTGCGGGAGTCAAACCGTAGAGGGCATAGACCAAGGCGTCGATCTTCTCTTCGACATGGGCGATTCGATCCGACAACTGGACGGCGTGTGCTCCGGTGGCGGAGTTCTCCTTTGCCTTAAGGTCCAACAGGGTCCGTACTTCATTTGCAATAGCGGCACTTTGCCTCTTATGGAACAGGACCGGCATGCGGGAAACGTACATCGGCTTGTACTCGAAGTAGCCGTTCTGTTTGGTGCTTGCGATGGACTTCAGCACGAAGTCAATGGCTTTCGAGTTCAAGAGGCCAAGCAGGAAGAGGTCGTCTGAGGCAATTATGGAAGTCTTGTCGTTCGAATAGTACCCCGTGTCATCAAATGCATAGGAGCCGGCCTTGACGATCGCTGGGATGATGATCTTCGGCTTCTCGAACTCCTTGTAGTAGTCGACAGAATCCTGGACCTCATACCACTTGTAGGAACCAGGCTTTCGGCCCTCCCATTCACCTTGGTGGTCCCTGGGCTTGGGCATCAACTGCTTCTTGAAGGCTGATAGATGTTCTTTGATGGCCGGGTAGCGATCGATCTCAATGCCGCGTCGAGTGAAGATCAAGTACTTCTCACTCTTCGGTTGTCGGTAACGCTTGATATCGCGACCTGCGAGAAATGGCTTGATCACCTCGGCACTCCGCTTGTCGGTTTTGATCAATGCCTTGCGCGTGCTAGAGTCGATCACAAAGGCTTCGTTGAAGCCGGTCTTGATACCGTAGTAGATCGCGCCGTCAACGTACTTGCCCAGCGGAACGCCTTTGCCCATCAATTTCTTGAAGAGCTTTTGTTCGTCGGCACTGGCCAGGCTCCAGCCTGTGGGGTCCAGTGTTGACTGGTCGAGCTTGCGGGTGTGAGCCGCCACATGGTCGCTGAGGGTGTCGAAATCGAGCGTCTTCACCTCGCACACGTTGATGTTGCGCGTAGGCTTCGCCTTCGTGTAGAGCACAATGCACGGATAGGTGGTGGCACCATCGAATACCGGCAGGTCACCGAAATCGATCAGTTCGCGCACATCCTGTTGCTGGAGCCAGCGGCGCAGGGGTTCGCCGTAGTTGGCGCGCATCCATTTGTTGGCCACGATGATGCCGTAGAGTCCGTCGGGCCTCAGCAGCTCAGCACCGCGCTCCATGAAGTAGGTGTACAGGTCCGCCACGCCATGATACACTGTGTAGCGCCGTTGCAGATAGGGCTTATGTTCAGTGAAGAGCTCCTGCCGCACATACGGCGGATTGCCGATCACCACATGAAATCCGCCCTGCTTGAACACGTCCGGGAAGGCACGCTGCCAGTTGAAGGGTTTGACCTTGCGGGCATCGCCATTGGCGTTGTCGTCGTACCAATCGGTGTCGATCAAGCTGTTGCCGCATTGGATGTTCCTGTCCAGGGTAGGCAGTACCCGATCATGGAAGAGCCCGAGTTGCTGGTTGATGCTGGCCTCGGTCTCGCCTTCCATGCACTTGAGCAGGAGGCTCAGCTTGGTGACTTCCACCGCATTGGCATCCAGGTCCACGCCGTAGATGTTGTTGACGAGGATGCGCTTTTTCTCGGCCGTGGTCAGTTCGCCATCGGGACGGAGCTTGTCGCTCTTCTTGCCGGTGCGCAGCTTCTTCAGCGCGCCGTACTGCTCCTTGTGCCAGTTCAGCAGGTATTGGTACGCACCCAGCAGGAAACTGCCGCTTCCACAAGCTGGGTCCACAATGCGCAGCCGCGCCACGTCTTCGGGCTTTTTGCCTTTGACCAGTTCGCCCACCGTGCGCCCCACGATGTAGTCCACGATGTACTGGGGTGTGTAGTAGACACCGCCCGCATGCCGCACTTCGGGTTTCTCTTCGATACGCGCGATGTGTCCTTTGCCGATGCGGATCTGCTTGCCCAGGAACTGCTCGTAGGCGCTGCCCAGGATCTCCACGCTGAGCACGCTGAACTCATACGGACTGAGCGGATAGTAGAGGTCCTCCACGATGGACTTCACCACCTTGTTGTCCACGAAGAGTTCTTCGCTCAGTTGGTCTTTCTTGAAGTCGAACAAGCCGCTGTTGTAGCGACGATCCGCGTGCTGGAAGAGGTCGAAGAGTTTGGGATAGTGGTCGCCCTTTTCCTTCAGGATGGCTTTCAGCTGTCCATAGGGCTCCACACCACGGTCCTCGGCGATGCGCAGGAAGATCAACCGGTCGATGGTGTGCTGCACCACGAAGTTGATGGCCTCTTCGTCGAGGTGCTTGTTGCCTTTGCTGATGCTCGTGGCGAGGTAGGATCGCCAAGTGTCGAGGCTCTTGAGGAAGGCCGCATCCACGGTGCTCGTGCCCCGCTTGTGCGTGTCGCTCTTCAGGTACCGGTCGAAGCTGCCTTTCAGCACCTGTTCCTTGCTGAAGGTGTTCCACAGGAAATCGAACTCGGGGATGTACTGGTCGAACGTGAGGTACTTCAGCCGGGCCTTGGAAGCGTTGTCCTTCACCTCCGGGCGCTGGGTGCAATCGTACACGCTCAGTTCCTCGAAGTCCGTGAGCAAACTGATGGGAAGCTTCGCGCTCCACGCGTAGCGCCGGACCTGGTAAGCGGGCTCCACATCGGTCTTGACCTTCACGAAGGGCTTCTTGGCTTCGAGGAAGAAGAGCCGCTTACCACCGGGAAGCCGAAAGCTGTAGTCGGGTGCCTTCAACACCCCCGCGACTTTGACCCTGTCCTCATGGATGACTTCGCGGTAGGCCTCCGCGTAGCCTTGGCTGTTGTCCACGTCCCAGCCGAGCAGGCGGAAGAAGGGGTCGATGAAGTCCCGACGTACTTGGGTCTCGTTATAGTCCGAGCGCTTGTAGCTGTCGTACTGGTCACCGAACCGGTTAACAAGGACGGAGCAGAGTTCGCGGGCTTTGTCCTTGTCCGCAATAGGTAGGTTCATTCGGCCCAAAATATCCCAAAACAGGATATGAGGAACCGCCGCGATAGTTAGCGCTATCGACAAGCGGACACGGAAACGGAACGCAGTGCTCTTGGGAGGGCTGCTAGAGGTCGCACGGGAAGAGTTGGGCCTTACACAGACCGACCTCGCCGAGCGGTTGGGAAAACCGCAATCGTTCGTGTCGAAGTACGAAGCGGGGCAGCGCGCACTGGACCCTACGGAACTCATCCGGATCAGCCGGGAACTTCACCTCGTTCCCGCAGAGCTGATCGCGCAGCTTGAAGAGAAGGGCGTGGGCTTTTCCCGGTGAGCATTTCGTTTCACCGATCCACATGATGTCGAGGCGCGCTACTTCAACACCGCCAGCCGTTCCTCCAGCGATTTGATCTTCGCCTCGGCATCCGCCTTCTTCTTGCGCTCGTTCTCCAACACTTGCGGAGGTGCACCAGCCACGAAGCGTTCGTTCGAAAGCTTCTTGTCCACGCTGGTGAGGAAGCCGCGCAGGTAGCCGAGCTCTTCTTCGGCCTTCTTTACTTCGGCATCGGTGTCGAGTTCGCCACCGAGGTGTACCGCGTATTCGGTGGTGCCCACGAGGAAAGTGATCGATCCTTCCCTTGGCGATGACACTGCATTGATAGCCGTCACGTTGGCCAGTTTGCCCACCAGCGCGGTGCTGGCGGCACTCAATGGCGTTGAGCCTTTCACTTGCAGTTCGAAGGCGTCCTTCGGGCTCATGCCGCGCTCGTTGCGCATGTTACGTACGGCCGTCACCAGGTCGAAGGCGTGTTGCACTTCGGCTTCAAGCTTCGGGTCACCGTTTCCGCTCTTCGGCCACGGCGCGATGACCAGCGCGTCTTTCGGGCCTTTGCGCTCGTTCAGGTGGCTCCACAATTCCTCGGTGAGGAAGGGCATGAAGGGATGCAGCAACTTCATCACGTCCTCGAAGACAGCGATGGTCGCATCGTAGGTCGCGCGATCGATCGGTTCTGCAACGCCTTCGCCATCGGCGTTTTTGGTGAACGGAGGCTTGATGCTCTCGAGGTACCAGCTGCACAGGTCATCCCAAATGAGCTTGTAAGTGGCCATCAGCGCTTCGCTGATGCGGAACTGGGCATAGAGATCATCGATCTCTTTCGTGGCTCGCTCCACACGCGAACGCATCCATGCACAGGCTACAGCGTTGCTCGGTGACTGTGAATTGTTTTCGCCCCTCGACTGCGCTCGGGGTGACAATTCAAGGTCGCTCGTGGTGATTACCGTGAAGCCCTTCACCAAGCGGAAGGCGTTCCAGATCTTGTTGCTGAAGTTGCGGCCTTGCTCGCAGAGCGAATCGTCGTAGGGCAGATCGTTGCCAGCGGGGGAGGTGAGGAGCATGCCCACGCGCACGCCGTCCGCCCCGAACTTCTCGATCAGCTCCAACGGATCCGGGCTGTTGCCCAGGCTCTTGCTCATCTTCCGGCCCAGCTTGTCGCGCACGATGCCGGTGAGGTACACGTTCTTGAACGGCACTTCATCGCGGTACTCGAGCCCAGCCATGATCATGCGGGCCACCCAGAAAAAGAGGATCTCCGGTGCGGTCACCAGATCGTTGGTCGGGTAGTAGTACTTGATGTCGGCGTTGTCCGGGTTCTCGAAGCCGTCGAACACGCTGATGGGCCACAGCCAGCTGCTGAACCAGGTGTCCACCACATCCTCGTCCTGCTTGATGCCGTTGGTGCTTTGTCCTGCGGCCTTGAACTGCGCGATCGCTTCGGCTTCCGTACGGCACACGGCGGCATCGCCCGCATCGTTGTACCACGCGGGCACTTGCTGGCCCCACCACAACTGGCGACTGATGCACCAATCGCGCACGTTCTCCATCCAGTAGGTGTAGGTGTTGGCGAACTTCTGCGGGTGCAGTTTCACCCTGCCGTCCTTCACCACTTCCAAAGCGGGCTTGGCCAGCTCGCTCATCTTCACGAACCACTGCAAGCTCAGGCGCGGCTCGATCACCGCGTCCGTGCGCTCGCTGTAGCCCACCTTGTTCTTGATGTCCTCGATCTTCACCAAGTGGCCCTTCTCCTCGAGATCTTTCACGATCTTCTTGCGCCCGGCGAAGCGGTCCTCACCGATGTAGAGTTGGGCGGCGGCGCTCAGCATACCGTTCGCTTCCAAGATGTCGATGGTCTCCAGCCCGTGTTTCTTGCCGAGCTCGTAGTCGTTCACATCATGCGCAGGCGTGACTTTCAACGCGCCGGTACCGAATTCGCGCTCCACGTACTCATCAAAAATGATCGGGATGCTGCGGCC
>JANOPI010000071.1:0-2238 GCA_031421755.1 Flavobacteriales bacterium | reverse complement strand
TACGGTACCCTTGGAGGAACGGATCGGCTCTTTCGCGCAGCTTGGTCGACTCTTCGGTCTTTTCGGCAGCAACGCACCATGGCCGGGCCATCCGTGCGGGTTGAATGAGCTTGAATTCGGAGCGTTCCAAGAAGCCATCCTGCGGGCGCCGAACCGCAATGCCTGGTTTACGGAGGAAAGCGTGCGACACATGCTCCGGAGCCTTTCGGCCATGCTTGAACCTGCGGCGCTCAACACATGGCTCTCAGGCTATGAAGGTCTATTCGTTGACCAGACAACCGACAACCGACCACGGACAACCAGAATAGTTGGCCTGATCACCGCAGGCAACATTCCCATGGTGGGCTTCCATGACCTGCTGTGCGTGCTGATCAGCGGCCACCGCGCCCGTTTGAAAGTGAGCAGTGATGACGCTGGTCTCACGGTGGCTGTGCTGGAGTTGCTCCGGCTGATCGCACCCGACCTTTTTTCACACGTTACTGTCGCCGACCAGAAACTCGGGGAAGTGGATGCGGTGATCGCCACCGGCAGCAACAACACGGCGCGCTACTTCGAGCACTACTTCGGGCATTTGCCGCGCATCATTCGGAAGAACCGGACAAGCGTGGCCGTACTGGATGGCTCGGAATCGGAGGATGAACTGGCTGCGCTGGGGGAGGACCTCTTCCGCTATTTCGGTCTGGGTTGCCGAAATGTCAGCAAGCTCTTCATCCCACAGGACTTCGACCTGGACCGGATATTCAAAGCCATCTACCCGTGGGAGCGTATCGGTAACCACAACAAGTGGGCGAACAACTACGAATACCACAAGGCCATCTGGTTGATGGACCGCGTACCGCTGCTCGAGAATGGATTCGTACTGTTCCGGGAGGATCCAGCGCTGCACAGTCCGCTCGGCTCGATCTACTATGAGCGTTACGTGGATCGATCAGCGGTGGAGGCCTCCCTTGCCGCCCAGGCCGAGCTGATCCAATGCATCGTCGGGCACGGTCATGTGCCGTTCGGGTTCGCTCAGAACCCTGGTCTGCAGGACTATGCGGACGGGGTGGATACGATGAGGTTCCTGATCGGGCTCTAAAGCTGACGATACTCGAAGCACCCAAGATCCGGTTGAAAATTGTCCTGGTTGTCGTTGAAATTTGGGCGCGATTCTCCATCCAGATCCTGGAATGCGTCAAGTGCAACTGGCACCAATGCTTTTCCTTTCGCGAATGCAGTTTCCACGAGATGGAAGTCGCCTTCAGAGCCATTCACAAACCCGGGGTTCTGGTTCCTATAAATGTTCTCTGGGAAGATGGTCACGTCATCGGTGTTCTGATCGGTGCGGAGCAGGTAGTTCCTGAAGGACAGAGTAGCCGCCTGTCCAGGGTCCAGGTCAAGCTGGAATTCATTGGAGTTGTTGCCGTAAATGATACCACTTGTGAACGAGCTGGGCTCGAGAGTTCGAACCTGCGACGCCCCGGTCCGATCAACGAAGCGATTCGTCAACAGGAATGCGGGGTCTTGACGGATATCGAAGCTCCAATAGTTGGCGAACGTGCAATGGTTGAAGTCGTAAGCTCCACCGCCAGTGAGCACTACAGAGTATTGACCCGCATCGGCTACACGGACATTGGTGGCTTTAATGCGGTAGTTTTCGGTGTACAGACCAGCGGTCAAACAATTCTGGATGCTCACATTCTTGAGGTTGAGCGTATTCGCACTCAATGGTTGGCCGGGTGTCCAATAGGACTGTACCTGCAGGCCGATCAATGCGTTCTTGATAATGACATTCTCCAGTTTGTTGTCCTCAACGCCTTCGTTGATCCAAATGCGGTCCCATTGGTTTGGCAGATCGTCGTAGGTCGCTTCCAAGCGGTCTCCTTGAAAGATGATAGGTTCATCCACCAAGCCATTCGCTTCAATGCGACCTTCCCGATAGATCCAAAGGCGGCCCCCGCCATGCACGAACACCCTAACACCGGGGTCGATGATGAGTGAGCACGCGGAATCCACCGCCGCGATACCGTAAATCACGTGCGGTTTGTCGTTCGTCCAGTGAGCGTCGCATGGCAAAATTCCTAGGAAGCTCCCCGAATCCGGTTTGTGGAAATACGCATCCTGCCCCCAAGCGAGCAGAAGCACCTTTTGCTCGTTTCCGTTCGTGTTGAGGAAGATGTGATCCTCAAAGATGAACGGGTTGCTCGCGTTGTTCTGATCCAACGTGGCCTCCACAAAGATGAAGATGCTGTCACCACC
>JANOPI010000070.1:0-7330 GCA_031421755.1 Flavobacteriales bacterium | reverse complement strand
GCAGGATCACCTCCGGCGCCTTGATCTCCATCAATCGCTTCAAGCGGTTGTTGCGGATGATCACGCGACGGTAGAGGTCGTTCAGGTCAGAGGTGACGAAACGTCCACCGTCCAGGGGAACGAGCGGGCGCAGTTCAGGTGGGATCACGGGGACCACCTTGATGATCATCCACTCGGGCTTGTTCTCACGGCGGCTGTTCGCGTCGCGGAAAGCCTCCACAACGTTCAACCGCTTGAGGGCCTCATTCTTCCGCTGCTGGCTTGTTTCCGTATTGGCCTTGTGGCGGAGATCATAGCTCACGGCGTCCAGGTCCAACCGGCGCAACAGATCGTACAACGATTCAGCGCCCATCTTGGCGATGAATTTGTTGGGGTCGGCGTCATCAAGGTACTGATTGTCCTTGCCTACTTGCTCGAGGGTATCGAGGTACTCTTCTTCGGTGAGGAAGTCGAGGTAGTTGAGGGCCACGCCTTCCTTGTTCTTGGCACTGCCCGCGTTGATCACCACGTAACGCTCGTAGTAGATGATCTGGTCGAGCTTCTTGGTGGGCAGGCCCAGGAGGTAGCCGATCTTGTTGGGCAAAGAGCGGAAATACCAGATGTGGGCCACCGGCACGGTGAGCTGGATATGGCCCATGCGCTCGCGTCGCACCTTTTTCTCGGTGACTTCCACTCCGCAACGATCGCACACGATCCCCTTGTAGCGGATACGCTTGTACTTGCCGCAGTGGCATTCGAAGTCCTTGACGGGACCGAAAATGCGCTCACAGAAGAGCCCGTCGCGTTCGGGCTTGTAGGTGCGGTAGTTGATCGTTTCCGGCTTGATCACTTCGCCGTGGCTGCGCTCCAGGATCTGCTCCGGGCTGGCCAAGCTGATGACGATCTTGTCGAACTGCGAGGTGAGTTTCACCTCTTTCTTCATCATGGTCATGGTTCAGGCTCAGAGTTGGACTTTCTCGGTTTCGGACTCCAGGCTCACGTTCAAGGCCAAGCCACGCAATTCGTGGAGCAGCACGTTGAACGATTCGGGGATGCCCGGTGCGGGCAGCGGTTCGCCTTTCACGATGGCCTCGTAAGCCTTGGCGCGGCCTATCACGTCATCGCTCTTCACGGTGAGGATCTCCTGCAGGATGTTGGCGGCACCGAATGCCTCCAACGCCCACACTTCCATTTCACCGAAACGCTGACCACCGAACTGCGCCTTACCTCCCAACGGCTGCTGGGTGATGAGGCTGTAAGGCCCGATGGAACGTGCGTGCATCTTGTCGTCCACCATGTGGGCGAGCTTCAACATGTAGATCACACCAACAGTAGCGGGCTGATCGAAACGATCGCCTGTGCCGCCATCGGTCAGGTAGGCCTTGCCGAAGCGCGGGATGCCCGCCTCATCGGTTTCCGTATTGATCTCATCGATGGTAGCGCCATCGAAGATCGGTGTGGCGTACTTGCGGCCCAGCTTCATACCGGCCCAACCGAGCACGGTCTCATAGATCTGGCCCAAGTTCATGCGGGAAGGCACGCCCAGTGGGTTCAGTACGATATCCACGGGCGATCCGTCCTCCAGGTAGGGCATGTCGGCGTCGCGAACGATCTTGGCCACGATGCCTTTGTTACCGTGCCGGCCGGCCATCTTGTCGCCCACGGTGAGCTTGCGCTTCGCGGCGATATAGACCTTGGCCAACTTGACGATACCGGCAGGCAGTTCGTCGCCGATGCTCACCTGGAATTTCTTCCGCTTGTAGGCTCCGCTGATGTCGCTGTATCGGATGGTGTAGTTGTGGATGAGCTGGCGGACCAGTTCGTTCACCTTCTTCTCGGTGGTCCACTCGGTAGGGTCCACGGTGATGAAGTCGATGGCCTGCAGGGTCTTGGGGCTGAACTTGGTGCCCTTCTTCACCTGCTCCTCTTTGTACTTGTTGTTCACCCCGTTGCTGTTGAGGCCGCCGATCAGCGTCATCAACTTGTCGATCAACAGGTTTTTCAGGTCAGCGAGTTCCTTGTCCTGCTCTTTGTCGATCTTCTCCAGGATATCCTTCTCGCTGCCTTTGCTCTTCTTGTCCTTGATGGCACGGCTGAAGAGTTTCTTGTCGATGACCACACCCTTGGTGCTGGGTGGGGCTTTCATCGAAGCGTCCTTCACATCACCGGCCTTGTCACCGAAGATGGCGCGGAGCAACTTCTCTTCCGGAGAAGGATCGGTCTCCCCTTTGGGCGTGATCTTGCCGATGAGGATGTCGCCTTCCTTGATCTCCGCACCGATGCGGATCAGTCCGTTCTCGTCGAGGTCCTTGGTGGCCTCTTCGGAAACGTTCGGGATGTCGCTGGTGAGTTCTTCCAGGCCGCGCTTGGTGTCGCGCACCTCCATGATGTACTCATCGATGTGGATCGAGGTGAACATGTCCTCGCGCGCCACGCGCTCGCTGATCACGATGGCATCCTCGAAATTATACCCTTTCCATGGCATGAACGCCACCAGCAGGTTGCGGCCAATGGCCAGCTCACCTTCCTGGGTGCTGTATCCTTCCACGAGCGTCTGCCCCTTGGTGACCTTTTCGCCCTTTCGGACGACCGGCCTCAGGTTCATGCAGGTGCTCTGGTTGGTCTTCATGAACTTGGTGATCTTGTACTCTTTCTCATCACCATCGAAGCTCACGGTGCGCTCGTCTTCGTTGCGCTTGTAGTCGATCACGATACGGTCGGCGTCCACCACTTTCACCGTGCCCTCGCCTTCAGCGGTAAGGAGCACGCGGCTGTCGCGGGCAACGAGTTCTTCCAGGCCGGTGCCCACAAAAGGGGCCTCGGGCCGCATCAGCGGCACGGCTTGGCGCATCATGTTGGAGCCCATCAGCGCGCGGTTGGCGTCGTTGTGCTCCAGGAAAGGGATCAGTGAGGCCGCGATCGAAGCGATCTGGTTCGGCGCCACATCCATCAATTGGAGTTCCTTCGGCTCCACCACGGGGAAGTCCCCCATCTGGCGGGCCTTCACGCGCTTGGTGTCGAAGTTTCCGTCCACGGCAACGCGGGCGTTCGCTTGAGCGATCACCTTGTTGTCCTCCTCCTCGGCGCTCAAGTAGATCATCTCCCCTTTGATGTCCACTTTGCCCTCTTCCACCTTGCGGTAGGGGGTTTCGATGAAGCCGAGGTTGTTGATCTTGGAGTAGACACAGAGGGAGCTGATCAGACCGATATTCGGTCCTTCAGGCGTCTCGATGGTGCAGAGTCGGCCGTAGTGCGTGTAGTGTACGTCACGCACCTCGAAGCCTGCGCGTTCGCGGCTGAGGCCTCCGGGTCCAAGTGCCGAGAGGCGGCGCTTGTGGGTGATCTCGGCGAGCGGGTTTGTCTGGTCCATGAACTGGCTCAACTGGTTCGTTCCGAAGAACGAGTTGATCACCGAGCTCAGGGTTTTGGCATTGATCAGGTCTGTCGGTGTGAACACCTCGTTGTCGCGCACGTTCATGCGCTCGCGGATAGTGCGGGCCATACGGGCAAGACCGACACCGAATTGGGTGTAGAGCTGCTCCCCTACTGTACGTACACGGCGGTTGCTCAAGTGGTCGATGTCGTCCACATCGGCCTTGGAGTTCACCAACTCGATCAGGTACTTGATGATGCAGATGATGTCCTCCTTGGTGAGGACGCGCACGCTGAGCTCACTTTCAAGGCCGAGCTTCTTGTTGATGCGGTAGCGGCCCACCTCACCGAGGTCATAGCGTTGCTCGCTGAAGAAGAGCTTGTCAATGACACCGCGCGCTGTTTCCAGATCGGGTGGTTCGGCGTTACGGAGCTGGCGGTAGATGACCTCTACGGCCTCCTTCTCGGAGTTCGAGGTATCTTTTTGCAGGGTGTTGTAGATCAGCGCGTAGTCGGCGGCGTTGATACCGGCCTTGTGCAGGATCACGGTCTTCGCGCCGCTTTCAGCGATCTGGTCCACGTGGTGTTCTTCGATCACCGTTTCGCGATCGATAAGCACCTCGTTCCGTTCGATGCTGACCACCTCACCGGTGTCCTCGTCCACGAAATCTTCCACCCAGCTCTTCAACACACGTGCGGCGAGCTTGCGGCCCACGGCTTCCTTCAGGTTGGCCTTGGTCACCTTGATCTCGTCGGCCAAGCCGAAGATCTCCAGGATCTGTTTGTCGCTTTCGAACCCGATGGCACGCAACAGCGTGGTCACCGGCAATTTTTTCTTTCGGTCGATGTAGGCGTACATCACCCCGTTGATGTCCGTGGCGAATTCGATCCACGAACCTTTGAACGGGATAACGCGGGCGCTGTAGAGCTTGGTCCCGTTGGCGTGGCGGCTCTGGCCGAAGAACACGCCGGGGCTGCGGTGCAGCTGGCTCACGATCACGCGCTCAGCGCCGTTCACCACGAACGAGCCTTTCGGCGTCATATAGGGGATCTGCCCCAAGTACACGTCCTGCACGATGGTCTCGAAGTCCTCGTGCTCGGGATCGGTGCAGTAGAGTTTCAGTTTGGCCTTCAGCGGAACGCTGTAGGTGAGTCCGCGCTCGATGCACTCATCGATGCTGTAGCGCGGGGGATCCACGAAGTAGTCGAGGAATTCCAGTACGAACTGGTTCCGGGTATCGGTGATCGGGAAATTCTCCATGAACACCTTATAGAGGCCCTCATTGTTCCTGTTCTCGGGGAGGGTCTCGATCTGGAAGAACTCTTGGAAGCTCTTCAGCTGGATGTCAAGGAAATCCGGGTACTGCGCCGGAAGATGGATGGAACCGAAATCGATACGCTTGATCTTGCGCGCTGGGTTCTTCGCCTGGGCCATGGATGCTGCTGGGGGATCGGGAATGAACGAACGGACGACGGCGACTTTCTTTCATCAGTTCAACCCCTGATGAGCGGGTGCGGAGGGGTGCCTATGGAAAGGCACGATCCACCCGGTGCCCCCAATGCTCGTTTTCAGAGCATCGGGGACCGGATGGTCAATTCGCTATGAGGGTCCTATTTGACCTCAACTTCGGCACCGGCTTCCGTGAGTTGCTGCTTCAGGTTCTCGGCGTCCTCCTTGGACACACCTTCCTTCACAGGCTTCGGGGCACCGTCAACGAGGTCTTTCGCCTCTTTCAGTCCCAGTCCGGTGAGCTCTTTCACGAGCTTCACCACGGCCAGTTTGTTCTGGCCACCGGCTTTGAGGATCACGTCGAAGCTGGTCTGCGCGGCGGGCGCATCACCACCAGCGGCAGCGCCACCGGCCACCATGGCCACAGCGGCCGCAGCGGGTTCGATCTTGTATTCATCTTTCAGGTAATTGGCGAGTTCGCTCACCTCCTTTACGGTAAGGCTTACGAGCTGGTCGCCGAGGGCTTTGATGTCTGCCATCTTGCTGATTGTTACTTGGTTGGGAAAACGGACTGTACGTGGAAGCGTAACGGGTTAGTGGTCGGGGCGATGGATGTATCGCCCGTCCCCATGTATCAAGCTTGGGCGCGGGCTTCGAGGGCCTTGACCAGACCGGCGATCTTCTGGCCACCGCCGCCTTGCAGCGAACCGATGACGTTCTTGATCGGGCTTTGCAACAGTGCGATGATGTCGCCGATGAGCTCTTCCTTGCCTTTCAGCTTGGAGAGCACGGCCACTTGATCATCACCGATGAACACGGCCTCATCGATCCAGGCGCTTTTCAAGGCGGGCTTGGTGCCCTTCTTTCGGAAGCTCTCGATCATCTTGGCGGGCGCATTGCCCTTCTCGGCGAAGAGCAGTGCGGTCTGTCCGACGAGCGTAGGGAACAAGGCACTATAGTCCTTGTTCTCGATGCGCTCCATCGCCTTCTGGAGCAGGGTATTTTTAACCACCTTCATACGGATGCCCCCCGAATTGCATGCACGGCGGAGTTTGCTCGTGGACTCGGCGTCCATGGAGCTCGCATCGGTGAGGTAGAGCACGTTGGTGCCTTTGATGTCCTCGACGAGTTCGAGGATAGCGGCGTCTTTAGCTGCGCGGGTTGCCATAGTAGTCTGGATCTGAGGGTTAAGCAACGGTCACCACGCGGGTGTCCACTTTCACGGCGGGGCTCATCGTGCTGCTCACGGTGATGCTCTTGATATAGGCTCCCTTGGCGGTGCTGGGCTTCAGCTTCACCAGGGTCTGCAGGATCTCGAAGGCGTTCTCGCTCAGTTTCACGGCATCGAAGGAGGCCTTGCCGATCACCGCGTGGATGATACCGGCCTTGTCCACCTTGAAGTCGATCTTGCCGGCCTTCACCTCGCGAACGGCCTTGGCCACGTCCATGGTAACGGTACCGGTCTTGGGGTTGGGCATCAGGCCACGGGGACCGAGCACACGGCCAAGCGCACCCACTTTGGCCATCACGGCTGGGGTGCAAATGATCACATCCACGTTGGTCCAACCGCCCTTGATCTTCTCCACGTATTCATCCAGGCCGGCCATGTCGGCACCGGCGGCGAGGGCCTCCTCGCACTTGGCAGGGTCTGCCAACACAAGCACGTTCACCGTGCGGCCCGTACCATGCGGCAGGCTTACGGTGCCACGCACCATTTCCGTGCTCTTCTTCGGATCGACACCCAAGCGGACAGCGATGTCCACGGTAGCATCGAACTTGGTCGTGCTCACCTGCTTCACGATCTGGGTCGCTTCCTGCAGGTTGTATTCCTTGGCACCGTCGAACTTGGCGACAGCAGCCTTACGCTTCTTGGTCAGGTTTGCCATGTTCACGGTTATTTCTTGAGTGGACTTTCGCCTTGCACCGTGATGCCCATGCTGCGGGCCGTACCGGCTACCATGCTCATGGCGCTGTCGATGTTGAAGCAGTTCAGATCGGGCATCTTGTCCGTGGCGATGGCTTTCACCTGATCCCACGTTACAGTCCCGACTTTTTTGGTCTGCGGCACGCCGCTACCGCCTTTCACCTTGGCCGCGTCCATCAACTGCACAGCTGCGGGCGGGGTTTTTATGATGAAGTCGAAGCTCTTGTCCGTGTAAACCGTGATCACCACTGGAAGCACTTTGCCTGCCTTGTCCTGCGTGCGCGCGTTGAACTGCTTGCAAAACTCCATGATGTTCACGCCCTTGGCACCCAGTGCGGGGCCGATGGGGGGCGCGGGGTTCGCCGCCCCGCCTTTCACCTGGAGTTTCACCAGGGCACCTATCTCTTTTGCCATTTTTCTGTTTTTGTGTCCTTGGTAACGCTTTCCTCTCGGTCGGCTCGGACGGTTATTTTCTCAGTGTCGGAGCGATGCATGCATCGCCCTTGCGTGCGATGGGATCAGATCTCCTTTTCTACTTGCATGAAGCTCAGTTCGAGCGGTGTCTTCCTGCCGAAGATCTTCACCATCACCTTGAGCTTCTTCTT
>JANOPI010000069.1:0-8920 GCA_031421755.1 Flavobacteriales bacterium | reverse complement strand
CGGCGTATTTCACCGCGTCACGGTTGGCCTTCTTGTACTCCTCCATAGCCGTGTACTTCTCGATCTTGCTCATCTCGTACAGGCTCATACTGATGTAGAGAAGTGGCAATGGATCCTTCTTCGTGCTCTCCCTCTCCGTGTACGTGAACGCCTTGGCCAGGCAGTCCTCATACTTTTCGTCCACATATTTCACAAGCAGGTCCTCATAAGGCTGCTTTTGCGCTTGAGCATTCAAGCAGAGGATCACAAGGGCAGAAAGCGTCAGCGTTCGCAACATGGTGCGGTGGTTTGGTGCGGGCTTTTCAAGAACGATGCCGAAGGTAGGGGGTGCTCCCAGATCAGGGCCCGAGGCCACCTGCAGGTTGTCAGTTGTCCGTTGTCAGTTGTCCGTGGGATCGTATCCGGAGAAGGTCGAGCCGCACGCCCCAAAAGCCGACCCGATCCCGTTTTGCGCACCACCTACCGGGGGTATCCGCGCCAGAACCGCACCTTTGCCCGCGAACTGCGGAACAAGCGGCCATCCTATGCGCATCGACATCCTATCCGCCCTTCCACGCCTGCTGGACAGTTGGCTGAACGAGAGCATCCTGGAGCGTGCTCAAAAAAAAGGACTGGTCGAGATCAAGGTACACGACCTGCGGGACCATAGTACCGATAAGCACCGACGGTTGGACGACTACCCCTTCGGCGGTGGCGCAGGTATGGTGATGACCATTGAGCCCATCCACCGCTGCATCGATGCGTTGAAGGCCGAGCGGATCTACGACGAAGTGATCTACATGAGCCCGGATGGCGAACTGTTGGACCAACCTTTGGCGAACCGGCTGAGCACGCGGAAGAACCTGATCATCCTCTGTGGCCACTACAAAGGCGTGGATGAACGTGTTCGTGAACACCTGATCACCCGAGAGGTGTCCATCGGCAATTATGTCCTGAGTGGCGGTGAGATCCCAGCCGCAGTGCTCAGCGATGCGATGATCCGCCTATTACCCGGTGTCCTCAACGATGAGACCTCTGCCCTGTCCGACAGTTTCCAAGATGGTCTCGTCGCGCCACCCGTTTACACCCGACCAGCCGATTTCAATGGATGGGGTGTGCCTGATGTTCTGCTCAGCGGTCATGAAGCGAAGATCCATGCTTGGAGGCATGACCAAAGTTTGGAAAGAACCCGTGAACGTCGGCCGGGGTTGAGTGGGTTGCTGAGCGAATAGTCAATCAGGTTGCTTGGTTGCGCAACCAAGCACCAGTCCATCCATTATCCGTTTGGATACGCTGAGGCCCTTGGGTGAACCTCGGAACTTGTTCGCTTACTAAGTTGAGACATGGCCTATTGCTTGGTTGCGCAACCAAGCATATCGCATCGTTTCTGTGCTTGCTGGTACACCTGGAGCGCAGGTAACCAACCAGATCAATCGAATAATTCCCTAACATTGCGGCCCCATTGCGGGTCCCTACCCGCCTAACTCGCTGAGCGCCATGGACAAGATCAAGCAACTCGAAAAAGAGTGGGCCCCTGTGAAGCAGTACGCTGACTTCAAGGCGGGCGACACCGTCACCGTCCACTACAAGATCGTGGAAGGCGCAAAGGAGCGAATCCAGCAGTTCCAGGGCGTGGTGATCCAGCGCAAAGGCAGCGGCAGCACGGCCACCTTCACCGTCCGCAAAATGAGCGGATCCATTGGTGTGGAGCGCATCTTCCCCATCGCCTCGCCCTTCATCGAGCAGATCGATGTGAACAAGCGCGGCCAAGTGAACCGCGCCCGCATTTTCTACCTGCGTGGTCTGCGCGGCAAGAGCGCCCGCATCCAAGAGAAGCGCCAGGTGATCACCGAGGCGGCCAAGTAAGGGGCTTTCCAAGTTTTCTACGAAGGCCCCTTTTCGGGGCCTTCGTCATTCCCGGCTCTACTTTTCGCCCCCGCTCTGGCGGGATGAAACACATGCACCTTCTTTGGAGCCTCCTCATTGGTGGCGTGGCCGGATGGCTCGCTGGCCAGTTCATGAAAAGCACCGGCAACGGTGTCTTCATCAACATCATTCTCGGCCTCATCGGTGGGTTGGTCGGCAGCTTCGCCTTCGCTTTGGTCGGCCTGAGCGCCGACAACACCTTGGGCCGGATCATCATGGCCACTGTGGGTGCTGTCATTCTGATCGTGCTGACAAGAGCGATCAGGAAGTAGGGCTGCGCCTCTTCCGTCTTTGGACATCGTATGGACACAGATGGACGTCCATCCGTCCGGTCACCGTTTCACGATCCGCTCGTGGCTTACCAGCCCACCACGGTACACGTTCAGGATGTAGGTGCCGACGGCCAACCCCCCAACGTCCATGGTGGCAATGCGCCCGTTCATCGGCCCGGTCTGAAGGACAAGGTGACCAACCGTATCGTACAGTTCCGCTGATCCGCTGGGTACATCCACGAGTCCGGGAATGATCAAGCGATCAGCTGTGGGATTCGGATACGGAGCCAATGACGGTGCACCTTCCTCGTCTGATACGCCTGTACCGGCACATGCTTCACCCGTTCCTCCTTCGCTCACAACAGGATCTGCCACCATCATCTGCCAAACGCTGCTGTCTATGGCCAAGTTCGCTACGAGCACGGTGGGCCACATCTCAGCGACGGCTAACACCGCAGCACCTTCATTGCACCCACCATTGCTTCCCTCCGCATCCGTCTTTATCAAGAGGAAGTCCCAGTTCTCCCATCCCTCAGTCGAGGTATAGCCACCGATCAAGCAACCGCCATCCGGCGTGGCCCGCCCATAGATGGTCCCATCAGACAATTCGCCGCCATACGTCTTGCACCACCGAGGCTCACCGGCTTCATCGGTGCGCAAGAGCAGGATGTCCTGCCCTCCGTGGCCGAAGCCGGTGGTGGTTCCGCAGACAAGGAAGCCCGCGTCAGCTGTCTGTTGCACGGAGTATCCGCGGTCCGTGCCGGTTCCCCCATACACGCGTGTCCATTCGGGTTCTCCCGATCCATCGGTCTTCATCAGGTAGATATCTTCTTCGCCCGCACCAGCGTTGGCGGTGTATCCAACGAAAATGCAGCCGCCGTCCGTGGTGGCCCTGGCATCCCAACCGAAGTCATCTCCCACCGCTCCGTAGGTTTTTGACCAGCGCAGCGAACCATCTGCCGAAACGCGCATGAGCAGCAGGTCCCAACCACCTGCACCCGTGCCCCGGGTTTCGGCCGCGATCAGAAGATCGCCACCCGGCAGAAGCTGGATCTTGTGACCACGTTCGCTGTCCGCCGTGCCGTACGTGCGCGTCCATTGCACGGTCCCTTCGTTGTCCAACCGCATCACCACCACGTCCTGTGCACCGGCACCATAGCTGTTGCTGTATCCTGTGATGTAGATGTCATCTTGTGCGTCCGTACACAGCGAATGGGCCTCGTCCCAATCTGCACCGCCATAGGTGCGTGCCCAGCGCAGGGCACCGTCAACTTCGGTACGCACGATGAAGAAGTCCGTGCTGCCCGCACCACTGCTGTTCGTGCGCGATGCGATAAGGTACCCCCCGTCCGGGAGCTGCTCGATGGAGCAATCCGCCTCATCCCCCGGACCGCCGTACGTGCGCGTCCATTGGATAGCGCCTTGGGCATCCGTCTTCACCAGATAGAGGTCCCATCCGCCTCCGCCGAAGCTGTTCGTCCAACCCACCAGTGCGTAGCCGTCATCTTGTGTTTCGATGGCATAGAGCGCCTGGTCCTGACCCGCTCCACCGATGGTGACGTTGCATTTCTCTTGTGCGGAAAGTTCCAGCAGCGGGGCAAAGGCCAACAGACCGAGTAGTGTGAAGCGCATGGCGGACCTGGTTGGTGGTTGTGGTGGACTGTACCGGGCAACGCACGCGCCGGGGGATCATTGCTCGTGGTCCGCAAAAGTTGTTCACCGTAGGCACGGGAGGACGGCCAGTTTCGTTGACATCCAGGTAGCTGGCCTAACTCCCGCGCCAACAGTTATGGAAGACCTGCGCTAGTAGAGAGTCCTTTCGATGCGAAGGTGATCCCGCTAAACAGAGCGAAAATGACCGCCAAGAAGGCCCACCCATGCCAAGTATGCACAAGCTCCGTAGCGCAGTCCAGTTGCTCGGTGCTCTGCAACACCTCCTTGGAATAGTCCATCGTCCAAATCCAAGAGCAGAACAAGGCTGCGATGAAGAAGAGCCAGCGGGTTCCATACATGGTTGGTCCAAGCATCACCCCACCAACTCTTTGTTCCTGTTCGGGATATCGTCCGTGTTGAAGGCCACCTTCTCATCCTCCTCCTTCAGCTTCAGCACCAGGGCGAGCGCATCGGGCACCACATCACTGCAGAGCGTGAGGAAGCTGCCTGGCTTGGCGTTGTTGATCGCGAAGCGGATGGCCTCATCCTCCTTTTTGATGATCGTGACCTTTTTGTTCGGATCGACCTCATTGATGCCCTTCACCATGAGCGCGATGATCTCGTCGTCGGTCTTGCCGCGCAGGTTGCGGTCCTGGCGGATGATGATCTCATCGAACATCTGCGCGCTGAGGCGGCCGAGGTTCACGGTGTCCTCGTCGCGGCGATCGCCCACGCCGGCGATCACACCGACTTTCGGACTATCGGGGATCTTGCTGAGGAATTTGCCGAGCGCTTCGAAGCCGTGCGGATTGTGGGCGTAATCCACCACCACTTGGAATTTCTTGAACTGGAACAGATTCAAACGGCCCGGTGTCTGCGCGGCTCCTGGAACGAAGGTCATAAGCGCCTCGCGCAGCTCTTCGATCTTCACGCCTTGCACGTAGGCCGCGAGCACTGCCGGCAGCACATTCTGGATGTTGAAGACCGCTTTTCCGCCGTAGGTGATCGGAATGTTCACGGCCTTCTCGATGCGCAATTTCCATTCGCCCTTGCTGATGGTAACGAAGCCGTTCTCATAGATCGCGGCGAGGCCACCGAGCTTGCAGTGCTGGCGAACCAAGCGGTTGTTCTCGTCCAGGCTGAACAGGGCGATCTTGCAATCACACTGCTTGCGCATGGCCATCACGAGTTCATCGTCGGCGTTGAGGATCGCATAGCCATCTCGGCGTACGCTGCGGGGCACAGTGCTCTTCACATGCGCCAGATCCTCCAGCGTATGGATGTCTTTCAAGCCCAAATGATCCGCAGCCACGTTGGTGACGATGGCAACATCGCAATGCTCGAAACCGAGGCCGCTACGTACCAATCCACCGCGTGCTGTTTCCAGCACGGCCATATCCACCACGGGTTCTTTCAGCACGAATTGCGCGCTGGCGGGACCGGTGCAATCGCCTTTCATCAAGAGACGGTTCTGGATGTAGACACCATCGCTGCACGTCATGCCCACTTTGTAGCCCACGCTGCGCATGAGGTGCGCGGTGAGGCGCGTGCTCGTGGTCTTTCCATTCGTGCCGGTGACGGCGATGATGGGAATGCGGCTCGGCGTGCCTGGTGGGAAGAGCATGTCCACCACGGGTTCCGCGACGTTCTTGCCGATGCCGCCGGTAGGATCCAGGTGCATGCGGAAACCCGGCGCGGCGTTCACTTCGAGCACTGCACCGCCTGATTCGTTCAGCGGAAGACTGATGTCGTCCGTCATGATGTCGATGCCGCAGATGTCCAGATCGATGATGCGGCTGATGCGCTCGGCGAGAAAAACGTTGAAGGGGTGTACCACTTCGGTGACATCATCGGCCGTGCCTCCCGTACTGAGGTTGGCCGTGGCTTTCAGGAAAACTGTCTCCCCTTTCGCGGGTACATTTTCCGGGGTCAGGCCTTTGAGCCCGATCAACTTCAGCGTGTGATCATCGATGTCGATCCGCGTAAGCACGTTCTCGTGGCCGTAGCCGCGACGTGGGTCCTTGTTCACCTCCTCGGCCAGCTGCGCGATGCTGCTCTTGCCATCACCGACCACACAGGCCGGTGTGCGCTTCGCTGCGCAGATGAAGCGGTGGTTGATGACGAGCAGGCGGTGATCCAAGCCCGTGATGTACCGCTCAACGATCGCGCTGCGGCTGATCTCCTTCGCCTTGGCCAGCGCGACTTTCGCTTCTTCCAAGGTTTTCACGCCGATCGTTGCACCGCGCCCGTGGTTTCCGCCGATGGGCTTGATCACGCACGGGAATCCAACGGAATCCAATGCGCCCTCCAATCCTTCTTCCGTGCGGACCACTCGCCCCTTCGGCACGGGGATCTCATAGCTCTCCAGCAACTGCTTGGTCTCCTCCTTGTCGCAGGCGATCTCTACCCCGATGTTGCTGGTCTTGCTGGTGATCGTGGCGCGGATCCGCTTCTGGTGGATGCCATGGCCAAGCTGCACCAGACTTTGACCGTTCAACCGGAGATAGGGTATGCCGCGGGAAACGGCTTCCTGTACGATACTTCCCGTGGAAGGCCCGAGCCGTGACTCTTCGCGCAGCTCTCGCATTTTCTGCAGATCCTCCGCAAGGTCGAATTTCTCCCCACTGATCAGCGCTTCCGCTATGCGCACGGCAGCTTTCGCCGCGTACATGCCGACCGGTTCCTCGATGTAGCTGAAAACAACATTGTATACACCGCTTTCCCGCGTGCTGCGTGTGCGACCGAAGCCCGTCTCCATGCCGGCGAGCGTCTGGATCTCCAACGCGATGTGCTCGATCACGTGGCCCATCCACGTACCGCGCTTCACCCGCTCCCAGAAACCGCCTTCATGGTCTTCACTGCAGCGGTGGCTCACCATCGTCGGGAGCAGCGCTTGGATCCGCTCGTAAAGCCCGGGGATCTTGTCCGTGGGTTTCTGCTCCAGGTCCTCGATGTCGAGGCGCATAACGATGAGGTTGTGGCGCTTGACCGACCAGTAGTTCGGGCCGCGCATGGCCTTGAGTTCGAGGATCCGCATGGTAAGTGGGCTTCGTGGCGGAAGATAGAGGGGGACGCTCTGTTTCCACCGCCAAGACGCCAAGCTCGCCAAGTTTGCGCCACGCCATGTTCAGTTCATTGGCGGGGCCGTTGCGTTCTTGGCGTCGTGGCGGTGGATGCCTTTCTTGAAAACCCTGTTGATGACAAAGCCCATGGATGGGGTGGGGTTCGGGGCATCCTCCTACTTTCGCTGGGCCGCGACCGCATTGGTAGCTGCATGGGGCGGGGGTAAACACCAAGCATGACACCCAGAGGAAAGCTGATCGCCATTGGCGGTAACGAGGACAAAGGCAAGGAGCCGGAAGGGGGACACAATGCCAAGGTCTTCGGCGGAAAGTTCATCGAGGAGAGCATCCTGAAGAGGGTGGTTGACGAGATCGGTGGCACCGGCAAACGCGTAGCCGTGATCACCAGCGCCAGTTCCATTCCGGAGGAGGTCGGGGCCAACTACATCGAAGCCTTCGGCAGGCTCGGCGTGAAGGACATCGACATCTTGGACATCCGCGAGCGCAACCAAGTGAAGATGGACATGATCAAGCGCCTTTCCAAAGCGGACGGCGTGATGATGAGCGGCGGCAACCAACTACGCCTGACGACCATCTTCGGAGGAACGGCCTTCCTTCAGTTGATGAAACGACGCTATGAGGAGGAAGCGGGCTTCGTGATCGCCGGCACCAGCGCGGGCGCCATGTGCATGAGCAGCACCATGATCTACCAAGGACACAGCTCCAGCGGACTGATCAAGGGCGGCGTGAAAATGACCACCGGCGCGGCGCTCATCCATGACGTTATCGTGGATAGTCATTTCGTGGAGCGCGGGCGCTTCAGCCGCCTATCGCAGGCCGTTGCCGCGAACCCTGCGGCGATAGGCATCGGCTTGGGCGAGGACACCGGCGTGGTGATCACCGACGCGGATATGTTGGAGACCATCGGTAGCGGCCAGGTGATGATCTTCGACGGGCACGACATCACCTACAGCGACTACGCGGATGTGGAAGAAGGTGAACCCTTCAGCATCGAAGGGATGAAGGTGCATATCATTTCCAAAGGTCACAGCTACAGCGTGAAGCAGCGGGCGTTCTCGGCGGTGAGGGTGCCGGTGAGGACCTGAGCCCCGTCCCTTCGATCCGCCCATGATCGACATCAAGCAAGGCGCGACGTTCCAAGGCCGGATCTCCTACCTGGGCGTTCCGTTCATGGCCGTTGGCTTCGTTCTCTTGATCGGTGCGGCTTTGCATAACGGGGTACTTCTGCTTCCGGCAATTCCTCTTTTCGCCATCGGCCTCGTGATCTTCATGGTAAGGAAGGGCACGTTGATCGATCCTGCCACCAGGCGCTTTCAACCTTACCAGGACTTTATTCTGTTCAAGATGGGACCGTGGATACCGATGGACGGAACCATTGCCCTGCGGGTGAAACGTGAACGGGAATCGTACTCCCACAACCCCGGCGGCATGGGGATCATGATGAACCGCACGAGCTTCTGGTGCTTCAATGTGACCTTGCACGGAAATGGCCTCGTCAAAACGCACTTCTTGAAAGAGTACTACGAGGCAGGGCCCGCTCTGGAATTGGGCAAACGCGTGGCCCAAGCCCTCAACATCGCCCTGGAAGACGCCACGGCTGCTGCGCCCCTCTCCTCTTCGCGACGGCGCTGAGGTTGCCGCTGGCCACCGATCTTTACGGCCGGCCCGGTTCAGCGACACATGGCACGCAAGCAGAACATCCGTATCCTTTCTCACAAGCTCACCTGGCTCGAATGGATCGCCATCGGCCTGAGCATCTGGTTCGTGGTATTCCGCCAGCCGTACGTCCCACTTTTCTGCACCCTGCTGGCCTTGCCACTGGTAGGTCTGGTGATCAACGGCATCCAGCAGCCCAGCATGGCTTCGCTGGTCACGCTGAAGAAAAACAGCAAAGGCGAGGAAAAGTATGATGTGGCCGACTTCATCGACATACCGGCGTGGGCGGTGCTTATCCGCATCATGCTGGACTTTGAATTCGAAGATGTCCGCACGCTCATCTTCCCGGGC
>JANOPI010000068.1:0-1697 GCA_031421755.1 Flavobacteriales bacterium | reverse complement strand
AGGGTGATGATGGGCTCGACGAGGACGAATTCCTCGACCTCGACATTGCCGAAGAGGAGTGGCCACAGGGCGACTGCTGCGCGCAGTTCCTTCATGGAGGCGAAGTTCGGCTGCTCGAAGCCATCCGGGTTGGCGACGGTCGAGGCGCCGGCCCTGGCCTCAATGCGGGGGAACACACCGATGCTGATCGCGCCGGTGACGGTGACTTTCCGGCCAAGCGCCTGGGAACCGACTTCCTCGATCTTGGCGCGGTAGACCTCCTGGGGGATTAGGTTCGGAACGATGAGCACCGCCGCCAGAAGCAGCAGAAGGAGGGCACCAACCACGCCGCCGCCGATCAGCCAGTATTTGCGCATCGAATCCTCCAGACCAGTCCCGCAACAAGAACAGGGGTTTAGTGGGGCGCCAACAAGGCCGCTACCGTTAAGGCAGGATAGGGTCTGTGTTCAGCCGTGATGCTTTACCCTGCGAACCTGACCCCGTATGCCGAGCCTCCACGCTAGCCTTAGGACGGGCAAGGCTTTGACATTAGACTCCGATCTCTCGGCGTACGCCGAACGCTTCGCAACGCGTCCCGCGCGCAGGAAGCCCTTGCCGGCTCACCTGCAAAGGCTTGAAGCTGAAAGCATTTTCATCATGCGGGAGGTCGCCGCCGGGTTTGAAAATCCGGTGATGCTGTACTCGATCGGCAAGGACTCGTCGGTGATGCTGCACCTGGTGATGAAGGCTTTCTGGCCTTCGCGCCCGCCATTCCCATTCATGCATGTCGATACGACGTGGAAGTTCCGGGAAATGGTGCAGTTCCGGGACCTGATTACCAAGAAGCTGGGCCTCGACCTGATCGTCCATATCAATGAGGACGGGCTGAAGCGGGGCATAAATCCCTACAGCTCAGGCTCCAACCTGCACACGCAGGTGATGAAGACCGAGGGCCTGCGGCAGGCGATGGACAAGTACCGGTTTGATGCAGCCTTCGGTGGCGCGCGGCGGGACGAAGAAAAGAGCCGGGCCAAGGAGCGTATCTTCTCGTTCCGGACCGAGACGCACGGCTGGGACCCGAAGAACCAGCGGCCGGAGCTGTGGAGCCTCTACAATACCCGCAAGGCCAAGGGCGAAAGCATCCGCGTCTTCCCGATCTCGAATTGGACCGAGCTGGATATCTGGGCCTACATCGCCGAGGAGGAAATCCCGATCGTTCCGCTGTATTTCGGCAAGGAGCGTCCGACGGTGATCCGTAACGGCCAGATCTTCATGGTCGATGACGACCGCACGCCGATGGAGCCGGGCGAGACGGCTGTGCAGCGCATGATCCGCTTCCGCACGCTGGGCTGCTATCCGCTGACGGCGGCAATCGAAAGCGATGCGGCGACGCTGGACGACATTGTCGGCGAGATGCTGACGGCGCGGACGTCGGAACGCTCAGGTCGCCTGATCGACCATGACGAGAGCGGATCGATGGAGAAGAAGAAGCGCGAGGGGTATTTCTGATGGCCACGAAAGTGACCCCCCTTCGCAAGCCCAGCGAACAGCCGCGCCAGTCCGTGCGCGAACTCGCGGCCGCAGAGATGGGCGTGCTGCGGTTCATCACGTGTGGGTCGGTGGACGATGGCAAGTCCACGCTGATCGGACGCCTGCTCTATGACACCAAGCTGCTGTTCGAGGACCAGCTCGCCACGCTGAAGAAGGACAGCGTGAAG
>JANOPI010000067.1:0-10713 GCA_031421755.1 Flavobacteriales bacterium | reverse complement strand
CACGGTACCTGCGCCATTGGGGGCGTACGGCATCCCGCTGGATGGCTTCATCATCGAACGCGGACAGGTGAAGAAGGGCCAGACCTTCAGCGACCTGCTGTCGCCGTTCGGCATTGGCGCTACGGAAGTCGACAGCCTCGTGCGCATGGCCGCTCCGGTCTTCAACATCAACAAGATGCGGGCGGGCCATCCGTACGCATTGATCTTCACGGATGATGGCGCGAAAACACCCGCCTTCTTCGTGTACGAGGCTGACCAGGTGGATCATGTGATCTTCACCCTGCGCCCCCCGATGGAGGTGCGGGTGGACCAGCGTCCGATCCATAAAGAGCGCAAGAGCGTGAGCGTGGCAATTACCGGCGCGCTTTGGAACGACATGGAAAAGGCCGGAGCGGATCCGACACTATCGCTCTACCTCGCCGACGTGTTCCAATGGACCGTGGATTTTTACAAGGACGTGCAGCCCGGCGACGTGTTCACCATGGTGTACGAGCAGAAGACCGTGGACGGCGAGCGATACGGACAGCCGGAAGTGCTCGGCGTGCGCTTCGAAGGCGGCGAGTTGACCAAACAGGCGTTCCGCTTCGCGAAGGACAGCACAACGACATCGGCGTTCTTCGATGCCGACGGGAACAGCTTGCGCAAAGCGTTCTTGAAAGCGCCCTTGAAATTCAGCCGCATCTCCTCAGGCTTTACGATGAAGCGCTTCCATCCCGTACAGCACCGGTGGAAGTCGCACCTCGGAACGGACTACGCGGCACCTTACGGCACCCCGATACTGGCCGTGGGCGATGGTGTGGTTGAGAAAGCCGGGTACACCGCAGGCAATGGCAACTACGTGAAGATCCGCCACAACGGCGTGTACGAGACACAGTACCTGCACATGCGCAAGATCCTGGTGAAGAACGGCCAACGCGTGGAGCAAGGGCAAACCATCGGTGAAGTGGGCAGCACCGGCTTGGCCACCGGTCCGCACGTGTGCTTCCGCTTCTGGAAACACGGCCAGCAAGTGGATCACCGCCAGGAAGAGATGCCGAGCGCCGAGCCCATCGCCCAAGCGGACCGGTTCAACTTCGAGATGCAGCGGGATAGGCTGCTCGCCCAGTTGGACGAGGCCGTGCGTGAGGCACAGCGCACCAGTATCGCGACGTTCTAAGAGCGGGCCGTCGCTACTATCTGGTGATAGCGCAGCACGCTCACGCCCATCGGGACTTCTGCCAGTGATGCGTTGATCATCGCGCGGGCAAGCATATCACTCGCCATGGGCCGGTAGTCTGCGATGGAGCCACGCATCAGTGGAGCCACTGCGGACATCACACCGATGCCGATCCACTCCCCCAACCTGAACTCCTTACGCCCTCCCTTGAGAATGGACGGTTGGAAGATGGCCAAGCGTGGCAGGCCGATGGAACGCAGCCCGGCCTCCATCTCGCCTTTCACCCGGTTGTAGAAGATGCGGCTTCCAGCATCCGCCCCCATCGCGCTCACAACAGCGAAGGACCGCACGCCTTGGCCCTTGGACCAACGTCCAAGTCCGAGCACCAGATCCTTGTCCACATGGATGAACTTGTTCTTGTCCCCGCCAACGGTGCGGATAGTCGTGCCAAGGCAACAAACAACCGCATCCACCTTCAGATCCAAAAGGCCGGATAGCAGGTCGTCATCCTTGGCGATCCACTCCTCCAACTTGGGATGCGCGGTTCCGAAAGGACGACGGGCCAACACGGCCACCCGGCTGATGCGCTCATCCAACAAGGCCTGCCGCACGACTTCTGAACCGATCAAGCCGGTGGCTCCGGCAACGAGGATGGAAGCGGACATGTTCGAAATCTAACGTAGGGCATTTGGTTTACATTGTAAACTTATCTATCATTGCACCATCAAACCCCAAGACCATGGAAAACACGATGACTCCTGAGCAGAGCCTGAAACTCATCGAGAGCATGATAGGCCAGGCCAAACAGAGCTTTTCACGTCTGAGCTTCTACTTCCTTTTATGGGGCTTTCTCCTCATCGGCGCGATGCTGACGTCCTACTTGCTCGGGAGGAATGGAGCCATCGCGAGCCAGGGCATACCCTGGGGCATAGCAGGACTGGTGGGTGGTCTCATAAGCGCTATCCATGGCGCGCGAGAAGGGAAGAAAGAACAAATTTCCAACCCGATGGACCGCCTGGTCGGATGGGTATGGGCAAGCTTCGTGATCACCATGGTCATCATGATCATTTGCTCCAGATCGGGCGGTAATGACCCAGGGTCGAGCATCACGCTGCTGACGGGACTACCGACTTTTCTAACGGGCCAGATCGTCCGCTTCCGGCCCCTTATCCTCGGGGGCATCCTGTTCTGGATCTCAGGCATCGCCATGCACTTCACTCAGGACGCCGCCTTGCTGGTGGGCCTATACTGCGGGGCCATGCTGTTCGGCTACATTATTCCCGGATTCATGCTGAAGCGCCAAGAGAATGTCCTTCGCACCGCTTGATCCTGTCCTTCACAACCAATTGCGACTGGCCGTCATCAGCCTTCTGGTGGGGGTGGAGAGCGCGGAGTTCACGTTCATACTGGAAAAGACCGGCGCCACCCGGGGCAACCTGAGCGTGCAGATCAGCAAGCTGAAGGAGGCGGGCTACGTAACCGTCGAAAAGAGCTTTCGCGACAACTATCCGCTCACCACTTGCAAGCTGAGCCCGAAGGGCCTGCACGCCTTCGAGACCTACGTACAGGCGATCAGACAGTACCTGAAGTCCTGACCATTCCGGTCCGCGTGCGGAAACCCTCCGACCGACCGACGCGTTGAAAGCCGCGTTCTTCAGGTAGCCTACGGACAGGGCGGAATGCCGATCGTCGATCACTCCTCGACGCCGGACGACCGCCAGGGGTTAATGCGTCGAGTTGCCGGATACCCGGAGCTACGCTCCCCGTAGGCAGCCCTGCGGAACACGATCATGCGCAGGTACCTCTCCACCATCTCGCTCACGGCTTCGGCTGCCATTGTGCTGCTGTTCCTCTTGTTCCTTGTTGGCTGCAAGAAGGAAACGGAGATCGTGCCGGACAACCAGCCGCCGGACTACGACGGCATCGCCACCGTGATCACGGAGAACTATGTGAACCGGCTCTTCATCGATCTGCTTGGCCGTGAACCGCTGGACGTGGAGATGGCCACGGAAGTCGCGTCGTTGGAAAGCGCGGAGCTCTCCCAAGGCTCCCGCGAAGCACTGGTACACAAGCTGATGACGAGCACCGCCTACTTGGAGGACGACAGCAGCTACACGAACAAGTACTACATCCGGCAGATCGAACTGTATCGCGCGCGTTGTCTTGAAGGTGTGAGCGATGAGTACGTCGACGGCGCGATCGACACGGCACAGCAGAACGCCACCGCCGACTCGCTCGCGGGCAACACGGCCGGTGCGAACGAAAGCAACCTCGAGCTACAGCGCCTGCTCGCGTTGAAGAACGCACGCTGGCAATATCGCGATGGCCTGATCGGCATCGATGAGGTGATGCGCCGGATGGTGTTCAACTCCATCTACGACCAGATCAACATGAACAGTTTCAACTTCATCAACGCCACGTTCGACAACCTGCTCTTGCGTTTCCCGACGGACGCGGAGTTCAGCGCATCGTACGCGATGGTGGACGGGAATGCCGCTGCGGTGCTCTTCACCCAGAGCGGACAGAACAAGAGCGATTACGCGCAGATCATCACCAGCACACCGGAGTTCTGGGAAGGCATGGTGCGCTGGAGCTACAGGACTTTTCTCGGACGCGAGCCGAGCACGTTCGAGACGTATACGGCGATGTCCGACTTCCAGAATGACCATGACCTGCAGAAGGTGCAGCGCCGGATCCTGACCACGGACGAATACGCCAACATCCAACCCTGATCGCGATGCAGCCCACGCACAAGTACCACGCTCCGTTGTCGGTTGCAGGTTGTCGGTTGTCAGGCTGCCGACCACAACGACGGACAACTGGCAACTGGCAACTGACAACCTCTCTGGTGCTCCTTCTACTGGCGTCAGCTTGCACGAAAGAGCCCATCTACGAACTGAACGACGTCGGCATCCTTCCGCCGAGCGCGAACAAGGACCAGCCGAAGACGAACGAACAGTACGTATCCATCCTCCACGCCAATCTGTTCCAGGATGGCTTGAGCGCGAACGAGGTCTACGGCATCGGCCAGTGCATCGAGAGCATCGGTGACAAGGAGCTGGCGCGCGAAGTGATCATCAGCAACTTCATGAACAAGCCCGGTGTGATCCTGCCGAGCGACTCCGCGATGCGCGCGGACATCAACGCGTTCACCGTGGAAACATACCGCCGGTTCTTGGTGCGCGATCCGAGCGAAGCCGAGAAGACCTGGTTCCGCAATTACATCGAAGCCGATCCGAACGTGACGCCGGAGATCGTCTACTTCTCCTTCGCCATGAGCGACGAGTACCTGTTCTACTAACCCCGACCAGTCATGGACCGCAGGAAATTCATCCAACGAGCGAGCGCCGCTGCAGCAGGCTCCTTCGTGTTGCCGTACATCCTGCCCAGCGGGCGACTGTTCGCTGCGAGCGGCGGCGGCGGTCTTGCGCAGCACGTGGTGCTCGTGATGTTCGCCGGGGGCGTGCGCCAGCAGGAAAGCGTGCTCAAGCGCTACCTCAGCGATAGCCAGAACGAGCCCTACGAAGGCAACATCATGTACAACATGATGACGGGCGGTGCCCCCTCGCAGAAGATCGTGTACGGAACCGGGCTCGGCGGCATCAACCCCATTCCGGGTATTCTCGGTCAATCACTCCAGCAGCAGGGAACACTCTTCGCGGAGATGCGCGCGGTGAATGCTGGGCACTATGGCGGTCTGAACTCGCTGCTGCAAGGCACACAGGCCACCACGCAGGGACTCACCCAGAAGCCGCTCAACCCTACGCTCTTCGAATACCTGCGCCGCCATGCGGGTGTCCCGGCAACGAAAACGTGGTTCGTCGGCAACGGCATCGGGAACAGCACACCATTGCTGAACTACAGCCTGCACCCGCAATACGGCCCGAAGTACGGAGCCAACTTCTTCGCGCCCAACATCACGTTCGGCCCGCTCGGGGATCAATACCTCAGCGACGCCAAGATCTACCACCCAGAAGACCAGCTCTCGCCGATGTACGAGATGAAGGCGTTCCTGGACAACAGCTTCAACCAGATGAGCGAAGCGCTCATGGGCATCGGCAACACGCCCGAAGAGAAACAGGACATCAAGGCGTTCATGGTGGAGATGTTCCAGAAGACACAGAACGGAACGATAGCCCACCCACCGATCCACGACAACGGCGATGCGCAGACGATCGGCTACGCGTGCGAGGTGATGAAGTGGTTCAAGCCACGGCTCACCGTGGTGAACATGAGCGCGGTGGACGGCTGCCACGGCAACTTCACAGGCTACCTCGCCAGCCTGCACCGGGCCGATCACAGCGTGGGTCACCTCTGGAACTACATCCAGAACGAGATCCCGGAAATGGCCGGCAACACCGCGATCGTGATCGCACCGGAATGCGGCCGGAACGCCGAACCCAACGCTGTGATGGATCAGAACGACTGGCTCTCCTACGACCACAGCGACGCGAATTCACTGCGCATTTTCGGAATGATGGCCGGAGCGGGTGTGCAGAGCAACCTGGTGATCGGCAGCGAGGACAACCCGGTGGGTATCGCTACGGATATCGTACCCACCATCGCGGAACTGCTCGGCATCAAGAGCGACGTGATGGGCGCGGGCCTGATCGACGGTGGAAGTCTCAGCCTTTTCGACCGCATCTGACCATGACACGCGCAGCCTTCGCCATAATGCTACTGGTCCTCGCCTTCGCTGCGTGCAAGAAGGAAGAGAATCCGTTCGATGAGCTCGAACACTCGTCTCCGAACCCGCCATCCGAAGCCCTGCCACAAGACAACTTCGCCTGGTTGCATCAGCGCATCTTCCGGCCGGTCTGCGCGAACAGCGGCTGCCATGATGGAACATTCGAGCCGGAGTTCCGCAGCGTCGGCAGCGCCTACAACTCGCTCGTCTTCGCTCCGGTGATCGCCAATGACCCGGGCAACAGCTTCACGTATCGCGTGCTTCCGGGCAATGTGCAGATGAGCTTCCTGCATGAGCGCCTCACGGAATTCGTACCGAACACGAGCGGCATGATGCCCTTGGAAACAGATGGCCCAGACTGGTCGCAGAACGAGCAGCTCTACATCAACGCTATCTCTTCATGGATCCAGAACGGCGCGCCGAACATGTTCGGGCAGCCGCCCAGTCTCGGCAATCTGGAGCCACAGGTCATCGGCTTCCTCGTGCTGCCATCGGGCAACACGAGCAACCCTTACCCGCGCGGCGAAGACGACGGCGTTCAACCGATCGAGGTGCCCGCTTCGAACGTGGACCTCTGGTTCGCGCTCACGGACGATGAGACCGCAGTGGCCGAGCTGGCTTACAACAAGGTGAAAGTCGCGACATCCGTGCTCGGCTTCGCTACCGTACCTGAGCTGGCACTCTCCAGTGGAGCATCACTGAGCGGACCCGAGTTCAGCGGAAGCAACGCGACGTTCACACACAAGGCATCGTTGGATCTTTCGAGCTACGCCAGCGGCACGCAGTTGTTCGTGCGCGTGTATGTGGATGACGGCGACCACACTGGCCCAACAGAAGTCCCGAACGACGGCACCGGATCCCCGATGGTGGACTACTTCACTTTGACCATCACACCATGAGGACGATCATCACCATGGCCCTCATCGCAGGGTGCATCAGTGGGTGCAAGAAGGAAGAAGTGATGCCGAGCGCACCGGCGATCGCCTTCGTGAGCATGAGTGCCCAGAGCGTGCATGAGTTCGATGAGCGCGTCACCGTGCGGTTTTCATATACGGACGGAGACGGTGATCTGGGCCAAGAGGATCCAGACAACTACACCCTGTGGGTGAAGGATGCACGGCTGGATGGAACGGACGGCTACCACATACCACCGCTCGCGCCCGAAGACGCCGAAGTACCGATCCAAGGTGAGCTCGAAGTGGAGCTGAACACGCTCTTCCTCCTCGGCAACAGTGGCCAGGAGGAAACACAGTACACGATGTATGTGATCGACCGCGCGGGCAATCGCAGCAACGTGTTCACCACGGGCACGATCATCATCACCAACGACAGCCTCTGATCGATGCGGACCTATCGAACGCTCCTCGCGCTCAGCGCATGCTCGTCGTTGATCGGCGCGCATGCGCAAGACCTGCAGGAGTTCAATATGAACGACACGGTGGTCACGATCTGCAAGGGGATCCTGTTGGACAGCGAGCTCGGGCCGAACGAGCAGTTGTACAGCAACAACGAGGACTTCACCTTCACGATCAACACGGGCAGCACCATCACGCTGGTGTTTGACAACACCTTCTGCCTGGAGCAGGGCTACGACTTCCTGACCTTCCACGATGGTCCGACGATCAACTCGCCGCAGATAGGCCCCGCCTACTCGGGGATCATGGCACCGCCGCCTATCACCGCGACCAGCGGGCAACTCACGGTCCACTTCGTCAGCGATGCGAACGTGGCGTACTGTGGATTCGAAGCCCAATGGACCAGTGTTGTCGCGCCACCGGTACCGCCGGTGATGACGATACCGACCGCTCCGACCTGCGGCAGTCCGACGGTGAACATCACCCTGTCCTACCCGCTTCCCTGTGATTCGATGTTCGCCGATGCGTTCACCCTCAGTGGTCAAGGGGATCCCGTGATCACGGCGATCAACCCTGTGTGCAACAACGGAGATGCATCTCAGATCGCGCTCGTGGCGGACCCCGTCTTCGACCGCAATTGCCCTTACACGGTAACGTTCCGTTGCATGTTGCCCGATGCATGCGACAGCCTATGGACCTTCATCCTCACGGCCACCACGCAGGTGATCTCCTGCCCGATCAGTGTGGAGATACTGGCAAACAACGATACCATCTGCTCGGGAAGCTGCGCGGAACTCACCGCCGATGTGAATGGCTGCTTGAGCTACACCTATGCCTGGTCGGGCGGCTTGCTGAGCTCGCAGATCGTGAACGGATGCCCGGTCACGACAACGACGTACAGTGTCACAGCGACTGAGGTCGGTACGGGAGCAACCGCAACGGATGACATCACCATCGTGGTCCTCGATCCGCAGATCACGAACACGGCGATGACGGTGTGCCAATCCCTCGAAGCGTTCGACCTGCTGGCCACGCCCCCGGGCGGTGCCTGGAGCGGGCCGGGCATCACTGATACGATCGCGGGCACCTTCGATCCGGACACGGCAGGACCGGGAACGCACACCGTTTACTACGTGGGCATCGGCAGCTGCGCTGATAGCATCGTGATCGCTGTAGACAGCATGGATGCGGGACTTCCACAGGCGGCTTGTCCGGGTTCAGCCCCGTTCTATCAGGTCGGCTACACGCCGCAGGGTGGGACATGGACCGGGCCATTCATCAACTCAGTCGGGCTGTTCGATCCGAGCACCGTGGGTTCTTACATCGTCACGTATTCAGCGGGAAGTTGCTCGGATACCATTCGCATCAACGTGGATGATATCGTCGGACAAGCACAGCTCGACACGGTCTGTCAGAGCACCTATCCATTCGACATCGCCGTATCGCCGTTCGGCGGAAGATGGAGCGGACCCGGCATAACGGATACCATCATGGGCACCTTCGACCCGGACGAGGCGGAGGGTGGAACGCACACGCTGCTGTACGAGATGCACGGCTGCGACATGGAGTTCACCATCCATGTGAAACCCGTCGAGATCGGGGATAGTCGCAGCGCGTGTCCAGCCCAAGGCATCATCACGCTGGATCCAGCAGCTGTTCCGCCAGGTGGTGTTTGGAACGGTAGCGGCATCGTGGATGCTGCCACTGGCACCTACTCCCCCGTGCAGGCAGGCAATGGCTGGGACGAGCTCACTTATGCTGCCACGAACGGATGCGTTGACACCATCGGCATCCTCGTCGGTTGGACAGTGGTGGATGACGATACGCTCTTCTTCTGCGCTGGAGATGAAGCACTCGAACTGAACGAATGGACGACGGGACGGACACCTTGGGACGGCTCTTGGACCGGACCGGGTATTTCACAGAACAGCGATGGCGACTGGTTCTTCGATCCAACGACCGCGAGTATCGGCTTGCATGTGCTGCACTTCGACGCCAACGCATGCGGTGACTCACTGATCGCGATCGTCTATCCGACATCACTGAACGCTCCCGACATGGACCTGTGCGGTGCGACTGGTCCGTTCTTGATCGCCTCTGTACCGCCGGGTGGCACGTGGACCGGAGATGGGATCATAGACGATGAGAGCGGCGTGTTCGATCCGGGGGCTGCGGGAGCGGGTACCCACACCATCTACTTCGACACACCCGCTGGCTGTGGTGATTCGCTCACGATCACCATCCACCCGTTCGAGGAGGCACAGATCTCAGGCGTGGAGGACCTATACTGCGGCAACGACATGCAGGTCCTCGTCGGTCTGTATCCGGAAGGCGGCCAATTCACAGGCCTGAGCGACACGGTCTTCAACCCGAAGAACCTTCTCCCGGGAACCTACACGCTCATCTACTCCGTAGGCTTCGGTGCGTGCTTCAGCAGCGACACGCTCGTCTTCACGAACCATCCGGCGCTTACCACGGAGTTCCTTGTTTCGCAGAACCCGATCTGCGATGGTGGCGGCTCCGTGCTGGAAGTGGTTCCGACCGGTGGCATGCCGGGCGCGCTGCTGACGTTCCAGTGGGATCATGGCCTCTTCCCGATCGCTCAACAATCCGTGATCCCGGATTCCACGGATACGTACATGGTGATGACCACCGATGGATGCTCCGATCCGGTGATCGACAGTGTGTTGCTCATCGTGCATCCGCTCTACACGCCGGAGTTCAGCTTCAGCGATACCCTGTGCTATGACGAACCGGGCTTCGTCATCGGCACGGTCCCACAACCCGGCAGCTACAGCTTCACCTGGGATGGGAATGGCGGGCAATCTGGCGCGCCATACGAGGCCTCAGCCGGTGAACTGCTCACCGTGCATGTTGTGAACGAAGGCACGGGCTGTGAGCATGACACACTTGTGCAGATCCCGAGCTGGCCCGCGCTCACGGCCCTCTTCAGCGTGAATCCGAGCGAGGCGTGCATACCATTTGACCAGAGCGATGTCACGTTCATCGACCTGAGCAACAATGCGGTGAGCGGTACATGGACGATCGATACGATGAGCGTGCCTTACGCCTATGGAGAGGACCCGCAGTTCGACTACGGACAGGCGGGCAGCTATCCGGTGCAGCTCGTGGTTTACAACATCGGTGGATGCGTGGACTCGTTCGCGCTGGAGGTGTGCATCGAACCGAGCACGGAGATCTTCATCCCGGACATCTTCAGCCCGAACGGAGACGGTAGCAACGACGCGCTCTTCGTTCGTGGCGGCGGCATCGCCAGCATGGACTTCCGCATCTACGACCGCTGGGGCGGACTGGTCTTCACCGCGGACAAGAACGACATCGGTTGGGATGGGCTCTCGTCGAACGGACCCGCGCCATCCGGAGTGTACGTGTACACGCTCGTAGCGAACATGGTGAGCGGTGCAACGATCGAAATGAACGGTGACATAACCCTTGTGCGATGAGCTGCATTGTTTTCCCCCGGCAAGTGGCGAGTAGCGAGTGGCGAGTGGTGA
>JANOPI010000066.1:0-1588 GCA_031421755.1 Flavobacteriales bacterium | reverse complement strand
GCGTGTTGCCAGAGTTCTCCTTCAACATCATCGCGGGCACACCCGGTAGCGGCAAGACCACCCACGCGCACCAGATCGATTTCGCGAACGCAACGGCGGAACGACCGGCTCTCTATTTCACCATACTCGGGGAGCCCGCGCTGAAGATGCTGCGCTACCAGCAGCAATACGATTTCTACGACGAGACCAAGATGGGCACGGCCATCCGTTTCATCAACCTGAGCGAGCAGGTCCTGAAGGGCGACTGGAACGTGGTGCTCGATGCGATCATCAAGGAAGTGGAAGCGGCGAACCCCGCCATCGTGATCGTGGATTCCTTCCGCAGCCTGGCGCGCAAATTCAACGGCACCAGCAGCGAAACGGATCTGCAAAGCATGGTGCAACGCCTGGCCATGCACCTTACCAGCTGGCAGGCCACCACCTTCTTGTTGGGCGAATACTCCGAAACGGAACTGAGCGGCGATGCCGTGTTCACCGTGGCCGATGGCATCATCACCCTGCACCAGAGCGTGAACCGCAACAGCATGGTGCGCAAGATGCAGGTGATGAAGTGCCGTGGGCAGGACACACTGCCCGGCATGCACATCTTCCGCATCACCGATGCCGGTCTTCAAGCGTTCCCGCGCATGCTGGGCCTGGCGCCCTTGCAGAACCAGAAGCGCACCGGCCGCCGACTTTCCACCGGCATCGCGGAATTGGACACGCTAACGGGCGGCGGGATCCCTGAAGGCGACAGCATCTTGATCGCTGGTGCCAGCGGTACGGGCAAGTCGATCCTCTGCACGCAGTTCATCGCTGAAGGCTTGCGCCAGGGCGAAGCGGCCATCATCGCGGTGTTCGAAGAGCGACCTACGGAATACGCCAACCGTGCAGCGACGTTCGGGTTGGACCTGAAAACGCCACAAGCGACGGACAAGTTGGAGATCCTCTACCTGCGCCCCTTGGATCTTTCCGTGGACGAAGCGCTGTACGAGATCATGGAAGCGGCGAAACGCGTAGGGGCGAAACGCTTGGTGATCGATTCGCTCGCCGGGTTCGAACGCGCACTCGCACCCGACTTCCGCGAGGATTTCGAGGAGTCGCTCTACCGCATGTTCGTGGCCCTCACGGGCATCGGTGTCACCATCATGAGCACCTTGATGCTGGAGGAATCCTTCACCAAACCACCATCGAGCAACTATGCCATCTCCTTCCTCACGGACGACATCATCCGCATGCGCTATGTGGAGATCGACGGCCAGATGCGCAAGATCATGATGGTCTCCAAGATGCGCGGTGGCGATCACAGTAAGCACATCCGCGAGTACGAGATCACGGGTAGGGGCATCGAGTTGAAAAGCTACGGGCTCGAAGGCTACCGCGGCCTTACCACTGGCGTACCTGTGAAGGCGATCTAGAGTGGAAGCAATAAGTCAAGAACATGAAAACCGCTGAACCGCTGAACGAGGGACCACTGTCGGCCCTGAAGGCAAGCGCGCTCATTTTCGCGACCCCGGCTCAAGGCCGGGGTGACATACGGAGACAAGTGCGCGCGGGCGCGTTACCCGCGCCCGCGCGCACTTGCAAGGCTCTTGTCATTCCGGGCTTG
>JANOPI010000065.1:0-2536 GCA_031421755.1 Flavobacteriales bacterium | reverse complement strand
CAACGATACGGATGCAGCAGAATGCCATGAGGAGCATGAGCGCGATAAGCGAGTAGGTTCTTAGCATCCGGTTTGGTTTCTGACCGAAGATCGTTCACGGATCCGTATACGACGTGGAATAATTCGATGGACCGCATGTGTAGAACGATGGTGCCAACAAACCGATGATAGTGCCTCAGATGGTATTCGCGTGACGGATTGAAGCGGAAAGCCCGCAAGCCCTGTAATCAGGGCGCGGACTTGCAGCGGAAAGCCGGACCCGGCTGCATTTGAGCCGGGGCACGCCCAAACCCACCCAACGAACAGCCTGGTCGCTAGGAAATGCGCAACCATCCTCTTAACATTGGCATATGTCCACATCGGAAGGAGCCGATGCGGATAGCCTGACAACCGAGAACTGACAACCGACAACTGCCTATGCCACGCAAGATCAAGAGCGGCCTCATCCAGATGAGCCTTCCGAAGACGGAGGGCGAGGGCACCATACCGGAGATCATCGATGCGATGGTGCAGAAGCACATCCCGTACATCGAGAAAGCTGGCCAGCAGGGCGTGCAGATCCTGTGTTTGCAGGAGATCTTCAACACGCCGTACTTCTGTCCGGGCCAGGACCGCAAGTGGTACGAGAGCGCCGAGAGCGTGCCCGGCCCCACCACGGAGCTGATGGCGCAGTACGCGAAGAAGTACAACATGGTGATCGTCGTGCCGATCTACGAGAAGGAACAGGCCGGCGTGTTGTACAACACCGCCGCCGTGATCGATGCAGACGGTACCTACCTGGGCAAGTACCGCAAGAACCACATCCCGCACACCAGCGGCTTTTGGGAGAAGTTCTTCTTCAAGCCCGGCAACCTCGGCTATCCGGTGTTCCAAACGAAGTACGCAAAGGTGGGCGTGTACATCTGCTACGACCGCCACTTCCCCGACGGTGCGCGCTGCCTGGGCCTGAACGGCGCGGAGATCGTGTACAACCCAAGCGCCACCGTGGCTGGTCTCAGCGAATACCTGTGGAAACTGGAACAACCCGCGCACGCTGCGGCGAACGGCTACTTCATGGGCTGCATCAATCGCGTTGGTGAAGAGAAACCGTGGAACCTCGGCAAGTTCTATGGGCAGAGCTATTTCGTGGATCCGCGTGGACAGATCTTCGCCCAAGCCTCGCGCGATGATGATGAACTGCTCGTCGCGGAATTCGACCTGGACATGATCGAGGAGGTGCGCAGTACGTGGCAGTTCTTCAGGGACAGGAGGCCGGAGACGTATGGACGGCTGACGGAACTATAGAACGCTGATGACGCGGATCGTTATGATGAGCGCGGATCAATGCCAAGTACTATGCCGAACCTGAACGAGGAGAACTTCATGCATTCTGAACTGACCGAACGGGTCATTCAGGTGTTCTACAAAGTCTACAACACCCTTGGCCATGGCTTTCTCGAGAAGGTCTATGAGAATGCGATGTTCCATGAATTGACCTCGGCAGGTCTTCATGTGAAGCGTCAACAGCCGATCAACGTGTTCTATGATGGCGTGGAGGTCGGTAGCTACTATGTTGACCTGATCGTCGAGGGACTGGTCATCGTGGAACTCAAAGCGGCGGAAAGTATCTGCGAAGAACACGAGTGCCAGTTGATCAACTACCTCAAAGCCACCAATGTGGAAGTCGGCTTGCTGTTGAACTTTGGCAAGAAGCCACAGGTCAAGAGAAAGGTCCATTCAAACTCATATCAGCGGTAATCATAACGATCCGCGTCATCTGCGTTCCATACCATGGCAGAATACAAGAAACCCACCACCGAAGCCGAGTTCGCAGCCAACTTCCACCCGAAGAAGCCGCTGATGAGCGACACGGAAGCGTACTACGAGAGTTCGCGCTGCTTGTATTGTTACGATGCACCGTGCATCAACGCGTGCCCGACGGGGATAGACATCCCGAACTTCATCCGACAGATCAACGACGGCAACAAGGACGGAGCCGCGAAGACGATCTACGACAGCAACTGGATGGGGCATGCTTGCGGGAACGTGTGTCCCACGGAGGAACTCTGCGAAGGCGCCTGCGTGTACACCAACAGCGATGTGAAGCCGATCGAGATCGGGCGCTTGCAGGCGCACGCCACGGACAAGGTGATCCGCGCGAAGAAGAAACTCTTTATCACGGGAAAGCCGACCGGCAAGAAGGTGGCGGTGATCGGTGCCGGTCCGGCGGGTGTGTCGTGCGCGTGCGAACTGCGGATGCTCGGCCATGCCGTGGACATCTTCGAGGCGAAGGCCAAGCCGAGTGGGCTCTGCGTGTATGGCGTAGCGCCGTACAAGCTCACCAACGAAGAGGCCGTTGATGAGATCGCCTACTTGCAAGATCAGTTCGGGTTCAACGTCCACTACAACAAGCCCGTGACCGGTCGCGCCGACTTCGAGAAACTGGGGAAGGAATACGATGCGGTCTTCATCGGCATCGGTTTGGGCGGCACTTCAACTCTTGGCATTCCCGGCGAAGACAAGAAAGGCGTGATGGGTGCGCTGGAGTTCGTGGAAG
>JANOPI010000064.1:0-2285 GCA_031421755.1 Flavobacteriales bacterium | reverse complement strand
CCCCGAACCGTTGAACCCTGAATGTGAGTCCTGATGTGCGTGCTACTTCTTCTTTTTCTTCGCCTTCACCTCCACCGCGCTGGCGTTGTACACGAAGTACAGGTCCACGAATGGCCGCATGAGGATCGGCTGCTTCTTGTTCTTCTCCACCGGGATGATCAGCAGCACCTTGTCGTCCCACTTCGCGCCCAAGTATGCTTTGTATTTGATGAATTTCGGAAGGAGCTTCTGGCGCTCCTCGAAACTGTCGATTCCATCTGGCCAATTGCGGTCCGTGCTGCGGAACACCACCGCGTCGATCTCCGGTTGACTGAGGCCGCGGTCAGCGAGCGCTTTCAAAGCCACACTATCCCGGCCGATGTCATACGTGGCGTAAAGATCTTCGGGGGCGATGATCTTCGCTTCGGCAAGGTTCTTCCATTTGGGCCCGCGGCTGATCTCGGGGCGTTGCCGTCCGGTATTCACCTCAGCGAGCGTTTTTTCGGGCACAAGCAGGTAGAAGTCGCTCAAGGGCCGCATGTCTTCGGGCATATGGATGTTCTCCCGCGCGGGTACCATGATGATGGTCTTCGTCACACTGTCTTCCGGATAGCTCGCCACACGGAAGCAGGTGTAGTTCTGGACGTATGGCTGGTTGGCCTTGCGCAGGCTGTCCGACTTGATGCCTGTTGGCCAACTTTCCGCATCTCCATAGGTGAGCACTTGTGAAAGTTGCTCCGCGGTAACGCCGGCGGCTTGGAGGGCGGCTTCAGCACCGCGGCTTTTACGGACGGGCTCAGGATTGTCGAGCACGCGTGCATCGGTGATCTTCACATGTTGTTGCTGGGCGGCGGCACACAGGAAGAAAGGGGCAAGGACGAGCAGGGCGGGAACACGCATGGGGGAGCCTCATACGCAGGAGGCAAGGCGAAAGGTACCCGCCAGCGGAAAGACAGCGTTACCGCTGCGCGAAAGAGTTGTTAATCCATGCGGATGGGGCAGTGTACGGTGCGGAACCTGGATCATTGGCTGTGCAAGGCCGGTCTGGAAGATACCTTCGCCCGCCGCGAACCCAGGGCTGTTCCGGGTGTTACGTACCGCATGAAACAACAACTCGCCAAACTCATCTCCGTGCTGCTGATGGCCTTCGGGCACGGCCGCAACAACGCCGTGTTCGCGCAAGCGCCCGTGGAGCCCTTCCATGTGCTCAGCGCGGTGGACATCAACGGCCAGCGGTACGACTTCGCCAGGCTGAAAGGGCGCAAGGTGATCGTGGTGAACACCGCCAGCGAGTGCGGATACACTCCGCAATACGAGAAGTTGCAGGAATTGTATGAGGCTTACCGGGACAAGGGACTCACGATCGTGGGCTTCCCCAGCAACGATTTCGGTGGCCAGGAGCCCGCTGATGAGAAGACGATCGCCGCGTTCTGCCAGAAGCACTATGGTGTCACCTTCCCGATGATGAGCAAGGTGAAGACCAAGGGCGAAGGCCAGCATCCGGTGTACCAGTGGCTCACGCAGAAAGCCAAGAATGGCGCAGCGGACAGCGTAGTGAAGTGGAATTTCACGAAATTCCTCATCAACGAGGACGGATCGTTGCACACCATGCTGGCCTCGGCCGCCGACCCGCTCGGCGAGCAAGTGCGCAACTGGATCGAGGGCAAAAAATAATGAGCGACGCGGTCGACATCCTCTGCATCACGGCGCATCCGGACGATGTGGAGATCTCCTGCGCGGGCACGGTGTTGAAGCATGTTGCTGAAGGCAAGCGCGTAGGTCTGGTGGAACTCACCGCCGGCGAACTGGGCACGCGCGGCACCCCGGCTATCCGCGCACAGGAAGCGGAAGAAGGGCGCAAAGTGCTGGGAGCGCTGTTCCGCTATCAGCTCGGCCTCGCTGACGGTTTTTTCCGGGACGATCAAGAAAGTTTGTTGAAGGTGGTGGTGGCCATCCGCCGACATACGCCGCGTGTCGTGATCACCAATGCCATCCGCGATCGCCATCCGGATCACGGCCGCGCCGCCGCGTTGGTAGCGGAAGCGGCTTTCCTGAGCGGATTGCGACGTATCGGGACGGTGGATGCCGGCGCTGCGCAACAAGCATGGCGTCCCGTCACTGTCATGCATACCGTCCAAGACCGCTGGATCGATCCGAATTTCGTGGTAGATATTTCGGACCACTGGGAAACGAAGAAAGCAGCGCTCGCCTGTTTCAAGAGCCAATTCCATGATCCGGCCAGCACGGAGCCGGTCTCCCCGATCAGTGTCCCCGAATTCCTTCCCACGCTCGAAGGCCGCGCGCGC
>JANOPI010000063.1:0-2724 GCA_031421755.1 Flavobacteriales bacterium | reverse complement strand
CCATGTGGTGCGCTTCAAAGGGCTAGTGGATAAAAGCTTGTACGGGGGCGCGGCCACCCTGAACGTCCTCGAACTTCATGTGCCGCTACTGTACCTCCAGTGCCAGCGTAAGGGCGATCGGGACCATCTTTACCTGAACGTACTGGTGCCTCTGGAAGGCGCTTATGTGATCCACGAAACGAAGGAGGTCTACGATCCGGAAACCCGTGTCGTCAGGATCATCTACACGGCTGAGATGGACGATACCGGAGAAACCGAACGACGCTTGTTCCATCACACCTTGATACCGATCGATGCAGGTGTGGGGCGGGTGGAGGTGGTGTGCGTGAAGGGAAATGAGTCCGGCGGGTCAGGTATAGGTACAGGTGATTCCGATACAGAGGATCCCATCGGCGTTGGTGCGGCTACGCCCTATATGAGTGCGAACGCATCCTTGGGATACAACGGTGGGGACAGTGCCACAACAGCTGTTTTTCTGCGCGCGGATGGAACAAGGCACGAGATGACACTTTCTGCGGGCCATGATATCCAACTGGTCGAGTCCGGGCAGCCGTTGGCCTCCGTTGCCGTTGGCGAGCGGCGAGTGAAGAACGTCACTGCCGTGTCGTGAAAGACAAGCGCTTGCGGGCATTGACGCGACTGATGCGCTGGTTGAACGCCAGTTGCTCGGGTCTGGTGTTTCTTTTTTTTGGTCTGATGCCAGTCACCTGGTTGAACGCCCAAACACTCAGTGCCGATAGTGTGGACCGTCTATTGGACCGGTCATTCAATGAGCGCCAAGAGCGACCCAGGGAAGCGGCGGCGTGGGCGAGGACGGCATTGGATTGGGCGCTGGTTGCGCAAGACACGGCCAGGGTAGCGGACGCATGGCGGAAGATCGCGCTGGCCCAACGTGTGGGCGTATCGTCGCGGGACTCAGCGATCTCATCGATGACGCAAGCCTTGGAATTGTCCTCGGCGATCGGAGACACGAAAGGCGAACAGAGCGCAGCGAAGTCGTTGGGGAAGTGGTACAGCGAAGGGGGCGAACATGCGCAAGGATTGGCCATGGCGGAGCGATCATTGCGTGTTGCGGAGGCAGCCGGGGACAAGAACGGGATCTGCTCGGCATTGGTCACCAAGGGTCTGGCGCAGAAGTCCTTGGGCGATATGGAAGCAGCGGCGGCCACGTTCTACCGGGGCCTGGAGATCGCCCGTGTACTGGCCGATACCACCCGCCTGCTGGATCTATTGGGCAACATCGGGAGCAGCTACCTTGAACTGGACCGGACCACGGAGGCCCGCCACTATTTTTTGGAACAACGGGTCACTGCAGCGGTCTCCCGCCGCTTGGTCAAGCTGGCCGATGCCCACCGCAACTTGGCGATGGTGGCCAATGAACAGGGGGATCCTGCCGACGCTTTGCTGCTGGTGGATTCGGCTTTCATCGTTTACGAGCAAGCGGGTGGGAGCGCCGATGACCGTTTTATCGCGATGGTGAACAAAGGGAACTACTTGGTGCAGTTGGGCAGAACACAGGAAGCCATTGGACTACTGGATGAAGCGCTACGCATCTCGCGTGATCTGGATCGGCCCAAGGACCGGTCATTCTTGTTGGTCGATCTGGCCGGCATCGCCATTGAAGATGAACGTTTCACTGCTGCGGATTCGCTGTTGGGGATGGCTTTGCGTGATGCGGGTAAGCACCTGCGGGCCCGCACGATGGTTTTGCGCCAACTGTCCACGCTGCGCGAACGGGAAGGGCGTTGGCGCGAAGCCAAGGACATCCTTCAGGCCTATGTTCTGGCGCGCGATTCATTCTTCAACGAACGCGCAACCGACCAGTTCGCCAGGGCGGAAATGCGCCAGAAATACAAGGCGCACGAGCAGGAAATTGAGATCGCCGATCTCGGCCATAGGATCTCACAGGAACAGCAGCTACGGAATCTGATCCTCGCCATCTCTGCACTTGCCTTGGTGATGGCGGTACTGGCCTGGCGCAATTGGCGTTTCCAGCGGCAGCTCCGTTTGCAGCACGATGTCATGCACCAGCAGCAGGTGTCCCAACTGCTCAAGCAACAGGAGATCCGCACCCTGGACGCGGTGATGCATGGGCAGGAACAGGAGCGGTCACGGATCGCCAAAGACCTGCATGATCGGGTGGGAAGCCTGCTCAGCGCGGTGAAATTCCAGTTCGGCGCATTGGAGACGCGTATCGACCAGGTGCAGTCCACGGCCGGCGCACAATACCAGAAGGCGACCGACCTTTTGGACACGGCCGTAAGCGAGGTACGGCGCATCAGCCATGAAATGGTACACGGCACCTTGTCCACCTTCGGGCTGGCAACGGCATTGGAGGATCTGCGGGAAGCGGTGCATGTGCCCGGCAAACTAGAGGTCGACCTCAACCTCTTCGGATTGGAGGAACGCTTCGACAAACGGATCGAGGTGGCCGCGTACCGAATGGTGCAGGAGGCGGTGAGCAACGCGCTCAAACACGCCAAAGCGGCGAATCTCACCATCCAGGCCACCCGTGTGGAGGGGTCGTTGAACCTGATGGTGGAGGACGACGGCAAAGGCTTCGACGTCTCGGCCATCAACGATGGGATGGGCATGGCCAATCTGCGTGAACGGGCGGCGGAGTTCAACGGCACGGTGCGGGTCGATTCCGGGCAAGGCAGGGGAACCACCGTGATCATCGATCTGCCGTTGCCCGCAACAGGGGCGCATCCGTGAAATTACCCT
>JANOPI010000062.1:0-11584 GCA_031421755.1 Flavobacteriales bacterium | reverse complement strand
TCCACCGGGTGAGCAGCACCGCTACCTGCCCTGAATCATTGGACGACTGGTCCTCCTGCAGATCGTCCACGTAGCGTTTGTAGAACCCGTTCAGCGCGATGGGATGCGCGCTGAATGGGGTGCCCTCATAGCCCTCTGAGGCGCTCGATCCATTCGCCGCTATGCCCGGACCATACCAGTACCAGTGCCAAACACCGAGCGACCAGTCGCCCGAGTTCCCGTCCTGGATCGCACCGCCACCGAAGCCGCTGGTCACCGACCAATCGTCCGGTATGGTGTCTTCCCCGATCACGGATGTGATCTCGAAACCAGCATTGGCCAGTTGCGCATCGGAAGTGTTCAGGAAAAGGCTCACCAGCATGAGCGACAGGGGACGGAGGGAGAGATCCATGGGGTGTGGTATTGCTTGGCCAAAGGAACGCCGCAACGGATGGAAGCGCGTAGCACAGGTCCGGGCAGGCCTTGTACTTTCCCGGCACAACAGCACCCGCCAGGGTCACGTTCCGTTGCCGCCATCATCAACATTCGCATGCGCAAGCTGGCCCTCCTCTTCCCGCTCCTGCTTTCCCTTCCCCGCATCGCCCACGCCCAATCCACTTGGGATATTGCGGATCCGGGACCGGTGCCCGCGGCGATCTGTGAGGAATGCCAGAGCGTGCTCCGCAACAAACCCAAGGAAGTGCAACTCGGGCTGCGCACGGACGAGAACATGGACGTCTGGTTCCTGGTGACCGATGCAGAGTATGTGGAGAAACTCTTCACGCGCGGCGGGGACGGCATAGCGGTGGACGTGGTGCCCCGTTCCTACTACGACTGCGGAAGGCCTCTGCCGGAGCAGACCCGCTACTTCAAGGGCACGCTCATGAAACCGATCTATCGTTCGGACATCTTGCGGAACACGCTTGTGGCCCCCACCGGTGCTGGAGCGGTGAAGCTGGGCCGATTGCCAGAACAATTCCGCGGAAAAGCCTACGAACTCAACCTCCTGCTGCTGAAGGACCGCAACGTGTGCCACACCAACAGCTTCTACGATCTCAACAGCTACCGGTGGGACCTGCTGAACATGGGACTCTACATGGACACATTGACCTATGGTGAGCGGTTCGACACCACGCGCTACAAAAGCGCGGCCGCGATCATCCGCAGAAAGGCCCTGCACTTCAACATCCCCTTCCAAAAGAACAAAAGCACGTACTCCGCCCAAGACCTGCGCCCGCTCTATGACTCGCTCCGCCTCACGGACTTCACCATCAAGCGGATCACCATCGAAGCGTACAGTAGCGTGGACGGGCCGGAAGCCTCCAACATCGCCCTGCAGGAACAACGGGCGCAGAGCATCGCCGACGCGTTGCAAAGCTTCCAAACCCCCAGTATCGAACGCACCGTGAAAGCCAGCGAGAACTGGGTGGAATTCCTGCGCGATGTGCGGCTCACATCCTACGCTGAACTGGCTGACCTGAACAAGAACGCCGTGAAGGAACGCCTGCGGGACCAGCGCGTGGCCGAACACCTGGAACCGATCCTGAAGGCCCACCGGAAAGCCGTGGTGACCGTGGATTTCCAACGGAAAGACGGTGCACCGGGACTTTCCGAGGAGCAGATCGTGAGGCACTTCGAGAGGGCCATTGCCGAGAACAACATCGCCCGCGCCCGTGAACTGCAGAACTCCGTGGTGGACCGGATCATGGACGAGGAACTGCCCTCCTCCTTCCTGGACCGGTTGGACATACCCGTTCGACGGGAGTTCTCCAACCTGCTCAACAGCCGGGCCGCCTTCCGCTATTTCGAGGATCCGCAGGACGCCTTCACCGCATACACCGCATTGCTGGACCTGCAGCGCATGCTTCCGGAGGACGCCCACATCAACTACAACCTCTGTGCGATCAAGTTCCGCGTATGGCTGCAAGGAGGATCACAGACCGTGGACCCTGTCCTGTTCAAAAGGGAGATCGAGGGCCTTCGCCCCAAGGGCATCGCGGAGCCGCTCGTGCTGCGCATGCTGGTGAACCATGCCATCATCATGGCGGAAGTACACATGCGCCAAGGCGAATACGCGAAAAAGGACGAACGCATGGACTACATCCACCGCAACTACCGGAGCCTGCCCATGGGTGAGCAGGACTACCTCAGCCTCGCGCAATACTTCGCCAGCTTCGCGAACTATGACAAAAGCCTCAGCGTGGTGGAGCCGCGACTGACCGGCGTGGAGGCCGACGAGGATCTATTATTCTACTATCTGAACCTTACTATATTCGATCCGGAGCAGACCAAGCGCGTTGAAACGCAGCAGATCATCCAGAACGCGATAGCGAAGAACAAGCCCCGGTTCTGCTCACTGTTCCTTCCCTTCGGAAGCGGGGGCATCACCTTCCAGTTGCTGGACGATCCGTATCTGTTCAAGACATTCTGCGAGAACTGCCCGGACCTTTAGTCCGAAAGCCTAGGAAGACCGATCCACCAACAGATCCGCGAGCGCGATCAACGGGGCCTTCCGTTCCTCTGTAGCGTCAATGGCGTTCAACGCTTCGTATGCTTGGCGGTGGTGCCGGATGATCATCGATTCCGCCTCATCACGCACCCCCAGACTTTCCAATAACCCGAGCATGCGCGGCACATCGCGCTCCTCGGGCGAGCGCTTCAGTTCTTCCTGCAGGGTGCCGGTCCGGTTCTCGGCCGCACGTTCCAACCCGCGGATAAGCAGGAACGTTTTCTTGCCAGACCGCAGATCACCGCCCTGTTGTTTGCCGGTCTTCACCGGGTCGCCGAAGGCATCCAGCACATCATCGCGCAGTTGGAACGCGAGCCCCAAGTGCTCCCCGAAGGCGGCGATCCGCACCAGGCCCTCCTCCTTCGCCCCGGCCACGATGGCACCGATCCGCAGCGCGCCCGCGAGCAGCACTGCGGTCTTCAGGCGGATCATCTCCCTGTACTCCTCCACCCGCACGTCATCGCGCCGCTCGAATTCCATGTCCAGCTGCTGCCCTTCACATACTTCCAGCGCACAACGGGAAAAAGCCGCATGTACTTCCGGATATCTCCCCAACAGCTGGTATGCCTTCACCAGCATCGCGTCCCCGCTGAGGATGGCGGTGTTCACGCCCCACTTCGCATGCACCGTGGGCCGGCCACGCCGGAGCGGCGCCTGGTCCATGATGTCGTCGTGCATCAAGGTGAAGTTGTGGAACAACTCGATCCCGATCGCTTCATCGATCGCATGTTCCGCTTCGCCACCGAACAGTTCACAGCCCATGAGCACGAGCGAGGGTCGAACGCGTTTGGCGGGCAGACCCATCAAGTAGGCCATCGGCGCGTACAGCCCACTTCCGGGCAGGGTGCCGCACCACTCCGCGATGCGCGCTTCGATCAGCTCTTTGTAACGCTCCATATCAGGCCGTGCCATCCGCCACTTTCAACAGGTACTCGCCGTAGCCGCTCTTGCGCAGCGGCTCCGCAAGGGTGCGCAACTGTTCCGCGTTGATGAACCCGCGGCGGAAAGCCACCTCTTCGATGCAACCGATGCGGCGGCCTTGGCGCTCCTCGATCACTTGCACGTACTGGCCCGCTTGCATGAGCGAGGTGAAGGTGCCCGTGTCCAGCCAGGCGGTACCACGATCCAGCACATTCACTTTCAATGTACCACGACGCAGGTATTCCCTGTTCACGTCCGTTATCTCATACTCACCCCGTGCGCTGGGCTTCAGGTCCCGGGCGATGTCCAGCACGCTGTTGTCGTAGAAGTAAAGTCCGGGCACCGCGTAGTTGCTCTTCGGCTTCGATGGTTTCTCCTCGATGCTCAATGCGTTGTACTGCTCATCGAACTCCACCACACCGTAGCGTTCGGGGTCGCTCACGCGGTAGGCGAATACCAGTCCGCCTTCCACGTTGCCGTGCTCCATCAGCCGTGTGCCCAAGCCGCTTCCATGGAAAATGTTGTCGCCCAGTATCAACGCCGTGCTGTCCTGTCCCACATGCTCCCGACCGATCACGAAGGCTTGTGCGAGGCCGTTGGGCACTTTCTGCTCCGCATAGGTGAACACGCACCCGAGCGCGTGCCCATCCCCAAGCAACTTCTTGAAATTCGGCAGGTCGTGCGGTGTGCTGATGATGAGAACCTCCCGGATGCCCGCCGCCATCAATGTGCTCAGCGGGTAGTAGATCATCGGCTTGTCGTACACCGGCATGAGCTGCTTGCTTACGGCCAGCGTGAGCGGGTGCAGCCGTGTGCCGCTTCCGCCAGCGAGTATGATACCCTTCATTCGGTGGTGTCTTCGTTCTTTTTCTCCATGCGCAGTTCGCCGAGGTCGATGTCCTGCTCCTCGTCCATGATCTCCAACAAGGGCTCTTGGAACGCCCGCGTCATCAGGCTGCGATTGAAACTGAGCACCAGCGACGGCAGCACGAGCAGGTTGGTGAACATCGCCACGAGCAGGGTGATGCTCGTGAGGATGCCCATGGCCCGGATCCCGCCGAAGTGGGAGAACCCGAAGAGGAAAAAGCCCGCGAGGAGCACCACGCTGGTGTAGATGATGCCCACGCTCACCTCGCGCGTGGCCAGGTCAACGCTGCGCTGCATATCGTTGTTGGTGAGCTTCAATTCCAACCGGTAACGTGCGAGGAAGTGGATGGCGTTGTCCACAGCGATGCCCAATGCGATGCCGAACACGAGCATCGTGCTGGGCTTGATGGGTATGCCGAAGAATCCCATGAGCCCGGCGGTCACGACCAGCGGGATCATGTTGGGGATGAGCGACACGATGAGGATGCGGAATGAATTGAAGAGCACGGCCATCAAGGCAACGATGAGCACCACGGCCCAGAACAGGCTCGTGATGAGGTTGCTCACGAGGTAACCGCTGCCTTTCAGGAAGACCACGCTGGTTCCGGTGAAGGTCACCTTGTACTTGTCGGTTTCGAAGAGGCTGTCGGTCTGCGCACGCAACTTGCCGAGCAAGGTGTCCATCCGCGTGGTGCCGATGTCCGCCATTTGCACTGTAACGCGCGTGGTCTGCCGCGTGCTGTCCAGGAAGGCCTTGGCCATGCCCTCACTTCCATTGGCGTTCTCCACATACGGCAGCATGTAGGTCTTGTCCGTGCTGGTCAACAATTCATAGCGCGCGGGATCCCCGCCATAGAAGGCCTGCTTGGTGAACTTCACCGCATCCACGATGCTGACAGGCCGGCTGAACTGGGGATAGAGCGCGAGCGTGTCCTCGAGCTTTTCGATGCGCCGGAGCGTGGCATCCTTCAGCGCCCCACCCTTCTTCTTGGTATCGATCACGATCTCCAGTGGCATCACGCCACTGAAGTTGCGCTCGAAGAAGCGCAGGTCGGTGAGCACGGGGTTGTCTTCCGGCAGATCGTCCACGATGCGGCTCTCGTCCTTGATACGCAACATGCCCACTACGGCCAGTGCGGTGAACAGCGCGGTGATCGTGTAGATCAGCTTGCGCCGGGTGAGGCTCATCCGCACGATCCACTCCACCGCCTTGTCCAACCATTTGCGGTCCAGATGCGCCAGGTGCCTCGGCTTGGGATCGCCCATGTAGCTGAACAGGATCGGGATCAGGATCATGCTCAGCAACCACAGGATCATGATGCCGATGGTGGCCGTCCAGCCGAATTGCACCAGCGCATCGCTGTACGTAACGCAGAAGGTGGTGAACCCCACGGCCGTGGTGGCATTGGTCATGAAGGCGGCCGCACCGATCCGGCTGATCACCCGCTGCAGGGCCTTCACCCGGTTCCCATGGTCCGTGAACTCATAGTGGAACGCATTCACCAGGAAGACACAATTCGGCACACCCGTTACGATCACGAGCGGAGCGATCACCGATTGAAGCAAGGTGACCTTGTAATCGAGCAAGGCCATGCAACCGAAGGTCCACACCACGCTGATGGCCACCACCGCCATGCAGATGCCCATCACGCGCCAACTGCGGAAAAAGAGGAACAGCAGCAGGGCGCACAAGCCCATGCTCGCCGCCATGAACATGGGCATCTCCTCTTTCACCAGGTTCGTGCTGTTCACGCGTATCCACGGCAGTCCGCTGCGGTAGACCGGCAGTGCGGTCCCTTGGGCGAAGGCTTCCGTCCGATCGCGCACGGCATCGATCACCGCTTGGCGCTCATCGGTGTCGAAGAGCTTCGCGTTCACAAAGACCATCATCAGGCTGGCCTGTGTGCTGTCGTTGTAGAGCAGACCGCGATAGATCGGCAGCGAGCGGATGAGCGCGTGGAGGGAGTCCATGCCTGGTTGATCCACCGGTGGCTCCTTCACCACTTGCGCCAAGGTGAACCGTTGCAAGGAGTCATCGCGCAGCAGCGTGAACAGGTGCGCCTCGCTGAAGACCGAATCAATGCCCGGTATCTTCTTCAGGTCGTTGCCCAGTTCGTACCACGCCCTGAAGTTCTTCGGGGTGTACAAGGTCTGGTCGCCTGAACCCACGACCTGCAGGTTGCCCTGTGTGCCGACCACCAGCACATTGCCATCTTCCTTGAACGTGTGCAGAAAGCGCTCATAGTCCACGTAAGCGCTGTCCGTTTTCGGCAGCAGGCCGCCGTGCTTGTAGTTCATGCCCACTTGGGTGGCCATGTAGCCCAAGAAGGCCGTGAGCAGGCCAACGGCGATCAGGATCGCCATGCGGTTACGGAGTACGCGACTTGCCAGCCAGGCCCACATGCTGATTCAGTCTCACCGCTGTGCGGCGAGCGGCCGCGAAGGTGCGCATTACGAGCGGCTTCGCCGACCGGGGAAAGTCACATCACTGGAGGTTGAAGCCCGCGGTGAGCTTGAAGACGAAGTTGTCCTCCTGCTTCGGCAGCGCATAGATGCCATAGCGGTAGAAGACGCCGACCCCGAGGTTCATGAACAGGCCATCGATCCGCAACCCGCTTTCGATGAAAGCGTGCTCCATCGCCCTGAACGCCAGGCCCGCATGGTTCGCTGGCTTTTCAAGGTCGCCAACGGCCACGCTGGTGAGCAGCACCGGCACGGGTTTGAAGCGCTTGGTCTTCACCAGAAGGTGACCGAAGCTGTGCCTGATGTGGAAGGTCGCGTAGCGGTCCGCGAGGAATTCATTCGGTCGCATCGTTTCGAAGGTGTTGTCCGCTGAAAGCAGGAGTGCGCCGCTTCCATTCGTGCCGCGCAAATTGTGCAGGTACGGCATCGGGGCGTCAGGATCCGACAGACCACCGAGCACACGCACGCTCAGGTTTCCCAGCAACCGGATGCGGAATGTCTTCTCGATCATCGCGTTCACCCGCCATACATCCCATTCCCCTTTCCACAGCCCTTGTATTCCACGGAAGGCATGCACATGCACCACGGGGTACCGGGTGCCCATGTTGATCTCGCGGTGCTGCAATCGCGCGAGCTTTTCACGGAACGCCCAGCGCAGGTCCACCGTTACCGCGCCCACGAGGAAGTCGTTCCTGTATCGGGTGACCTCCTCCCCCATGCGCTCTTGGAACTGATAACCGATCACATTCACTCGCTGAGTACGTTCGGTACCGAGCCACACTTTGGTGGAACCACCGGCCCTCACCAGCACTTGCGTGGCGAACCGTTCGATGCGGTCCATGCGGTCCACGTGGATCAACCGCGCGATCTCCGCTTGGTTGGCCGGATCGATGAAACCCGGCTTGAAACCCGCGAAGCTCGCGCCCCCCATTTCCGCAACATCGTTCTCGTAGCTCAACTTCACATGAAGATCGCGGCCATACACCGGCTTGATCGTCAGATCGCCGCCATACTTCCATCGTTCATCCGTGAAGCCGTACGCCGCATAACCGCCGATGGACCCCAAGCGTGAAACCTTGTCATTCGTCCACAGCCCTGCACCCAGGCGGAAACCTTCGTAACCATTGAACGCCAAGAGCCGCGAGAACGGCAGATCCAGCGGCCCTATCGCCAAGCGGCCCGCAAGGATGGACTCGATCCACTTCAGCTTCTTGTCGAAGTTGAGCGAATCGCCCATGCTGTCGATCGTCGCGTAGGTTTTCAGGTCCCGCTGGTCCAGCGTATCCACGCGCAACCGCTTCCAATAGTCCTCATCCCGCCGCGTTTCCATCCGGTCGGCGATGAACTCCGGTCCGCGCACCTCATTGCGCCCCACTTCCGCGTCCACTTCGATGTCCTTCAGGTACACGCGACCCACACCGACCACACTGAGGTCGTTCACTTCGACATTGTCGATGTACATGAAGGTGTTCAACTGATGGGGGAACCACTTGCCGTTCACGCGTTCGTGCAGCTGCTGGAAGCGCACGCTCATGCCTTCGCGCTCCACCGGTTCGGCCGTCACGTTCTGCACCGCGTACCCATCCGTGTGGATGTAGAGCAGGCCTTTCAGCGCATTGAACTTTGAGCCCTTCCGTGGTCGATAGCTGATCACGTATACGCTGTCCGCGCCCTGATAGAGCGTGTCCTCCAAGTTGAAGCGGTACTTCGATGTGCTGGCGGGACCGAGCGGACCGAGGTAGCTCTTTTCGCGGATCCCGATATCCGGGTCATAAATGCTGAAGGTCTCCGTCTGGGCGGCCATCGCCAGAAGCGACGGATCCTTCAACCCGCTCACCCGCATGGCCAAAACTTCTTCGCGCGCGCTGGCAGGTGGGGCGAAGCTCTTCTTCGTTGCGCTCTCGATCAGCAGAAGGTGCTGGCCCTCCGCGAACGCATACGCCTCTCGCGATGAGGTGTCCATCTCCGCCATGCGCGTGCTGTCGTTCACCAAGGCACTGTCCAGTTCCAGATCGAACACGGTCTTGCCATAACTCGTGTAGCGGTAGCTCCTGTACCGCATCCCGTCGTTCTCCTTGCGCCCCGCGTAAGCACGGCGTATGATGCGGTGCGCCGGGTTGTCCTTCCCGCTCACCACCACCGGGCGCAGCTCCATGTTCTTCTGGATGAGCGCCACCTGCAATGGCCGATCCGCAGTGACGGTGAGTTCAAGCGTTTCGTAGCCGACGTAGCCGAAGCGCAGCCGTGCAGGGAGCTTTTCCACGGAGAGCGTGAAGCGTCCATCAATGTCGCTCAAGGACCCTTCGCGTGTGCCCACAACGTTCACCGGCACGAACGCCAACGCTTCGTTGGTCTTCGCATCATGCACACGACCGGTCACTTTCACCTGGCCCGCACCATATAAGGCCGCCAAGACCAGGAGAAACGACAGGAGATATCTCATAGGGGACAAGGGTTGCTCATGGGACGGCCCAATGCGAAGAAAGGCTACACGGAAACGCCATGGACACGATGTGATGAGCGGCAAGCACGGCATCCCGGGATACCTTGCGCCGTCTTGCAACCGATGCTCGCCAAACTACGTGATGCCCGCCTCTGGGGCCGTGCCTTCAGCACACAACGTGCGGCGAACGCCTACCGCGTATGGAGCAGTTTCCAACATGCCAAGCGCACGAAAGACCCGCGCATCAGCGGTTTGCCGATCAGTGTGAGCATCGAACCTACCACGGCGTGCAATCTGCGCTGCCCGGAATGCCCCAGTGGCCTGCGTGCCTTCACACGCCCCACAGGCAACCTGAAGCAAGATCTCTTCAAGCACATTATCGAAGAGCTCCACCATGACTTGTGGGCGCTCACCTTCTACTTCCAAGGCGAGCCCTTCATCAATCCCGGCTTCCTGGACATGGTGCGTTATGCCAGCGACCGCGGCGTGTACACCAGCACGAGCACCAACGCGCACTTCCTGGATGAGGCCAACGCCGAGGCCGCCGTACGCAGTGGGCTTTCACGACTGATCATTTCCCTCGATGGCACGGACCAACAGACCTACGAATCCTACCGGAAAGAAGGCACGCTGAGCAAGGTGATCGAAGGTGCCGAGCGCATCGTGAAGTGGAAGAAGAAACTGAAGAGCCTTTCGCCGCACGTGGTGTTCCAGTTCCTGGTAGTGAAGCCGAACGAACACCAGATCCCCGAAGCACGCGCGCTCGCCAAACGCATCGGCGTGGATGACCTGTGGCTGAAGACCGCGCAGATCTACGAGCCCAAGGACGACCACCCGCTGATCCCCACCCAGGACCAATACGCGCGCTACCGCCGCAACGCGAACGGCGTGTGGGAAGTGAAGAACAAGTTGGAGGACAACTGCTGGAAGATGTGGCACAGCTGCGTGATCACGTGGGACGGCCGCGTGGTGCCCTGCTGCTTCGACAAGGACGCGCACCATGTGCTTGGCGACCTGCGGAAGAACTCGTTCCGGGAGGTGTGGAACAGCGAGTCGTACCGCGACTTCCGTGGGGCGCTGCTGAAGAGCAGGAGCAACTTGGAGATGTGCAGGAATTGCTCGGAGGGATCGCCAGTTTGGGCGTAGGCGCGATTCCGGCTCAAGGCCGGAATGACCTCCTCCGCCCCAACCGTGCTGTCATGCCGGGCTTGACCCGGCATCGCGTTCAGGACCTCCCCAGTTCTCCTTCAGGTGTTGCTGATAGTAGCCCGGTGGTGGGTCATTCGGGTCGTACCAACTCGAATAGTCCCGGTCCGCGCTCAAGTCCCGCCACTCAAGATTCTCCTTGGCGATCAACGCCACCTTCCACTCCCGCTTCCAGTTCTTCAATTGCTTCTCGCGTGCGATCGCCTCCTTGATATCGTTAAACTCCTCCAAGTAGACCAGTTTCCAGCATTGGTACCGCCATGCGAACGAGTCCGGATCCGTGCCGACCCGATGGTCGAAGAGCCGCTGCTCGATGTCGTTGGTGACACCGATGTACAATACGGTGTTGCCCTTGTTCGTGACCATGTAGACCCAGTACTGATGTGTGCGCATGGCCTGTCCGCGATTCCGGCTCAAGGCCGGAATGACATTCTCAAACGTAGCGCGGGTGGCGGTTTCCGCCGACACGATGGTCGAAGAGCCGCTGGTCGATGTCGTTCGTGACACCGATGTACAGCACGGTATTGCCCTTGTTCGTGACCATGTAGACCCAGTACTGATGTGCTCGCATGGCCTGTCCGCGATTCCGGCTCAAGGCCGGAATGACATTCTCAAACGTAGCGCGGGTGGCGGAAACCGCCCCCCGCGCTACGAAAAAGGGTTGACATGCCAGTCCCGGCTCGGCATCGCCAACCAGCTAGACCTTCATGATGTCCTTCTCCTTCGCCTCGATCAACGCGTCCACTTTCTTGTTGTACGCAGCGGTGAGCTTGTCCACCTGATCGATGCCGTCCTTGGTGAAGTCCTCGGGCAGCTTGGCGTTCTTGATGGCTTCGTTGGCCTTCTGGCGCGCACCACGGATGCTCACGCGGGCGTGCTCTCCTTCCTTGTGCGCGGCTTTCACGAGGTCCTTGCGGCGCTCTTCGGTGAGCATGGGCACGTTGATGATCACGTTGTCGCCGTTGTTGCTGGGGTTGAAGCCCAGGTTTGCGGCCTGGATCGCCTTCTCGATAGCGTCGATCATCTTCTTGTCCCACGGCTGGATCATGATCGTGCGGCCGTCTGGCGTGTTGATGTTGGCCACTTGGCTCAAGGGCATCTGCGCTCCGTAGGCTTCTACGCGCACGCCTTCCAGCATGGAGGGGTTCGCCCGGCCCGCCCGGATCTTCGTGAGTTCGTGGTCCAGGTGGTCCACG
>JANOPI010000061.1:0-1618 GCA_031421755.1 Flavobacteriales bacterium | reverse complement strand
CGATCTCTGACAGCGCGGCTGGCGTTGCGCCCAGTCGCGAACATCGTGAACGCGGATGATCCCGAACGGCCCCGCCACGCCGACCAATGTGCCAATGTAAATCAGGATGCGTTCGACAGGTTTGGGACAATTGAACGTCCGGTGGATCATCATCCGGTGCATTCCGACGCTGTGGCCGATCAGCAAGCTGACATAGGTGGTCACGAGGAAGAGTGCGAATGCGCTCCATGAAAACAAGGGAACGGCAAACATCAAAGCTGCCAACAGCATTCCGCCGTTCCATGCCGCTTTTGCAGGAGCGAAAACAGGTTGTCCGGAAAGCGCGCACGCAGCGCGACCGTCGATCCGGATGACAGGCTTCATCACAAGGCCGCTGCTCTACGAAACTTATCGTAACCGGCCATGTGCCGCCCCTACTTTCCGAAACTCCGAGGCGCGGGCGCGACCACCGAAAACCCCGTCGGTGCGATCTGTTGTACTTCCAAGGCCCGCTCGGCAATCCCGTCCCTCCCGAAGCGGAACGCGCCGTCGATGCCGGTGAAACCGCCCGGGTCTTGCAATGCGGCAGCCGGAAAGGCCGTGCCGACACGCCAGTTCGACGCGATCTTATTGGTGAGGAGCACCGCGTCATAGCCGAGGCTGGCGAGGCGATACGGCCCCTTGCCGAAGCGCGTCCGGTATTTGTTGCCCAGCTGACGATAGAGGCTGTCCGAAACGCTCGCGAACCACGCGCCGTTCATCGCGGCACTTTGCGCGAGTGTTGGCTCGGTGTTCCACAATTCAGTGCCGAGGATGCGCACACCTGGCGTGCGGCGTTTGACCTGCGGCGCAACCTGCATCGACACGCGGCCCGAATCGGCGATCAGCACCGCTTCATACCCGCTCGCCGTGCCGAGCTTGGTGACTGCCGTCGCAATCGCACCCGGCGTCCGGTCGAAACTCTGCATCGCGACCATCCGCCCGCCTGAGCTTTCGACCGCCCGCAGGAATGCCGCCGATGCCCGCTGGCCGTAAAGCCCGACTGGCACCAGACCTGCGAAATTATTGATCCCCCGGCTGCGCGCATAGCTGACGATCCGGTCGATCGATTGCGTTGGGACGAACCCCATCAGATAGGTGCCATTGCCCGCGACCGAGACGTCGTTCGAAAAACTGATCAGCGGTACTCGCGCCGCGCGCCCGACGGCGGAAACGGCGCGGACATCTTCGGCGAGCAGCGGCCCGAGGATCAACTTATTGCCATCGGCCACTGCCTTTTGCGCAGCAGCAGTCGCGCCGATAGCGGTGTCGTAGGTCGTCAGCCTTATCGTCTTGCCGCCCGTATCGAGCACCGCGAGGTTGGCGGCGTTGGCAATCGATTCGCCGACGCCCGCATTGGTGCCGGTTAGCGGCACGAGCAATGCAATCCGGTGGCGTGCGGTATCGGTAGGCAGCGCCGGGCCGGTAGGATCGACTTCGATCGGCGTTTCCACCGTCTTTGGCGGCCCCTTGGGAACGACCTGACACGCGGCAAGCAAAGCGATGACGCCAAGGCTGGCCCAGCGCTTGAACCATGCGGCCGCACCGATTGCTTGCTTGAAGACCCCCGCCTCTGCCATGACCCGACTCCCATGAACGC
>JANOPI010000060.1:0-2564 GCA_031421755.1 Flavobacteriales bacterium | reverse complement strand
GGCGGGTCGTTACTCCCCGCGCGGCCGAGCACGTGGTGGTGCGCGATGAGCATGTGGTTGGTCGGAAAACAACGCGGCCGCCCGCACATTCGTCGGGGCGTCCGCGCTGATGGGTATTTAGCAGATCAGTTGTTGTTCAGGGCGATCTCGGCCTGGTTGGCCACGGTGCCTTGCAGTTCGTAACCCGGCGGGATCACGGCGTCCTTTCCTTTCTTCAGCAGGAAGAGCGGGCTTACCACTGCGGCGAGGGCGATGGCACCACCGGCCTTGCCTTCACCGGCCATGCTCGCACCGCCATTGGTGAGCACGATCATCTGGCCATCGATGGACTGGGCCACCGTTGGGCGCATGTTGAAGGAACCCTTCTTGCCCATGCCACCGCGCTGCTCCACGCTGGTGATCTGTCCGCTGGCCATGGCACCGCCCTTGATCAGCACCTTGCCTTTCACGATCACATCGTACTTCACCCGCAGTGGCACGCTCTGCCCGGCGGACATGTTCCCACTGGAGAGTTCGCTGGTGGTCTCCATCACCACCGTTGTGCCGGCCGGTAGTTTTTCTTCGGTGGCTTCCACCGGTGCCTTGCCCTTCTTCTGTGCGAAGGTGCCCAGGCTGGTGGCCAGTACGAGGTTGATCAAGGCGATACCGCGGAGGATGTTCATTGCTTTCATGATAGTTGAGTTGTTTGGTTTGGTTGGTTTTCCCCGGTCGACCCCGGAGTTTCATCCGGGGGGAGCGAAGAACCGGGGTCCCCTTCGTTCCTGTTTTGTTTTCTGCCGTGGGTTGTTCCCGTTGGCGAGGCGAAACAACCGGGTGCGTTCCATGTGGGGAACGCGGATCGAGCAAGTGGCGGGGGGCATGGAACAAGTGGCGGGAAAGCGATAGGACCACACCGCATAGCGCTTTAGGCCGAACCGGGATCAAGGCTATTGGCCGATTACGCCAAGACCATCCGGACACGTCGACATTACCGTTAAGTCCCAGTATGATCTTCTGAGCATGCTACGTACGGACCTGCGTTCAAGTGAACAGGTCCCAATCACTCTTGGCCGATACCAGCGATTCCACCGTGCCGAGAACCATCTGTGGCCAATTGAGGATCTTCACCGCTCCGCTGTCCATTTCCATCACCTTTTCAAGCAGTGGGGAAATGATACTGAACCCTGTGCCATGGATGCTCCAGACATCAGCCTCCTTCGGATCGCGGGCGATCGCGACGGTGTCTTGGCCGACGGAGTATCCTATGCCGACGAGGATCCCGGGTACGCCTGTGACGATGACCCCGAGTACGACCATGGTCTGGTCGCAGCGGAGTTTCACGATCACGGCCAGTCTGCCCAATAGTCCCCAGAGTTGTTCATCGCGTTTGGCATAGGCCATTTCATCAGCGATCATGCCGTCCAGCTCTCGCCTGTTCGCGAAGGCCTTTTGTTGGTAGGAATTGATGAGGTCGATGTAGGGGGTGATCCCGTGCGTACGACCTTTGTTCAAGGCCGCCGCCAGGTCACGCCGCACCTCCTTCGTGTACTTCTGGCGCAGTTCGGAGCGCTTGTGCTGCTCCACCTTGTTGCGCATCTCCTGCCAGTAGTCCGTTGATCCGGTTTTCCAGATGCTGCCCGTGACTTTCTGCGCCTTTGCGAAGGCTTCATTCAAGGCGCGCAATTCGATGTAGCCACGTACGATCTTCTCATGGCCCGCGATGTTGAGGCAAGCGACGGTGGTTATGGACTTGGCCATGTTGGATGTGATTGGGTAAGGGAGGGATGGATCTGAAATGGATACTGATCGGAGCGTAGCGATAGCTACGCTCCGATCAGGCGACATCAATGGGTGATCAGTACCCGCTTTGCGGTGGAGAGGCCATCCCCGGTAAGGCGCACGCAGTACACGCCGGTTGGCAGGTCATATGCCGGAAGTGAATCCGGACCACCGCTCAACCTCGTCGAGCGTACCAACGTGCCTGCGAGGTCGAGCAGTTCGGCATTCACAGCGGAACGCGATGCGCGCACCACAATGGCGCGTGACCGTTGATCGAATATGGCGCTCCAGTCCCCGTCAGCCTGTGTCTCGGCGAGGCCCACTGTGCTCGCTACCGCGATCGTGTATTGGTCCGTGCAACCGTTCGCATCGGTGATGATCACGGTGTAGCTGCCGCCTGTGAGGCCGCTGGCATCCTGACCGGTCTGTCCATTGCTCCAGAAGTAGGAATACCCCGGCGCACCGCCGTTCACATCAAGGTCGATGGCGCCATCCGCACCAACGAATTCTTCCGTGATGGACCATGTGGTCACGATGGCCGAAGGTTCGATCACCGTTGCGTTCGCCACCGCCGTGCATCCATCGCTGTTGGTGATCGTCACGGAGTAGGCCCCTGCGGCCACGTTGATGAGGTCCTCCGTTGTTGCTCCGTTATTCCAGGTATAGGTGTATGAGCCGGACCCGGGTTCCACGGTCAGGTCGACCGACCCCGTGCTCGCTCCGTTGCAGGATATCGGTGTCGCATCCACTGCGGGTACGATGGCACCAGGAATACAGACGACCCCCGCGTGGTATCGGAGCACGGC
>JANOPI010000059.1:0-10995 GCA_031421755.1 Flavobacteriales bacterium | reverse complement strand
CCCTACCGCCGCGGTGAGCGGACTGTACTTCGCCCACCCCAAGAGCAAGTATTTCGGGGTCGGCCGGGTGGCCAGGGACCAGATCGTGGACCTGGCCCGACGCAAGGGGCAGGACCAACCCTGGATGGAGCGCTGGCTTAGCAGCAACCTCGCGTACGATCCTGCGTAGAAGCGCACCGGACCTTGACGTCCGGGCTCTTCTTTTGAGGCTCCCCCCTCCCACATATCTGGCGCTCGCGCCTTTACTCTGCTGCCAATTCGCTGCGGCCCAGCGATCCTTCACCCAAGCCAACGGAGACTGCACAGGGGCCATTCCCATCACCGATTCGGTCCACGTCTGCGATCAGGTCGTGCGCGGGTTCGGGAATATCCTGGAGATCAAAGAGAATCCGGTCGACCAGAAGGAATGGTTCGAACGGGAACACAACTCCACCTGGTACACCTTCCGGGCGCCGGTGAAGACCATCATCACCATGGACATCATCCCGAAGAACATCGAGGATGACATCGACTTCCTGATCTTCGAAGGGGCCATCCCCGGCATCTGCGACAAGATCCAGACCAAGCAGGTGGTGCCACTTCGCACCAACATCAGCCGGAATGACAAGGAGAATGGCAGCATCTGTGGCCTGCGCAAGGATGCCCCGGACGATTATGTGCGATCAGGGCTCGGTTCTTCCTTCAGCCGCGGACTAGAAGTGGAGGAGGGGCAGCTGTTCTATCTGGTGATCGATTACCAAGACCGCCCGTTGGATGGCTATACCATCCGCTTCCACTACGATCCCCCGCCTCCACCGCCGGTGGTTGAGCATGGTGGAGCAGAACAGGAGCTGCTGATCAACGTGGTGGACGCCAAGACCGGTAGGCCCGTGGAAGCGGACCTCTCCATCGACGGCCTGGTCTTCGACGCCATTGTGGAAATGAAGGGCAAGAGCACCTACAACCGGCGGATGCCCGTTTACCGTAACCTCAAGATCGGCTGTGTGCGCAAGGGCTACATGTTCTACTCCACCAAAGTGAAGGGCAGCACCGATCCCGTGGTCACCGTGGAGGTGAAACTTGCTCCTATCGTGCCGGGTGAGCACGTGGTGTTGGATGATATCCGCTTCGTGGGCAACGACACCAAGGTGATGCGCCAAAGCGAAGCGTCACTGTTGCTGCTTACACGGTTCATGCAGGCCAATCCCAAGGTGAAGGTGGAGATCCAAGGCCATGTGAATGGTCCTACCTACAAGAACACCAAGGAGTTCATTGAGCTCAGCACAGGAAGGGCCAAAACGGTCTATGACTTCCTTCTCGTGAACGATGTTGAACCCGAGCGTGTGACGTTCGTAGGTCTCGGGAACTCCCAGATGCTCTTTCCAGAGCCCAAGAGCAAGGAGCAGAGTGAGGCCAACCGCCGCGTGGTGGTGAAGATCCTGAGCAACGGCGCCGACAGCAGGCTTTCGAGCACGCACTGACGGCCCGCTCGCACGGCCACCACCCCATTTCACCGTTCATCCTACCCAGCCCCTTCCATCGGATGGTCCGGATAGTTTTGTCCTTGCCGCCTTGCGGCCCAGAACTTCCCGCCCATGCGATCGACCATCTGCCTGGCCTTCCTGTTGGCCACTTCCGTTCACGCCCAGCAGAAATGGACACTGCAGCAATGCTTGCAACGCGCCGAGGACAAGAACCTCAACGTACGGGATGCGCAGCTGGATGCCGAACTGGCGGAGCGCACACATGACCAGGCCTACTGGTCGTTCCTTCCGAGTTTGAATGCCGGCGGCACTCACGGATACAACTGGGGGAAAACGATCGACCGCTTCACCAACACCTTCGCTACGGACAGGGTGCGTACCAACAACTTCTGGCTCGGTAGCGACCTGTCCATCTACGAAGGTGGCCGCAAGCGCAACACGCTGAAGCAGTCCGACCTCTCCGAACAAGCCGCCTACAAAGGGCTCGATGCCGCCCGCAACGATGTGCGCACAGAAGTGGTCCGCGGTTTCCTCAACGTACTCGGCCTGCGTGAGCGGATCACCGCGGCCGAGGCGCAGATCGGCAATACCAGGGAACAAGTTACCCGTATGGAAGCGCTCGTGGATGCGGGGCGTTCGGCACGTGTGGAGCTCCTTGACCTGAACGCACAACTCGCCAGTGACGAATTCAACATGATCAACCTGCGCAACCAGGAGGAGCAAGCGCTGTTGCAGATGGGGCAGTCCCTTCGTCTCGAACCTGCGGAAATGGATGGATTCGATATCGAGACGCCCCCGATCGGTGCACTCGCTCTCGCAGAGCCTACAGCGACGGAAGCGGATGTGCTGCGCAATGTGCTCGCCACGAATCCGGCCTATGCCCAGGCGGACCTCGGGGCCCAGAGCGCCGAGCGCGGCGTGTCCATCGCGCGCGCAGGTGCCATGCCTTCTTTGGCGTTCAGCGCCTCAATGGGTACCGGTTATTCGGGACGTAACGTGGAGACCATCGGTGAGCCGGTCATCGCCCAAACGCCGATCGGCTTCACGCAGAGCGGGGAAACGGTGTACACGCCGAACTACCTGTACGACACACAGACCAGGCCGTTCGGCAAGCAGCTCGATGACAACCTGAACGAATCCGTCAGTCTCACGCTGAGCGTGCCCATCTTCAACCAGAAACAGAATTCCTTGGCCGCCGATCGCGCGCGCATCCAGCATGAACAGGCGAAGAACCGGGTGGAAAGCCAGCGCCAATCCTTGCAACGCGATGTGCAGAACGCCCTGGTCGCACAACGCAATGCCTTTCGCCAGTACGAGAGCGCGAGGAAGAGCGTGGAGGCCTCTGAGGCCTCCCTCGATTTCGCGCAGGAACGCTTCACCCAAGGCGTGATCACCGCCATCGAATTGAATACGGCACGGGTGCGTTTCCAGCAGGCAACAGCCGATCTGATCAACGCGAAGTTCAGCTACCTCATGGCCCAGAAGTCCCTCGATATCCTGCAAGGGATCCCCGTTTCCCTCTGACCGTGGCGCTCATCATTTCCTTCGATACCGCAACGAAGCATTGTGCGGTGGTACTTTCAGAGGGCCATGTGCCGCTCGCGCAACGCGTGGATGATTCGGACCAGTTCAGCCATGCCGAAAAGCTGAACGTGTTCATCGTTGAGGTGATGCGTGAGGCTGGCAAGGAACTGAACGACCTCGATGCGGTCGCGGTCGGCATAGGTCCCGGTTCATACACGGGTCTGAGGATCGGGCTTTCGGCGGCCAAAGGCCTTTGTTTCGCGCTGGATATCCCGTTGATCGGCCTCGGCACGCTCGATGTGATCGGCTACGAACTGCTCGGATCCGACTTTATGGCCAACGCGAATGATGTCCTGCATCCCATGGTAGACGCGCGTAGGATGGAGGTCTTTACCAAGCAGCTCGACCATAGCGCGAAAGCGAACGGCGACTCGCGACCGGTCGTGTTGGATGACGCTTGGTGCGCGGCACTTGAAGCGAGCCATCGCCACATCGTTTTCGGTGATGGTGCGGACAAGGCGACAGAGCTGTGGTCGAAGCACGCGCATGTGTACGTCGTTCCCGGTATCCGACCTTCGGTGCTCGGGCTATCGGCACTTGCGCGACTCGCGTACGACCGCAAGGAATTCGCGGATCTGGCCTACCTGGTCCCGGACTACGGTAAGGAGGCGAACGTGACGCAGACGGGGAAACGGGCTGGTTAGGGCTTGCGGCGCTCGTAAAACACACCCAGTAGGAACTCTTGGCTGAACTTGATGTTGTAGCTCATCATCGGGTCGTAACCGGCCCGTGATTCGATCCGCAATTGCAAGTACTTCCACAGCTTTATGCTGAACCGGTTCATGAAATCCATGCTGACATGATCACGGTCGAAGGCGTTGTAGAAGAAGCGAGAACTGTTGATCCAGTCAATTCGGTCAGTGAGTGGATGGTTGATAGCCACCACCACGGAGCCACCGTACTGCATGTCGAACACGGAGGTGCCTGTTTCCGCCAGATGCTCCCGGCCGGTGGCTGCAAGGAAACCTTGGGCGTGGAGATGAACCGTGCGGTAGCGAAGCCGAACTGGATGCTCGAAAGAGGCCATGGGGACCACGTGCCACCGTAGCTCAGTTCCAGGGTTGCCGGTGCAAGGAAGCCGCCATAGCGCACGGTGCGCGGTACACCGTCTTCCAACCCGTAGACGAGCTGCTCATTCGGCAAAAACTGCGTGGCCAGAACCACCGAGTAGGCATGGCTCCATTTCTTGCTGCTCGTACACCACAAGAAGTTGGTTTGTAGCCGGTCGTTGCCCTTGGTCCAGGTGCTGTCTATGAACTTCAACATGCTCAGGTCCGCCAGCAGCTTGTGCGAGTGCCGACGGTTCTGACGTTTCAGGTCATCTTGGAAGAAGAAACCACCTGTGAAGGCCAGATTGCGGAAGTCTTGGGCTTGGTAGTTCCGGCTGGTGGTGTAGCTACCTGAAAGGGAGCCGGAAAGAACTCGCGACCGTATCGGTCCAGCCGGGCTTTTTGTGGAGTCGGGGTCCTGGCCCAAGCCTGGGTGTGCAACGAAAATGAATATGCACAGCGCGAGGGATGTGATCCACGGTTCGATGCTGTCAATGACCGCATTCGGCGGGTAGCGTTGGGTCGGTCGCTGCTTTGGTCGGGACCAGTAACCGATGGACATGAGGATCCGCTCAAAGGCGCCAATGCAAGAGCCTTAACCCGTCGGAGCTCAAGCCGAGCAATTCCGTATCGCTGATGAACAGGATGGAATCCAGCAGTATGTCGCCCTCCAAACGCCGCTTGGAATGAACCAGCCCTGTTTCCCGGTCGATCTCGGCCATGTAGTATTTCCCACCGGCATCATACACTACGAGAATACTCGGTCCAATGGCCCGGAAATCCGACATGAAGTATTCGGTGCCCGCCTTGCGGAGAAGTTCAACACTGGTTCGCCCGGTCAGTTGTTCGCTGTAGTCGCGGTAACCTGTGCCACCCGTTTCAAACAAGAGAGGCACGAACACGGGCATCTTGATGCCGCTATGGATCGGCCCCATGGAGTTTTGATACCCTTTGCCGATCGAGTCATATACAGCCGGAAGCTGACAGGCTTCGAACCTTTCTGGTTTGTAAACGCTGTCCCCTTGCACGGCGAAGGTGGCGAACATGGGCCTGTCGGGATCAGCCGATCCCATGTTCGATTTGAAAATCGGGAGCAAGAGTCTTTCTCCCATCGGCTCAACGTCATTCAATTCATAGGACAAATGATGGCGGTAAAGGCTGGACCTGTCGATATAGTAGCGGTGTCTTCCATCCACTTCCAGAAAGTCGTATGAGTTGAGCAACAATGAACTATCACCAGGATGGCCGGGTAATTCATAGGTGTGGCCAAGTGCGCGCAGGCGGATGTACTCGTGGATGTGGCCTCCGTGCTCTTTCACCGCGATAAGGCGTGGCGCCCAATAGCCTGCGAAGGCGCCTTCGCCCAAGAAGTTGGTATCGTTCTCGGCCGCCGTGATCTTGTGCCTGCGCAACAAGGCGCGATAACTCATCGGGATCGAGGCAGGTTGGACCGGTAGAGTGTCCAACACAGTATCCGCCATGGCGACGAAGCACTGGCCATCGGCCGCGTCGTTCAGCATGAAGAACTTGTGGTCCACGAAACTCTTCACTTGAAAAGCTGGCAGATCCACCTTTCGTGAAAGGGGGAAGCTCCGGTTGAGGGTGACCGGTATCGTGTCTGCGCGAATTTCCGCGATGCCGGAAACAGTTGCGATCCCCGATTCGCTCGCGGATGTACCGATCGCGCCCTTGTGCTGCCCGCAAGCCCACAATAGAAGATTGGAGCAAAAGGCCAAGGACAAGACTGCCCGGAAACGGGCCGGGTGATGTCCCGGCCCGTTTCCTGAAAGGACCCCGCTATTTCGGCCTGGCATCCTCGAACGTGAGAGTAGAATTGCCCTTACCATCGGTCGTGGTCGTATACCTCGTGAACGTATAGGTTTTTTCATTGACGGTCACAGTGTTAGGAATGCCGGCATTGGCGCTGACCCAGATTACACAACATACGTCTTCACTCGCCTTACAATTTATGTTCAATACAGAGCCGGGCGATTCACCGAGGTATGTGCCGGGAATGTTGACGGGTCCTCCTGCCTCCCTCTGTGACTTCGCAGTGCCCGCGATGCCCATGATCGCCAGTACGAAAAAAAGCTTCTTCATGCGTTCGGGTTTTGTACCGCCCTGAATTGTGCGGCACTGCAAATCTGTGTGCAACCCTGTTCAAAACGTCTCCGGAATAACCGGAAGCTTTCCGGTCTCGCCGGATACTTTCCGGCCATGAAGAAGAAGGGCCTCAGCAAGGATGATCCGTTCCATACGGGTGACAAGTTGCGGCAACTGCGTGTGCGGGACAAGCACCCATTGGAGCGTGTGGCCGCTGAACTGGGCGTGGGTAAAAGTACGTTGAGCGACTATGAGCGTGGCGTGGTGTTCCCTTACCCTGAAGTGGCGTATGTCACTCATGTAAGTTCCTCCGGAGCCAACGTGGAATCAACTGGACCTCTTCTGAGTTGCGCAGAGCAGGTTTTACGTTCGAAAGCGCCAAGTTTCTGTTCCCTTGCGAGACTTCAAGCTCACTTGTGCGCTGCGCCAACGCACCTGACATTTCAACATGACCGACAATTTATCAACCGGGCCCACTCAAGCACACTATCGCCGGTGTAGGTTCGCATGAACGCTCTCCCGTTCTTCATACGAATGAAGTGCAAGGGAGCATGATCAAGAAAGACCTATTCCACACCGGCATCAAACTCCGGCAATTGCGGGATTTCCGCAACTATACCCTGGAGTGGGTTTCCATCGAGCTGGGGATCGCCAAGAGCACGCTGAGCGATTGGGAAACTGGAAAGGTGGTGCCGGGGCAGGCAGTGCTCATCAAGGCAGCGGAGTTATTGTACGTGGATCCCGGAATATTTTTTACACAGGACGAGTTGCTCCTCGAACTTCCGCGCGAACCCGCAGGGAAGGAAACCGGGATCAGTGTGCGCAACGCGGATCACCAACTTCTCGAGCGCCTTTTCGCTCATATCCATGAACGTGATCAGCGGATCGAGGAACTCTTCGCGAAGCTGCTGGATAAATTCGGGAAGGGATAAATGGACAACGTAGCGTAAGGGTCAGTAACCCGCCAGTATCGCCAGCAGCGCGATCGGTTCCAGCGGTCCTTTCACTTCCAACAGCGCTTCGTTTTTCGCTGCGAACGGCCCTTCCGCCAGATACACGACCGTCGGTACCGCCGCGCCGCCCTGCTCGATGAAGAACGCACCTTCCTGCTTTGTGCAGAACGCGCCGTCTGCCCGGAAGACTTTTTCGTTCTCCAGGATGAGCGCGCAAGAGCCCCGCGTGCAGGCGCTGCCTTGGGCGCGGTTCAATTTGTTGCCCTCGAACACGAATGCGCAGATGCCCTTCCGCCCGAACGCATCGGCCGCATGGTATACCCGGTCCTCTTCGATCACATACAGGCACGGTCCGCGTGAGCCATATGCCCCACATGCCTGATAGATGCGGTTTTCCTCTACCACGTACGCCGCATCACCGGGCGTGCCGAACGGACCGTAGGCCCACATGATCATCGTGGACTGTGCGGACGAAAGAACGGGGAGAAGCAGGAGCAGAGAGAGGGTCAAGCGCATCATCGGCGTTGGGTGGTGTAACGGGTGATGTGGATGAGACCGGTCTCCATGTCTTTGGCGATGATCGCTTTCAGCAGCAAGGTGCCTTCCTCATAAAGGTATTCGGAATGCCGCGTCTGCTTGTCGTTCAACCAAGCATCGCAGAGCGTCACATTCCCCGCATGATCATACCGCCATATGTGTTTGCGCATGGAGGGATCGCTGATGTCCGACTGTTCGATCCGTTCCGCAAGGCGGCCTTTCTCGTCATAGCGGAACGCAGTGCGGCCACGGCGGCCCGTTATGATGTTGCGGTCCTCAATAGTGCGCAAGTAACCCCACTGGTCCTTGTGGAAGACCTGCTCCCGGTAAGGCAACCCGCGGTCATTGTGCCAGGTCGTGCGCAAGGCCGTATCGTTGATCGCCGCGTGCGTGAATCGCTCATCGCTGATCACCGTCTCGCTCGCTTTCATGGATGTGTATCCCCCGGTAGCGGGTTCTTGCAGGCGCACGTGCGTGCGGCGGAGGCAGCGTCCGGCCAAGTCGAGGGAATCGCGCTGTGCGAAGCGTCCACCACGGTCATTGCGCTGTTGCTCGACGGGTCGCCCTTGCGCATCGTACGTGTACGTGGTGAACGACGTGTCCATGCCTGCTTGGCCGCGTCCATAGGCCGTGTTGATGTAGACCGTACGTCCTGCCGGATCAAAGCGGTGTTCGGAGCGTTCGTTCTTCTGGCGGATCGGCTCGCCATCGCGCTTCACGTTTCCTTGGCCTTGGATGCGCAGGATGCCGTTCCGCTGGATGAAGGTTTCATTGAAATGGAGCGTCATCGGATCCTCCGTTCCAGGTTCAACGCAGAGCACCTGCGCGTGCATCGTGCAGCAGGAAAGCAGTGCCAGGATAGATGGTATCCGCTTCATTCCATCAATTTCATCGCCTCGGCCAATGTGATCACGGGCATACGGCACACCTTGTTCTCGCACACGAAGATGGTGGTGTTGTCGCCGAGCGATTTCTCCGCGAGCAACGGTAGCGTGCTCGTTCTGGTGGTGCCCAGGAACATCCTGTTCGGGATGTAGCGTGATCCGAACTCCTGCCGCAGGTTCACCGCTTGTGGACCGGTTATGGCGATCTCATACCACGGGTGAACGTGCGCGAGCATCACCTGCGCCCAATTGCTGTAGCCGGAGGGGTATTGATCCATGCGTGGCTCCACGTTGTTCAGCTGGCGCAGGCTGATGTCCAGGTAGCGCTGATCGTCCAGCAGGTGCCCCAGCGTGAACAGCGCTTTGCACATGGTGCTGTTGCTCGCCGGGATCACATTGTCCGTTACCTCCATCTTGCGTGCGATCAGCGGCGGGTCGATGTCGCTCGTGAACCAGAACATGCCCGTGGTGCTGTCAAGGAAATGCGTGATCGCATGGTCGGTGAGCGTGCGGGCCTCCGTGATCCATGCCTCATCGAAGGTGTTCGCGTAGAGTGAGAGCAGCGCTTCGGTCGTGAAGGCGTAGTCCTCCAGATAACCGTTGATCGATGCCTTCCCGTGCTTGTAGCTGTGTTGCAGGCCGCCATCGTCGCGGCGGCACTTGGACAGCAAAAGTCGCATGGTCCGGCGCGCATTGTCGAGGTAGCGCTCCTCACCGAACGCATCATACGCGTCGCACCAGGCGTTCACCATCAAGGCGTTCCAGCTGGTGAGCGACTTGTCGTCCAGTCCGGGCCGCACCCGCTTGTCGCGTTCGGTCAGCAAGCGCTCGTTCACCCGTTCCGCTTTCGCGCGCAGGTCTGCCACCGTGAGGCCGAAGAGTTTCGCCTGTTCGTCGTCATCGCCTTCACGCAGAAGGATGTTCGTGCCGTGCTCCCAGGCTGCTATACCACCAATGGAGTAGTATTTCTTCGCGAATGCCAGATCATCCCCGAGCACGCGTTCCAGCTCCGCTTTCGTCCACACATAGAATTTCCCTTCCTCGCCTTCGCTGTCCGCATCGAGTGCGCTGTAGCACGCGCCTTCTGCACTCATCAACTCCCGCTCGATGAATGCCAGCGTCTTTTCCACCACGTCCTTGTAAAGCGGGTCTTTCACCGCTTGGTAGGCCTGGCTATAGAGCGATACGAGCTGCGCGTTGTCATACAGCATTTTTTCGAAATGCGGCACCTTCCAAAGGCCGTCCACGCTGTAGCGTGCGAAGCCACCTCCCACCTGATCGAAGATGCCGCCGAGGGCCATCTTCTGAAGCGTAAGATGGACTTGCGCCGTAATGTCCGCATCCTTTGCGAGCACGCCGTACTTCAGCAGGAATTGCCAGTTGTTCGGCATCGGGAATTTCGGTGCACGGTCTGTACCACCATCGGTGCGGTCGAAGGTGCTGTCCATCACCTGGACCAGGCGTGCGACCTGTTTCTTGTTAAAGTCCGGAGGCGCTTCGTTCAACTGTACGAGGTCGTTCGTGCGCACCCCTTCGTGCAAGCGCTCGGCATAGCCGGTCACTTTTTTCGGGTCGGTCTTCCAGGTCTCGCTCAGGTCGCTCAACAGTTGCGTCCATTGCTGCGGGGCGAAGTAGGTGCCACCGTACACAGGCCGTCCGTCGGGCAACGTGAAGCAATTCAGTGGCCAACCGCCGCGACCGGTCATCAGTTGAACTGCCGTCATGTACACCTGGTCCACGTCCGGGCGCTCTTCGCGATCCACCTTGATGCACACGAAGCGCTCGTTCATGATGTGCGCGATGCTGTCGTTCTCGAAGCTCTCCCGCTCCATCACATGGCACCAGTGGCAGCTGCTGTACCCGATGCTTACGAGCACCAGCTTGTTCTCCGTCTTCGCCTTGGCGAAGGCTTCATCGCCCCATGGATACCAATCTACCGGGTTGTGCGCGTGCTGTAACAAGTAGGGACTGCTCTCATGGCTGAGCCGGTTCGTGTGCGCGTGCATGGTGTCCTGGTCTGTTTTGCGCTCCGCCGTGTCCGTATGATCGCAGCCGGGCACCAGCACCGTGCCGGAAATGACCGCGATAGCTGATAGCTTGGCGAACGACATGGGCGATCAAAGGAACGTTGAACGGGCCCGGCCGCGTACGTGGCGACAGTTCGCGGGCCAACAACGCCGCGTTGACGGTGAGGACGATGATCGCCAATGGCCGTCATGGCTCATGATCCTCGGCCTGTTCGCTGTGCTCAGCGCGTTCTGGTGGGTGGCTGCTGCGGTGCTGGTCTCGTATTGGACCGTTGGGCGGCTATTCTGTGCGTTCGCGTTCGCAGGGAACCTTGTCTACGGCGGGTGGACGCGCCGCGTGTTCGGCATGTCCAAGCCGTTCTGGTTCATGTTCAACCTGCTGGCGATCGGCCCGT
>JANOPI010000058.1:0-5740 GCA_031421755.1 Flavobacteriales bacterium | reverse complement strand
GCGTTCATTCTGTTTTCGTGCCTTACACCACTCCCTGATCCAGCATGGCATCGGCCACCTTCACGAAGCCGGCGATGTTCGCGCCTTTCACGTAGTTCACGTGCTTGCCTTCGGTACCGTGCTTCACGCAAGCAGCATGGATGTTCTTCATGATGCCGAGCAACTTTTCGTCCACTTCTCCACGGGTCCAGCTGAGGCGGAGGCTGTTCTGGCTCATCTCCAAGCCGCTCGTTGCCACACCACCGGCGTTGCTGGCCTTGCCTGGCGCGAAGAGCACCTTGGCCGCCTCGAACACCGCTATACCTTCCGGTGTGGTCGGCATGTTGGCACCTTCGGCCACGTACTTCACACCTTTCTTCACGAGCATCTTGGCGTTGTTGCCGTCCAATTCGTTCTGGGTTGCGCAGGGCAGTGCCACGTCGCACTTCGCCACCACGTCCCACACACGTGCACCTTTCTTGTACGTACTGCCTTTGAACTTCTTCGCGTACTCTTCGATGCGGCCGCGCTTCACGTTCTTCAGCTCCATCAAGAAGGCCAACTTGGTCTTATCGATGCCTGCTGGATCGTAGATGCTGCCATCGCTGTCGGAAGCGGACACCACCTTCGCGCCGAGCGCTGTGGCCTTCTCGATCGCGTATTGCGCAACGTTGCCGCTGCCGCTCACTGCTACCGTTTTGCCTTTGAAGCTGGTCTTGTTGTGCTTCATCATTTCCTCCGCGAAGTACACGCAGCCGTAGCCCGTTGCTTCCGGACGGATCAATGAGCCGCCCCACGTGATGCCTTTGCCAGTAAGCACTCCGGTGAATTCATTCGCCAAGCGCTTGTACTGGCCGAACATGAAGCCGATCTCGCGACCGCCCACGCCGATGTCGCCCGCCGGCACGTCCGTATCAGGGCCGATGTGGCGGAACAATTCGCTCATCAGGCTCTGGCAGAAACGCATCACTTCGCCGTCGCTCTTGCCTTTCGGATCGAAGTCGCTGCCGCCTTTTCCCCCGCCCATCGGGAGGGTTGTGAGGCTGTTCTTGAAGGTCTGTTCGAAGCCCAGGAACTTCAGGATGCTGAGGTTCACGCTGGGGTGAAAACGCAAGCCACCCTTGTAAGGTCCGATGGCGCTGTTGAACTCGATGCGGAAGCCGCGGTTCACTTGGGTGTTGCCTTTGTCGTCCACCCACGGAATGCGGAAGATGATGGTGCGCTCGGGCTCCACCATGCGCTCCAACAGCATCTTGCCTTTGTACTTCGGGTTCGCCTCGATGAAGGGGATCACCATTTCGGCCACTTCATGCACGGCCTGCAGGAATTCGGGCTCGCTGCCGTTGCGCTTCTTCACTTCGGCCATGAAGGCGTCAACAGCCTTGTTCGTCTTTGCCATCGTTTCTGCGCCGTAGCGCCGGGTTGTTTTATCCGCTGCTTCGTGAGGGCAGCGGGATGTTGGTTTTGTTCGTTCAGAAAACGGCGGCGAAAGTAGCCGGGGCTTTGCCTCCCGCAAGCCTGACCGTCCATAACCGATGAACAAGCGAATAGTGATGTTGATCGACCGGTCGATCAACTGGTGTAGCGGAGGTGAAGGTTCAGTGCGCCTTGTCCTCTTCTTCCAGGACCGCTGTGCCAGCGAAGCGTCCTTCCTGGTACACTTCGATGCGGTACAGTACGCCTGCGGTATTGTACCGGTAGTACTTGCCGTTCCACAGCTTGCCCGTCTTGAATTCCCCCTGCTGGGATAGGCGTAGCTGGCGGTCGTAGAGCGTGTTGAACCCGTTCTCGCGGAAGACCACGGCATTTGTGACCTCCTCCGCTTTGCGCTCAGGGGCGGGTTTGGCCGTGGCGTCGGGTTTCGGAGTCTCTACCTTTTGCACGGGCCTGATGTACTTGCTGTTCGCCGCGTTGATCACCCCGCCGTTGAACTGCGCCACCTGTTGAAGGTCGCCGTTCGCGAAGTACCGCTTCAACATTCCATCTTCCTTGCCCTCGGCTATGTTCACTTCCACTTCGAGTTGCCCGTTCTCGTGGTAGTATTTCTGCACACCGTCACGGATGCCATTGTCATTGAACACAAAGTCCTGCGCCAGTTGCCCGTTCGGGTGCCAACGCCTGAAAATGCCCGTATTCCGGTCCAGGTCCCAGGTGCCCTGTTCTTCCACTTTCCCATCAGGGTAGTAGGTCTTGTAGGTGCCCAGCGCCCGGCCCAACCGGTAGTTGATCTCACTCATCATCTTCCCGTTCGGCCAATAGCGCCTCCAGGGTCCGGTGCGCTTGCTGTTCGTGTAGCGCCCTTCTTCAATGAGCTGGCCATCAGTGTATCCGGGCTTGTCCTCCTTCGGCGCGGTAATGCGCCACCAGCCCTGCTTCCGGCCCATTTCGTCCAGCACGTTCAGGGTGTCCACTTGCCCGCCGTTCGCCTGCGCGCGTACGCACTGGCCCAAGAAGATCAGCAGGAGTACAAGTACGAGAAGCGGAGAGGACCTACGGGACGGCATCAGGTGACTTTATAACGCCCCCGCGAAACGAAAGAATCCTGCTGGAGGTTGCGCGCTCCGATAATGCTGTTCAGGCCAACCGGGGCTTCAGGTGCAACATCATATCGTCCACCATGGCCTTCAGATCGAAATCTGGTTTCCATCCCCAATCGGCACGGGCGGCGGAATCATCAATGCTGCGGGGCCATGAATCCGCATAGGCCTGCCGCTGATCCGGGGCGTAACTCATGTTCAGTCCGGGTACATGGCGGGCCACTTCGGCCGCGATCTGCTGGGGGTCGAAACTCATACCGGCCAGATTGTAGCTGTTACGCACCTTGATCTTCTCGGCGGGTGTCTCCATCAGGTCGATCGTGGCCCGGATGGCGTCAGGCATGTACATCATGGGCAGGGTGCTCTTCGGGCCAAGGAAGCTGGTGTACGCACCGCTCTTGAGGGCTTCATGGAAAATGTGGACCGCGTAATCCGTGGTGCCACCGCCTGGAGCGCTCTTCCAACCGATGAGACCGGGGTAGCGGATGCTGCGCACATCCACACCGTAGCGCTGGTGATAGTACTGGCACCACCCTTCACCGGCCAGCTTGCTGATGCCGTAAACCGTGGTCGGCTCCGTCACTGTGCGTTGCGGGGTCATGTCCTTCGGCGTGGTGGGGCCGAAGACGGCGATGCTGCTGGGCCAATAGACCTTCTGTAGTTTGCCTTCGCGGGCCAGCTCCAAGATGATGAGCAGGCTCTCCATATTGAGCTTCCACGCGAACGGCGGGTCCTTCTCCGCCGTGGCGCTGAGCAGGGCGGCGAGCAGGTACACCTCCGTAATCGCGTGCTTGTCCAGGATACGCTCGATCCCCCGGCGGTCCATGGCGTCCACCATGGCGAAAGGACCCTCCTGCTTGGCCTGCGGTTCTTTGATGTCGGAGGCGACGACGTTCTCATTGCCGAAGCGGGCACGCAGGCCCTCCACGAGTTCAGTGCCGATCTGGCCGGAGGAGCCGATGACGAGGATCTTCTTGGACATGCGGCGAAGCTATTTCCGAAGCGGCAATGGCCGGATCGACCGCCGTACTTTCGCAGCATGGATGTCCACAACCTCCGCAACCTCCTGAGCCCGGACATCCTCCGGGTCCGTTTGGAGCGTGAGGGCGTACCCCGCACCACGCTCTCCTTCTACAGGTACGTGCGGTTGACGCAAGTGGAACTCTTGCGCCATGAGCTCTACACCGAGTGGGCGTCTCTGGGAGTCCTGGGCCGCGTGTATGTCTCTCAAGAGGGCATCAATGCTCAAGTGAGCTTGCCAACTTCGAACCTGGATGCATTCCGTTCCGCGCTCGATGCGCGTGATGCCTTCAAGAACGTACCCTGGAAGATCGCTGTGGAAGACGATGGCAAGAGCTTCCTGAAGCTCGCCATCAAAGTGAAGAAGAAGATCGTCGCCGATGGACTGGCCGATGATGCCTTCGATGTGACCAATGTGGGAACGCACCTCGACGCCGCGACCTTCAACCAAATGATGGAGGAAGGCGCGCTGGTGATCGACATGCGCAACAACTACGAAAGCGCCATCGGCTACTTCGAAGGTGCGTACCTGCCCAAGGCCGATACGTTCCGTGGAGCGATAGATGAGGTGAAGGAGGTGATGAAAGAGAAGAAGCACGCCGAGGTGCTGTTGTACTGCACCGGTGGCATCCGCTGCGAAAAGGCCAGTGCGTACCTGAAGCATCACGGCTTTGGGAACGTGGGCCAGTTGCACGGTGGGATCATCGACTACGCGCGGCAGATCAAGGCGCAAGGGCTGACCAGCAAGTACAAGGGCCAGAACTTCGTGTTCGATGAACGGCTGGCCGAACGCATCACCGACGATGTGGTAAGCACCTGCATGCAATGCGGCACCAAGAGCGATCGCATCAGCAACTGCCACGAGGTGACGTGCAACATGCTGCTCGTGCAGTGCGAAGCATGCGCGCAGAAATACGCCGAGTGCTGCTCACTAAGCTGTCGCGAGATCCACCTATTGCCCGAAGAAGTACAGCGCGCATGGCGCAAAGGCCGCAGCACGCGCAGCAGCAAGACCAAGGCGATCAATGATCCCGAAGGATTGCGACGCCGCATCCGTGAAGAGGAAGAATTGATCGCTTTGCGCGGAACAGTGAATCCGGAACTGACGAATCTCATCCCCGCCCCCAAGCAAGGGCGTGAAATTTCCCGCCGCAACCAACCAAGGATCGATCAGCGCTCATCATAACGATCAGCGTCATCCGCGTTCCATTCTTCGCTCCATGCCCTTCTACCACGCCCTCGGCAACATCCCGCACAAGCGGCACACGCAGCACAAAAGCCCGGAAGGCAAGTTCTACTACGAGCAGCTCTTCGGCACCGTGGGCTTCGATGGCATGAGCTCCTTGCTCTACCACGTGCATCGCCCCACGCAGGTGAAGGAGATCGTCGGCGCGAAGGACGTTGCACCCAAGATCGCGATCGAGAAGAACATGCGCGCGCTGCGTTTGCATGGCTTCAGCGTGGCGCCGGTGGCCGATCATCTGGAAAGTCGCAAAGCGATCCTGGTGAATAGCGACGTGAGCATCATCCTCTCCGCTCCCACGGCGAAGAAGGTCGAGTACTTCTACAAGAACGCCGACTGCGATGAGCTGATCTTCATCCACAAAGGCAGCGGCAAACTGCGCACCTTCCTCGGCACCATTGAGTTCGCGTACGGCGATTACCTGCTGATCCCGCGCGGCATGATCTACACGCTGGAATTCGACAGCGCGGACAACCGCCACTTCATCGTCGAGAGCCATCACCCGCTCTACACGCCGAAGCGCTACCGCAACTGGTTCGGGCAATTGCTGGAGCACTCGCCCTATTGCGAGCGCGACATCCGTCGGCCAAAAGACTTGGAGACGCACGATGCGAAGGGCGACTTCCGCATGCTGATCAAGAAGCAGGGCATGCTGCACGAGATGATCTACGCCACGCATCCGTTCGATGTGGTGGGCTGGGACGGCTACAACTACCCATACGCATTCAGCGTCCACGACTTCGAGCCGATCACCGGCCGCGTACACCAGCCGCCACCCGTACACCAGACCTTCGAAACGAAGGCCTTCGTCGTGTGCAGCTTCTGTCCGCGCCTGTACGACTATCACCCGTTGAGCATCCCCGCGCCGTACAACCACAGCAACATCGACAGCGATGAGGTGCTCTACTACGTGGACGGCGATTTCATGAGCCGCAACGACGTGGCCGCCGGGCACATCAGC
>JANOPI010000057.1:0-2025 GCA_031421755.1 Flavobacteriales bacterium | reverse complement strand
GTTCTCGCCGTCACCGGCCCAGAACTGCGGGGTACCCACCGGCAGGGTAACCTCCATACGCTGGTTCGGTAAGAGCGATCCGTTCCAGGTGTGCATGGTCACCTGCCCACCGCTCACTTGGTAGCTGAATGCAACTGATGTGAGGGGCCCCGCACCGTTGTTGCGCACCACCACCACCGGGTCGTTGCATATCGGGTTCTCCCGGCTGCGGTAACCGCTGCTATTGGGGCGGCGCACATCGTAGATCTCGGCATCCAGCGCGTGGCTTGGTGCTCCGGATTCGAAGAGGTCGATGTTGATCACGTAGTTGCCACCGCCCATGCCAAGGTTGTTCTGCGGTACCGGAGTGATGGCATAGTCGATGGTGAGGCTGTCTCCCGTTACGAACGGGGTGAGCTCGGTGTCGCGGTCCTTCACCAGGTCACCCGGGCACCAGCCTTCGCGGCTTCCGAGCCAGGTACCGCCCTGTGGGTACACCGGATTGTTCGCGCAATCATTCTCGAGCCAGATGTGCCATTCATCCGCCGGTTGCCCATCGGCCGTGAGGTAGTGGGTGTTGTCTTTCCACTCGCAGCAATGAGGGTATTCGCCGTCGTTGCTGTTGTGCCCATGGCCGGTGAGGCGGCTGCGAAGCGTCCACTGTTCAGCATCCGGATGCAAGGCCACGGTCACCGGAGCAAGTTGCGTGTCATCGCTGAGTCCCGCATAGGTGTAGGAGCGCATCGGACCCCATGGACGTTGGGTGTTCACCAGCGGGCGCGGCGCATCCCCGTGGATCATCAGGAATTTCAGGTCGATGAGTTCCTGGGTGTTGCCCGCGCTCAGGTCCACACTGTCGTGCAGCAGGTGCTGATATTCCGTCACGTCGTACACCCAGCTGAAGCCGTCATCCCCGAGGTCAAGGCCGATGCCGTATGGGGTGATGTATCGCCCGATCTCGTGGTTGTCGATCAGTTCGAAGGGCACGCCGAAATAGTCGAGTGTATCGTTGGTGTGGAGGCTTCCTCCGGTGAACAGGGAATCGATGGCGGTACCATCAGGCCCGTAGGTATAGGCCACACCCGCCGCGTGCTCGAATACCGTATCCAGCGGAACCGCGCTGTTGCCTTGCACGGTGAAGTACTCCCGCGCCAACTGGGGCAGGAAGTCCTCCGGGGGAAAGGCCGTGATCAGGCTGTCTATGGTTACGGTGTAGTCGCCTTGTCCGAAGGTGATCACTGGGCGCGTACCCGGATCGGAGGGGTTTCGGAAGAGCGCGGTGGCCGGCCGCTCCTCGCGCTTGCAGGTGCCCATGAGCCAGGCCTTGTTCACTTCATCCACCGCATTGCTCAAGTGTGGCAGGCCCACGTAAGCGCCTTCATCCATTTCGAACGCATAGAGCAACGCGGCATGGTCCGGGTGTTCAGGCATGGTCTTACGGTCATGCCAGGCGGCGATGGTGGCGGGGGCCAGTTCGGTGTTGAAGATGCAGAGGCCGTCGATCATGCCGGGGTAGGGATTGCTGCCGTTCGCATCGCTGCCCACGCGCATGCGCACGATACCGTTCAACGGCAATGTTTTCCCTGAAGCGCTGTGCCAGAGCACACCGTTCTTATAGATCTTCATGCTGCCCGTAGCGGCGTTCTTCACGAAGGCCCAATCCGTCCAAGCACCCTCGTACATGGCTTCACTGGCCGCCTTGTCGATACGGTCATATGCACCGCCTTCGCTGCCGGCATCCCAGTAGATGCGCCCGTTGCTCCACGGCAAATGGATATTGAGGATGCGCTGACCGTTCGCGCCCACGGCCTCCAGGACGGAGGTGTTCTGGGGCAGCACCGCATCGCCGAAGGTGCTGAACGTGATGGTGATCGCATCGCTCAATCCCGACAGGGCGGCGGCATCCACACCGATGAAGTCGTTGTCGGTGCGAACGGCATTGTCGCGTCCGATCTCGCGCAAGGCCGTTCCGGGTGCGGCCAACGAGGCTTGGATCGGGGCGTCTGACCATTCGTCCCACCCTTCATTGGCGATATCCACGAGCAC
>JANOPI010000056.1:0-2455 GCA_031421755.1 Flavobacteriales bacterium | reverse complement strand
CCCGAGTTGGTGAACAGCAGCAGGCCTTCGGTGTTGATGTCGAGCCGCCCGACCGATTGCCACTTGCCTTGCTGCAGCGGTGGCAGGCGGCGAAACACCGTCGGCCGTTGTTGCGGGTCGTCGCGCGTCACCACCTCGCCGACCGGCTTGTGATACGCAATCACGCGCGCCCTCGGTGGGGCGATGCGGTACTTGATCGCGCGGCCATTGACCTCGATCCGGTCGCCAAACGATATCCGCTGGCCGATGTGCGCCGGCTCGCCATTGACGGTGATGCGGCCCTCGACGATCAGCTCTTCCATGTCACGTCGCGAGCCGACCCCGGCCTGGCCCAGCACCTTCTGCAGCTTCGGCGCGTCGGCATCGGGCGCGAGCACGCGCTTCGGCGCGGCCAGGTCGGTTGCAGCGGTTGCGTCGGCCGCGCTGCCTTGATCGGCCTCGTTGTCTGAGTCGTCTGTCAGCCCGCCTTCGGCCACTGGCGCATCTGCCAAACTGGGCTGCTCGGCGTCGAAGTCACCCGACAGCACTTGCGCAAACAACTCCACCACCTGCGCCGGCGAGCGAACCTGCGACGGGCCTCCTTCGGCACGCGGGCCTGCTGGCGCCCCACCGGAGGCCTCTTCCAGCGCCCGGCTCGCGCGCTGACGTTCGCGCCGATTGCGCCGCCGGCTTCGATCGGCCGGGGCCGGGCCGCCGTCGACTGTTTCGGCGTCTGAACCGGCGTTGCCTTCGCCGCCATCGCCATCGCCGGCCGCCGCCGCCTCGGGCGCCGACACGGCCGGCTCAGGTGCGGGCTTTGGCGCGTCCGGCGGCGTCAAAAGCTCAGTGGCCGTCGCCGATGGAGGCGTGGGCGCCGCGTCAGCAGCCGTCGGCGGCGCTTCAGCACCGGCGTCAAGCGCAGCCACAGTGGCGCGACGCCGACGTGGCGCCTTGACCGGCAGTTCGGGGCTGCCTTCCAGCACTGGCGGATGCGCGACATCCTCCCGAGCGGCCGCCTCGCTGGCGGGCGTGATCGGCTCGCTTTCGACGGCCTTGACGGTACGCCGCCGCCGAACCGGCTTGGCTTCCACCGCGTCGCTGGGGGTTTGGCCGTCGTCGGGCAAGGGGGTATCGGAAGGGGTGGTCATGCTTGCGGTTCCATCGGGGCGGCCAGCACGGCCGCAGTGAACATTTGCCGCTCGGCGGCGGGGTCAGTGTCGGGATCGGGGGTGGGATCGGGAGCGGGATAGAGACTTGGATCGGGCTTGGTTGGGAGGGGTGCAGTCGGCGTGGCGGCGTCGATCAAGGTATCGGTATCGGTATCGGCTTCGACTTCGGCCGGTTCGCCCCTGTCGGCAGCGGCCGCAGCAGCGGCGTTCTCGCCCTGCGCAGCAGCGCTCGCTTCGGACAACAGGTCCTCCAGCGCCGCAGGCGCAGCGCCCTGGTCATCGAGCACCGGTAACTGTGCCAGGCGCGCCAGTCCGAGGTCGTCAAGAAACTTCGGCGTCGTCGCGTACAGCGCCGGACGGCCCGGCGCCTCGCGGTAGCCGATGGCATCGATCCAGCCCCGTTCTTCGAGCTGCTTGACGATCTGGCTGCTCACGGTCACGCCGCGGATGTCCTCGATGTCGCCGCGCGTCACCGGCTGGCGGTAGGCAATGATGGCCAGCGTCTCCATCGCCGCCCGCGAATAGCGGGGCGGCTTCTCGGGGTTGAGCCGGTCCAGGTACTCGCGCATCTCGGGCCGGCTCTGGAAGCGCCAGCCACCGGCCAGCGTCACCAGTTCGACACCGCGCGACTGCCAGTCGAGCTTCAATTCGCCAAGCAGCGTGCGCAATGTGTCGGGGCCCAGTTCGTCGGCGAACAGAGCGCGCATTTCGCGCAGAGGCAACGGCTGATGAGCGCAAATGAGCGCGGTCTCGAGGACGCGCTTTGCATCCTGTGTGTTCATGTCGGTCGAATCAATCCAAGTCCGGTGGCGCCGGTTCGCTGGGTGGGCCGCCTCGGTGGGCTGGGCTCTGGTCCTGGGAGCGGCTTACCACCGCCGGGTGGCGGGCAGGCTCGCAAACCTTGCTGCAATTCAGGCGGTGCCGACCGCTGTGCGCGGAACCGCCTTGTCGCGCCTTGCGGGCGCAGTCGATGGCGGGGCTTTGTCGGCCGGCGAAACGCGCTGTCTGCAACGTACCGCCCGAACCACGCCGCGAAAGGACTTTGGCACATTGTAGCGAAGCGCGCAGGCGTTCAACGTGCCGCTGCCAGCACGCGGCTCCAGGCCTGCGCGAAGTCGGCCGGCGCAGGGGCGCTGAACTCTAGCGCCCGGCCGTCTTTTGGGTGGGCGAACGCGAGGTGCGCCGCGTGCAGGGCCTGGCGCGCAAGGCCCAACGCAGGGCGCCCGCCGTAGAGCGCATCGGCCAGCAGCGGGTGCCCACGCGACGCCAGGTGGACCCGGATCTGATGCGTGCGACCTGTGTGCAGA
>JANOPI010000055.1:0-7144 GCA_031421755.1 Flavobacteriales bacterium | reverse complement strand
ATCACCTGCAAGCTGCTCGTGACCAGCCACGCCTTCCACAGCCCGATGATGGAGGCCATCGTCGCGCCGTACAAGAAGGTGGTAGAGAGCGTGAAGTTGAGCGCGCCGCGCATCCCGATCATCAGCACGGTGACCGCGGAATGGCTGAAGGACGAGGAAGCAACGTCTTCCACCTACTGGAGCGATCACCTGCGCGCGACCGTGCGTTTCGCGCAAGCGGTGAAATTCGCCTGGTCGGACAGCGATCGTGTGATGCTGGAAGTCGGTCCGCGCACCACGGCCACAACCCTCGCACGCCAACAGAGCAGCGACACCAAGAAACAAGCTGCCGTATCCTCACTGAGCGATTCAGCAGGTAACGGCAACGAACTGACCCAACTGTTGAAGGCCGTTGGTGGTCTTTGGCAGAGCGGCGTGCTGGTCGACTGGAAGAAATTCTATGAGCGAGAGGAACGTCATCGCATCTCCATGCCGACGTATGCGTTCGAGCGCGTTCGACACTGGGTGGATCCCGTAGCCATGGTGGCCGATGGCGGACGTGCCATCGCCAGTACTACGATCGAGGCGCCTGTGCCGAACAGCGGCGATGCCAACCTCACGCCCAAGGAAGCGCTGATCGCACAGATCAAGCACTTGCTGGAGGAAAGCTCCGGCCTGGAACTCGCCGAGGTGAGCAACGAGGAGACTTTCCTGGAGATGGGCCTCGATTCGCTTTTCCTCACGCAGGTGGCCACATCGCTGAGCAAGAAGTTCGGCGTGAAGATCTCGTTCCGTCAATTGAATGAGGAGGTACCGAATCTGGACAAGCTGGCGGACTACTTGTTGGCGAAAGGGTACTCGGTTGGTGGTGCAGCGCCGATTGCCGCTGTACTCACCGGCAAGGATGCCGGTGCCACGGTGAGCGCATTGGAAGACGCCCCTGAACTGAAGAAAGTATTCGGAGCGCAGGCCCGCATCAGCAAGGAGAAGGTGGACGACATGACGCCGCAGCAGCGCGCGTGGTTCGATGCCTTCGTGAAACGCTACACCGCAAAAACCACCAAGAGCAAGGCCTTCACACAAGCGAATCGCAAGAAGATGGCCGACCCGCGGGTGGTCACCGGCTTCAAACCGCAGACCAAGGAACTCGTTTACCAAGTGGTGGTGGACAAGAGTTCCGGCTGCCACCTCACCGATATCGACGGCAACAATTACGTCGATATCCTCAGCGGTTTCGGCTCGTCCATGTTCGGCTACATGCCCGACTTCATCAAGAAGGCGTGCCACGAACAGCTCGACCAAAGTGTGGACATCGGACCGATGCATCCGCTCGCGGCCGACGTGAGCAACCTGCTGTGTGAACTCACCGGTGGCGAACGTGCCGCAGTGTGCAACACAGGTTCCGAAGCGGTACTCGGCGCGATGCGCATGGCCCGAACGGTGACCGGTCGCAGTTTGATCATCGCCTTCAGTGGCAGCTACCACGGCATCAACGACGAGGTGATCATCCGCGGAAGCAAGAGCAAGAAGAGCTACCCCGGTGCGCCCGGCATAATGCCTCAGCAGGTGGAGAACATGTTGATCCTGGACTACGGCACGCCCGAAAGTCTGGAGATCATCAAACAGCGTTGCCACGAAGCAGCGGCGGTCCTCGTGGAACCCGTGCAGAGCCGCCGCATGGAATTCCGCCCGGTTGATTTCCTCCGCGAGGTGCGCCGCATCACGCAAGAGAATGGCGCCGCATTGATCTTCGACGAGGTGATCACCGGCTTCCGCATGCACCAGAACGGTGCCCAAGGATTATTCGGCATCATAGCGGACATCGGCACGTACGGCAAGGTGATCGGTGGCGGTATGCCCATCGGTGCCATGATCGGAAAGAGCGAATGGATGGACGCGCTTGATGGTGGCGACTGGCAGTTCGGTGATGACAGCGTGCCACCAGCTGGTGTCACCTACTTCGCCGGCACGTTCGTGCGGCACCCATTGACGATGGCCGCTGCGAAAGCCGCACTCGTTCACATGAAAGAGGAAGGTCCAGCGTTGCAGGAGCGACTTAACGACCTTACCGAGGGCATGGTGGAAAGCGTGAACGCCTTGTTCGACAAATACGTTCTGCCGTACCGTTGGGTCACCTTCGGAAGTGCGTTCAAGACGAAGTACGATGAGAGCGTCAACTACACAGAGCTTTTCTTCTTGCTGATGCGGTATCACGGCATCCACGTACTCGACTTCCCGCACTTCCTCACAACGGCACACTCGAAGGATGACGTGGAAAAGATCATCGCGGCCGTGGAGAAGACGTGCATCGAGTTGCGCGAAAGCGGGTTCATGCCGGAACGCACCTACCCGATCGAGCGCGTGAACAACGTGCTGAACGGCCACACCCGCAAACTGCGTGAACGCCTGATCAAGGCCAGCGAGCCACCCGTGCCGAACGCGCGCCTCGGCCGCACACGCAAGGGCGATCCCGCCTGGTTCGTTCCGGATCCGAAGCGCCAAGGAAAATACCTCATGCTCCTGGACGAGGACCAGGACTGATCCTACACGCCCCTTCATACCCACACTCATCAGATCTCTTCCCGATCCGACAGCATGGAGAAATTTATTCAGGATATAACGTACACACCGGTCGACTTCGACCCGTTCGCGGGAGAAGCCATTGAACGGACCGTTCCCAGTACCGAGGCCCAGCGTGAAGTGTTCATCGCCTCCCAAATGGGCACGGAGGCCTCCTGTGCCTACAACGAATCCGTCTCACTCGAACTGAGGGGGGCGCTTGATATGGCCGCCTTGACCCTGGCGATCGAGCAGATCACACAACGGCACGAGGCCTTGCGCGGATGCATGAGCGCTGATGGGACCCGCGTGATCGTGCATGTGCGTTCCGACCTCGTTCTTCAGCATGTAGACCTTTCCGCTCGATCGCCCCAGCACCGACAGCAGGAGCTCGACCGCTTGGCCGAATTGGATATGACCTCGCCATTCGACCTGTTGAACGGACCGGTCTTCCGAGCCTTACTGGTGAGGATCGCCCCGGAAGAACACTTCTTGCGTCTGACCGGCCACCACGTACTTGTTGACGGCTGGAGCCTCGGGATCATAATAGCCGACATCAGCAAGCTGTACAGCCGGGCACCACTCCAAGAGGTGATACCGTTCAGTGACTTCGCCCTCGCCGTGATCGATCACGCCAAGAGCGATGACAACACCCGCACAGAGCGCTTCTGGCTCGATCAGTTCAGCGGTACCACACCCCGGCTCGACCTGCCGACGGACATGCCGCGTCCGCGGATGAAAACATACAGCGGAAACCGGATCGATATCGGGCTCCACGATGAACTGACAAGGAAACTCAAGGAACTCGCCACACGCAGTGGTGCCAGCCTGGTAACGACCCTCCTGACCTGTTTCGAAGTACTTGTCCACCACATCACCGGGCAGACCGACGTGGTGGTGGGGTTGCCGGCCGCCGGGCAGAACGACTTCGGCATGAAGCAGCTCGTTGGGCACTGTGTGAACCTGCTCGCCCTGCGCAGCCACATCGATGAGGAGCGACCGTTCGCGGAGCATCTGAAAGAGCGACGTAGCGCGGTGCTCGATGCCACTGACAACCAGAAGTACACGTTCGGTACCCTCATCCGCAAATTGAACGTGCCCCGGGAAGCGGGCCGCGTGCCTTTGGTACCCGCGGTTTTCAACGTGGACATGAACATGGATGACGGTGTCGCCTTCGCAGGGCTTACCCACCGCTTCTTCAGCAATGCGCGCCGCTACGAGAACTTCGAGCTCTTCCTCAACGCCACCGGTTCCGAGAAGCACCTCACTCTGGAATGGAGCTACAACACCGACCTCTTCCACGAGGAGACGGTGCGTGGCTGGATGCGTGACCTGCAAGGCATCATCGAACGGGCGCATGCGGCCCCGACACAACGCATCGCCACCCTGTTGGCACCACCACTGGTGGACGAGGATGCCCCGCTTCCTCCCAAAGCGTGGAACGGCGGACTTTCGCCATACCCGCGCGAGGCGATGGACGCGTTGTTCGATCGCATGTGCGACCGGTACCCGGACAACATCGCGGTGGAGATCGGCGACAAGCGTGTCACCTATTCGGAACTGCGGAAACTCGTTGATACGCTCGCAGCGGTACTGGTCCATCGTGGACTGCAACAGGGAGAACCTGTCGGTGTGTGCCTCGACCGATCGATCGCCACCCAAACAGCCATGCTGGCCATCCTGAAGGCCGGCGGATGTTACGTGCCCTTCGACCTGAGCTACCCTGAAGAACGCCTCCGCTTTATGCTCGAGGATGCGAAGCCCCGGTTCATGCTTACGCATGGCCATCTCCTGCCCCAACTCGCCGGCTGTGGGGACCGCGCTATCCTGCTCGATCCAATCGGAGCGTCCGAAAGCGGTCCGTTCGAAAGGCGGGCCGCCCCTGCACGCGAGCATGATGCGGACAGCGCGGCCTATATACTTTACACCAGCGGCAGCACAGGCAACCCCAAAGGGGTGGTGGTCCCGCATCGCGGCGTAGTGCGCTTGGTGCGCGACCAGAACTACATGCGCTTCACCTCCGACCTGGTCTTCCTGCAGATGGGCAACCTCTGCTTCGATGCCAGCACCTTTGAGATCTGGGGCGCCTTGCTCAACGGTGCGAAACTCGTGGTGCAGCCCCAACAAAAACCGACCCTGCGGGAGGTAGCGGAGGTGTTGCGCAAGCACAAGATCACCAGCGTCCTCTTCCCGACCGGCCTGTTCAACATGCTGGTGGACGAGCAGCTCGACGACCTGCGCGGCCTGAAGTACCTGGTGACCGGAGGTGACGTCATGAGCCCCGTCCACGCGCGGAAAGCATTGAAGGCGCTCGGTTCCGGAGTGCTCGTGAACGCCTACGGCCCAACAGAGAACAGCGTTATCGTGACTTGCCACAACGTGAACACGGATGCGCAGCTGATCAACACCGTCCCTATCGGTAAACCGATCGCGAACACCGAAGCCTACATCCTGGATGAAGCGATGCGGCCTGTGCCGATCGGTGCCGGCGGAGAACTCTATGCAGGTGGCGACGGCGTGGCGCTGGGCTATTGGCAACGGCCGGACCTCACTGAGGAGAAATTCGTTCCAGACCCGTTCAGTGGAAGACCGAACGCCAGGCTCTACCGCACAGGTGATCTTGCGCGGTGGCGCACGGACGGTACCATCGAGTTCATCGGCCGTGCGGATTCACAGATCAAATTGCGCGGCTTCCGCATCGAACTCGGTGAGATCGAGAGCGCCATGGACAATACACGTCGCTTGAAAGACCGCGTGGTGACCTGCCGCGAGGATCGGCCCGGGGACAAACAGCTGGTAGCCTACCTCGTAGCGAAAGACGACGCCCTGCCCCAGGATGAATTGATCCGTGACGTTCGCGAACATCTTCGCTTGACCCTGCCCGCGCACATGTTGCCCGCAGCCTTCGTGGTGCTGCCCTCATTTCCCCTGAACCAGAGCGGCAAGGTGGACCGCAAGGCGCTCCCCAAACCGGACCACATCACTCCCACGTTGCGTGCCCAGCATGTGGCACCACGCACCGATACCGAAAAACAACTCGCGGCCATCTGGAGCGCGGTACTCGGTATCGAGGATGTAGGCGCGCATGACAACTTCTTCGACATCGGTGGCCATTCCCTTACGGGCATCCAGCTGCTCACACGGGTGGAGCAACATTTCGGCAAGGTGATACCACTGAAGAACCTCTTCATCGCACCCACCGTGGCGCTGATGGCCGAGCTGATCCAGGAAAAAAAGGCACTGCCCGCCTTCGCCCACCTCGTGCCCGTGCAGCCCAACGGATCGAGAGCCCCTATCTTCTGCGTGCATGGTGATGAGGCGAACAACTTCCTGCCGAAATACCTGGGCGAGGACCAGCCGTTCTACGCGATCAGCCACCAGGGCGAAGATGGCAAGCCCATACGCCTCACTACCGTGGAAGGGATGGCCGAAGCCTTCATCCGTGAGATCCGGATGGTGCAGCCCAGTGGTCCCTATCAATTGAGCGGTTACTCATTTGGCGGTATAATCGCCTACGAGATCGCCCAGCAATTGAGGAAGGCCGGTGATGAGGTCCCGGTGCTCGTCTTCTTCGACACCTACGACCCCAAGGAATATCTGGCGGTGGCCAAACGGGAAGCACCGTTGCATCTGCCCTTGAAGGCCGGCGTGGTGCGCCGATTGGCCAAGTTCATTTTCGACCAGGGTCATGACCTGCCCGTAAAACTGCGCCACACGTACATCATCGATACCTACAATCAGGCCATTCGCAACTATGAGATCATGCCCTATCCAGGTCGCATCACGCTCTTGCGCACGCCCGACAGTTCAGGCCCGCCGGACATGGGCTGGGCCGGCCTTGCGCGCGGAGGGGTGGATGTGCGCGCCGTACCGGGCAACCACTACACGATGGTGAAGGAACCCCACGTGGCCATGATCGCCGAAGAGATCAAGCGCGCCGTTGATGATCACCTTCGCCAGCGAGCGGCGCTGGCCGGATAGAAGTTCGTCCGCATGTTCCGCCGATAACGCGAATGGAGCCGATCCCTGTACAACACGAGCCAACTGATGCCTGATCCGGCTCATCGAACGCTTACCGTACACTGTGCTCCGGTACTTCCGGTGATACCCACTGCTGCTGGTGCGTTCACTGTTCCGACAGGGGCTACCGTCCATCTGTGGTACGCCACCCTGGAAAGTCTGCGGCTACGCTATGCGGAACTGAATGACCTCCTGGATCCCGTGGAAACGGAACGCGCGCAGCGCTTCCGCTTCGAGGCCGACCGTGAGCGTTTCATCTTGGGCCATGGACTGCTCCGATCCTTGCTCGGCAACTACCTGAAGCGCGATGGCTCGCTCGTGCGCATGGCGCGTGGGACATTCGGAAAACCATACCTTGAGCGAAAGGATCTGCGCTTCAGCTTCAGCGATACCAAGGACGCCATCATCGTGGCCGTCGCGAACAAACACGAGATCGGTGCCGACATTGAAACGATGCACCGTGCGGTGGACCATGACGCTGTGAGCCAACACTACTTCACCGCTCCGGAGATCAAGGCGATCCGGGAGGCAGGGGCAGGCGCAGTGGGCAGTGGCAGTGGCAGTCAGCAGGGTGCGCATTCACTGC
>JANOPI010000054.1:0-4752 GCA_031421755.1 Flavobacteriales bacterium | reverse complement strand
GCACCGTGAGCACCGCCGAGGACAGGAGCCAGCGCTGAAAGCCGCCGCGACCGTAAGGGTGCGACCGCTGAAGGTGGAGCCGAGGCCAAGCCTGCACGTGCGCCCCGCAAGAAGAAGGACAGTGTGGAAACGCCTAACGCCTGATCGTCATGAGCGAAACAACGACCACTCCGGCCCCAGCAGCAGCAGCTCCTTCAACGGGCGGCGGCGGCGGAGCCAACAACGAGATCCGCTACCTCACGCCGATCTCCATCGAGACCACCAAGGAGAAGTACTGCCGCTTCAAAAAAATGGGCATTACTTACATCGATTACAAGGACGCTGACTTCCTCCTGCGTTTCGTGAACGAGCAAGGCAAGATCCTGCCCCGCCGCCTTACCGGAACCAGTTTGAAGTTCCAGAAGAAGGTGTCCCAGGCCGTGAAGCGCAGCCGCCACCTGGCGCTGATGCCGTACGTGGCTGACATGATGAAATAACCGGGAAACACCTACGACCATGGAAGTGATCCTGAGACAAGACGTGGAGAACCTGGGGTTCGCCAACGACGTGGTGAAAGTTCGTGACGGTTATGCCCGCAACTTCCTCCTGCCCCGCGGCCTGGCCGTAAGCGCCACCACCAGCGAGCGCAAGCAGCTCGCTGAAACAATGAAGCAACGTGCGCACAAGGAAGCCAAGGTGAAAGCCGAAGCCGAGAAGTTCGCCGGTATGCTCGTCGACAAGACCATCAAGATCGGTGCGAAAGTGGGCGAGAAGGGCAAGATCTTCGGTAGCGTGAACACCATCATGCTCGCCGATGCCTTCAAGATGCTCGGCGTGGAGATCGACCGAAAGCACATCAAGTTGAAAGGTGAAGCTATCAAGACCGTAGGCAAGTACGAAGCTGAGGTCGTTTTCCATCGCGACGTGATCAAGCAGATCCCGTTCGAGGTGGTGGAAGAGTGATCACCCCACTCCGGCCCGTTCCCAATGTTAGGGAGACCGGAATGATGAACTGGAAAAGGGGCCGAAAGGCCCCTTTTTCGTACGTGCCATCAGGTATTGCATGCGCTTGAGGTGACCTACGGCCATTCTACCGTCCAAAGGGTCTACCAAAACCTCTTCAACATGGATATCGTTCCGCTCCTCATTCAGCTCGTAAGCGGTGCCGTTGGCGGCAATGCCGTAGGCGCTACCTTGAAAAAATTCGACCTTGGCATCCTTGGTAACTCGCTGGCCGGCATTCTCGGCGGTGGTTTGGGAGGTACGATCCTGCAATCCGTGCTCGGCGCGGGTGCCGCTCCGGACGGTGGTATGGACATCGGCTCAATCCTATCCAGCATCGCCGGTGGTGGTGTTGGCGGTGGCCTGATCATGGCCATCATCGGGGCCGTCAAGAACATGATGGCCAAGAAGTGAACGGTGTTTTTCGGGTAAGATGTGGGCGGGGCTTTGTGGCCCCGTCCGCATTTCCCCACTGCCGTCACATCAGGATATTGTTCTGTGGCTTCAGCGGTGCGGGTATGTCCTTTTCATCCAACATCTCGCGCAGGTCGATCTCGATGGTGCGCGTCATGGCCGTGATGGGCACGTCGTTCGCACTGCCTTCAAAGGGGTTCTCAGTGCTCTCGCCGATCTTCTCCATCATATTGAACACCCATGCTACCAGCGCACTGAAGGGGACGGTCAGCCAGATGAGACCATCGCCCAGCTTCGCGAATTCGCCCAGCATGCCGAAGGGTACGAGCAGCGTGAAGAGCTTGGTGAACATCAGGTTCAATGTGCCGAACTGGCGCGGGTAAGGGAAGTTCTTGATGCGCTCGCATTTGCCTTGCTGCGCGTAAAGGTCCACCAGCAGCTTCTCCAGTTCCATGTGCCGGAAGTCCTCGATCAGCCCTTGATCGAGCAGTTCGCGCAGGTCGCGTGATTGCTCCACGATGATCTGGGTGGCCACATTGCTTTTCGACAGCACGCGGGAATTTTCCGCCGGTGCCATCACCCCGGTGAGCGCATCTTCCAACTTGTTCTCGACCTCATCTACCGTGTACCACTTGCGGTACTCCCGGTTGTACACCTTGATCATATGCTCCCATGCCCTCGGCTGCCGTAGCTGGAAGCGCAGCGCATGCATCCAGGCGATGTGGCGGTGGATCAGACGCGTGTGAACGGCATGCAACTCTTCCTTCGTAACAGGTCGGCCGGCCTGTTTGGCCGTAACGAAGTCAAGAACCATGATGCCCCACGCCCGGCTCGTGTTCACGATGGCCCCGTAGATCTGCCGCGCTTCCCACAGGCGATCGTAGGAGGCGTTGTTCCTGAAACCCGTTACGAACGCGAGCGCCGTGCCCACCAGCGCGATCGGCACCCAAGGCAGGGTTAGCCAACGCCAACCCAGCGCCTCGTGCAGTACCGTCGGCACGATGGCCAGGAACAGGAACCAATAGATGTCGCGGCGTGTCCAAGCGAGGACTTCGCGCAAGGTGAAGCGTCTTCCAGCGTGCATGAGGGGAGCGGTAGAACTCTGACGGGTTCAATGCGTCACAGCCAACGGCAGTGAGCGCCCATCGCCCGAAAGAAAGCGATAGCGCCCGACATCCAGCGCACCGAGATCGATCGTCAGCGGTGAACTCGCTTTAATTCCCGAACGCACGACGCGACCGGTCACGTCGATGACCCGCCAATCCGAGAGTGGCCCGCCTTTGATCCAAGAGATGGTGACCCGATCGGTGGTGGGAACAGGGGAGGCCTTCATGTCCGCGCGCCCGTATTCATCGAGACCTACCAAGTAGAACGGCGCGGATAGCACTGAGCAACTGTCGCCGTAGTCCACGAACACCGTGTAGTTGCCCGCATCGAACGGCATAACACAGCCGTCAAGGTCAGCGACCGGATTGCCATTGTAGTACCACTGAGAACTGAGGCCCTCCGGCTCTGGGCACAGCAGGATGCCCGACTCATAGATCGTCGGTTGCACGTACGGATGGAAGTCCATTTCGATGGTCACACCCGCATCTTGGATGAAGTCCGGGCAAATGGCTGGCGCGCCTTCCACGGTATAATTGCCGGAACCGGGTACAGCATAAGACGGGCTGTTCGCGCCGGGGAGCGGCTCTCCGTTCACGGACCACTGCACGTTCGTGTCGTAGGGCGCGCCCAAGACCAGCACCGGATCATCGCCCTGGCAGTAGATCTGTTCGCCGTTGTCGCCGATCAGGTTCGGTTGGTCGCCAGCATTGGAGATGGTCGGGAGCAGGAACACGTAGCTGTCCACCAGTACGCTGTCCGAAGTGGCCGCGCAGCCAACATCGGTCAATTCGACCACGAACCAACTGCCCGCATCGCTTTCATCCACCACCAGGTACGGTTCTGTTCCACCTGCGATCGCCTCCCCATTCGCATACCATTGATGCTCACCTTGGGCATCCGTTTCAAGCGTGTCCGATGCGCCTGGGCAGAGGACCAGACCGGCCGGTGCGATCGTCGCGTCCAGGTCACAGCTGCCTCCCGTGTACCGGGCCACCAACAGGTCGATGTCCGCAGGCCAAGTGAAACCCGCCACCAGGAACTTCTCGTCCGCTTGTAGTGCGATGGCAGTTGCTCCGGAACCGGTGATGCCCACCGATGTGATCACCACTCCGTCGTAGTCCAGATCAGTATCCAGGTTGCCGTCCGGGCGCACGCGAACCACGAGCACGTCCAACGAGTCGATCACGTCCGCTTCCCCGGTGCTGCCGCATGCCAGCACGCGACCATCGGGTTGGAGGACGAGGTCGTAGAGCACATCGCTTTCGTTCAGGTCCACGATCAAGGTGCCCGTGTTGTTGAATGTGCTGTCGGTACTGCCATCGCTGTTGAACCGGGCCAGGTACCCGTTCAGATCCTCCTCATCGGCGAAGGCTTCACCACAGACGTACAAGTGCTCGCCATCCCACGCGATCGCATGTGCATTGTCATCCGTCGAGCTGATGGGCACGGTCCGGAAGCCGCCAGTGCCGAAGCCCGTATTCCATTGCCCGCTCGGATCGACCTTCACGAGCAGCGTATGGCTCGTGCTTCCTTCTACAGCCTCCCCAGCACCGAATACGCTACCATCATCAGCTAGCGCCACACCCACCAACCCATCGGTGCCGGTGAACGCCGTAAGGAACACCTTGCCATCGTCGCTGAACGTGTTGTCCAAACTGCCATCGGGGTTGAATCGGAGAATGCAACTGTTGTAGAAACTGTTCAGGTCCTGTGAATGGCCCACCACTATGATGCGTCCGTCTCCATCGATGGCCAGATCCGCTCCGCGATCACTCGAAGGTCCGAGGGACAGGATCACCTTGCCGTTCATGCCGAAGTCCTGGTCCGGACTGCCATCAGCCAGGAGCTTTGCCAGGAGCAGGTCGGTGGGTGCGCCGGGCACCCGTGCATCGCCCGCAATGAAGAGGGAACCGTCTGCGACACGGACGATGGCTCTCGCATAGATCTCATGACCCCCATGGATGTAGCTGAAGCCGCCCACCCCGAACGCCGTATCCAGTTCACCGTTCGCCAGCAGGTGTGTAACGGCCGCCGAGAGCGTGTCTTGATACGTCGCCTGCGATACGGTGTAGCTGGTGGTATCCGGCGCGCTTACGATGTCCCTCCCATTGTCGTGGAAAGATCCCGGTTGCAAAACCACGATACCGCCACTGCCGAAGGTGGGGTCCAAGGCCCCGGGCTGGGCCAGCAGGATACAGGGAAGAACCAGAACGGAAGGAAGCAGGTAGCTGCGCATCGGGTACGGCGTTG
>JANOPI010000053.1:0-3774 GCA_031421755.1 Flavobacteriales bacterium | reverse complement strand
CTTGTGAAAGCAGCGCCTCAGGCAAGGCCCCCAGCGCGGCTGTGGCTACGAAGAAGCGAAGCGGAAGCCCCCCCCCCCACTCTGTGTGCGGGAACGTGGCGCTATAGGGGTGATGGATGGCTTCATGGCAGTGGTTTGTGGTAGCAAGGTATGCCCTGGAATTGCGGGATCGTTCCTAAGGAGGGCCGAAATAGTTTTCCACCGCCCACCTTGCCTCTTCACGCGATAGGCACGTTCAAAGGCCGATCTTCGCCGCCGCATGTATAGCAACCTCGCCATTATCCGCCGCTTCCGTGCCATCTGCATCGCCGAAGGGATCAGCTGGATCCTCCTCCTCGGCGCCATGGCCGTGAAGTATGGCCTGGACAAGCCCGGGGCGGTGCGCTGGCCGGGCATGCTGCATGGGATCCTCTTCGTCGGGTACATCATCGCAGCCATACCCATGTTCACCAAGGTGAAATGGGACAGCGAACGGATCTACGGCGTGGTGGCTGCCGGTTTTCTTCCCTTCGGAACCTTCGTGCTGGAGCGGAAGTGGCTCAGGTGAGCGGACCACGGCCCATCCAAGGCGCGGGTCACACGTGGATCCACTCCACTCCTTTCCGGAGCCACGCCAGCGTTTCCGCCTCCGGTGATCCGGGTTCAGGACGGTGATCGTACACCCAGCGCGCGTCGGCTGGAAGGCTCATGAGAATGCTCTCGGTGCGGCCACCGGTCTCCAGCCCGAAGCGCGTACCGCGATCATGTACCAGGTTGAATTCCACATACCGCCCACGTCGGATCAATTGCCATTCGCGCTCCCGCGGGCCGAATGGCCGGTGACGCATGGGTGTGGCCATCTCCGCATAGAGCGGCGCGAACGCCAGGCCCAGTTCCTTGGTGAACCCGAAGATCCGCTCGATGGGCTTCTCCGCAGTGGGTGTCACGCGATCGTAGAAAATACCGCCGACACCCCGGGTCTCCTCGCGGTGCGGAAGGAAAAAATAGTCGTCCGCCCAGGGTTTGTACTCGGCATAGAGGCGTGGATCCCACGCGTCGCATACCGCTTTCAGCCGCTCGTGGAACCGTTTGGCCAAAGGGACATCCACGTACACGGGCGTGAGGTCGATGCCACCACCGAACCACCTCTCGGCGCTGCTCGACGTGACACGGGAATTGGTCGCCTCGAAATAGCGGATGTTCATGTGGATGGTGGGCACCCACGGGTTGTGCGCATGCAGCACGATACTGACCCCGGTGGCGTAGAACGCGTCGGCCTCCACCTTCAGGGCCTTGGCCGCCGTAGGGCTCAGTGGGCCGTATACCTCGCTGAAGTTCACGCCCCCCTTTTCAAGCAGGTCACCATCGGCGATCACGCGCGTCAAGCCGCCGCCGCCTTCCTCACGCGCCCACGGGTCCTGCTGGAAACGTGCCTTGCCATCGAGCGCTTCGAGTTGCGCGCAGATGCTGTCCTGGATCCCGCGGAAGGCCGCTGCGATGTCCGACCGCTCCACGGTCATGGTGCCTTGCGAAGCCCGCTCTCCTGGTATTGCAGGATCATGGCGTTCTCATTGCGGAAGCCGTTCTCCGCTCCGGCTTTGAGGAACTTGAACGACATGTGCAGCGGGGCGGCGGGCATCTCGGAGAAATGCTCCGGGAATCCAGGCCCGAAACGGTGAAGCGCGGAGAGGTAGAAATAGCTCACGTCGAAGCCTAGGAACGCATACTCCCCCGGCTCGTTCTGATAGCGCGCCCGGTAGGTGCGCACAAAACGCTGGACCCGCGGATCCTGATGATCCACCCACGTGCTCGCCGGAATGCAGGTCTTGAGCTTCTCCAGGTGCGATGCCTCCAAGGTCTCCATGGTCGTCCAACTGTTCATTCCGTACAGCACGATGCGCTTGTCCTTTGACAGGTCGGACAGTTTGCGCACCAGGGCGGTCACGTACTCTACATCCTCGCTGGCAGCCACCACCACGTTGGTCTGGGTCGCGCTCAGTTTGGCACTGACATCGGCGATGTCCCGTTTGGCCGAACGGACCACCACCACGGTATCGCGCAACTTGCTGCTCTTGTCAGCCAACGCTTCCTGCAAGGCCCGGAACAGTTGCTCCCGGAGTTCCTTGTCCGGGCCGATCTCCGTGGAGCACAGGATGATGTTGTCCTTCGCATGACGCACCGCCACATAGCGCGCCAACTGCTGCAATTGGTCCGGTCGGCCGCTGAGCACCTTGCTTACGTTCGGGTTGCCCAACAGGACCTTGTTGCTTTGGGGCGCGGGGCAGACCACATGGGCCGATGGGGCCAAGCGCGTCAACTGCTCGATGGCCGCGCGATGGAACGGGCCGATGCACAACTCCGCCTCCCGCACCATCGGGTTCTTCAGGACCGGCCCCCAGCTCCGGGCATCCTCTCCGACATCGAACACGGAAAGATCCACCTTCATGCCTTGGCCCTGCACCGAGTCCAACGCGATGCGCGCACCTGCATAAAATTGTACGGCGGCGTCAGTAACCGCGTACATGCCTTTGGATTCCTTGCCTCGGGCCATCGCACTATCGTTCGCTTCAATGCTGAAGGGCAGCAATAGCGCAACGCGTGACACGCCCCCTGCCGGTCGGACCGTGATCGGTTCCGACACCAGTTCAACTTCTTCCTTTTTCCCCGGAATGCGCACGTAGGTGCCAGCCTTCAACCCTTGCGGCAGACCACCATTGGCCGTTTGGATCTCCTCTGGCGTGCGTCCGTACCGCTGGCTCAAGGCCCACATCGTTTCCCCCGGTTGCACCAAGTGCGGCACGCTGCTGTCTTCAACCGGGGGTGCCACCTGGGCTGCGACCACCGAAGTGACCTTGCCCACCGGGATGATCAGCACCATGCCCGGCTTGATCCCCGCGCTGATCTGTGGATTGCGCGTTTCCAGGTCCTTCTCGGGTACGCCGTATTTGTGGGCGATGCCGAAGACGGTCTCCTTCTTCGCCACCGTGTGAGCGAGTTCACCTTCCACGAACGCCGGGGCGGTCTTCAGGTCCTTCTTGTCTTGTGCCTTTACCGGGATCAGCAACACCTGCCCAAGGCTTAACCCTTGTGATGCGGCCGGATTCGCACCAGTGATGGCCGTTACAGGCACCGCATAATGCCGTCCGATCGCATAGAGCGTCTGGCCTTTCAGTACGGTGTGGGCGATGTACTTCTGGCCGTCCACCACCCGGATGTCCTGCGCCACCACCATGGCCCGGCAGCCGGCGAGCACGAGCACGCACACGAAGAGCACTATTCGCATCATCATTCCCATTCGATCGTCGCGGGCGGTTTGCTGCTGATGTCGTACACCACGCGGTTCACACCTTTCACCCGGTTGATGATGTTGTTCGAGATCCGTGCCAATACCTCGTATGGAAGGTGGCACCAGTCCGCCGTCATACCGTCCGTGCTGGTAACGGCCCGCAAGGCCACGGCATTCTCGTATGTGCGTTCATCCCCCATCACCCCTACGCTGCGCACCGGAAGCAGGATGGCACCCGCCTGCCATACCTGGTCGTACAACCCGGCTTCGCGCAGGCCGTCGATCCAGATGGCATCCACTTCCTGCAACAGGGCGACCTTCTCCGGGGTTATGTCGCCAAGGATCCGGATGCCCAGACCGGGACCCGGGAACGGATGGCGACCCAGGATCTTCGGATCCAGACCTAGTTCCTTCCCTACCCGACGCACTTCGTCTTTGAAGAGCAGCCGCAGCGGCTCAACCACCTGGAGCTTCATGCGGTCAGGCAAGCCGCCCACATTGTGGTGGCT
>JANOPI010000052.1:0-8416 GCA_031421755.1 Flavobacteriales bacterium | reverse complement strand
AGTATGTCCTTGAGCAGCTTCATACCAGTTCGAGCGTGATCGCGGATCCGTTGAAACAGCGCGAACCGGGCTGCAGGGACTGTTTCTTCACCATGCCGCTGCCGACGATGCGGACTTTGAGGCCGCGGTTCTCCAGGATGTAGAGGGCGTCCTTCAGGCCCATGCCCATCACGTTCGGCACCATGCCCACCGCATCCCCGGGGATGTTGCGTGGGTTGGCCACTACGGCGCTGTCGGTAGCGAGCGTATTCACCCATTCACCTTCGGCGGTGACTTTCACCGGTACGTTCAAGGCTTGAGCAGCAGCGAGCAGATCGCGCAAGTTGCCTGCGAAGGTCATCGGCGTGCGTGGCCCTGCGCTGCGGCGAACGCTGTCCAAGAGCGCGAGCTGTTTCGCGTCCTGCATGTCGAGGCGATTGCCGTACAGTTTGTTGGCGATCTCCGTGAAAATGGGACCGGCCACCACGTTGCCGTAGTAGCCTTTTTGTGATGGCGAACTCACCACAACGATGCAGGTATAGCGTGGTGCTTCTGCAGGGAAGTACCCCACGAACGAAGCCTGGTAGCTCACGCCGTGTACCTTGTACCCCGCGTTGCCACTGGCGATCTGTGCGGTACCCGTTTTTCCGGCGATGCGGAAGTTGGCGCTCTTCAGGTTCGTGGCGGTGCCGCTGTCCACCACACCTTCGAGCATCTTGCGGATGTCGCGCAACACGGCGTCACCGGCGATCTTCTCATTCAGCGCCACCGGATCGAAGCGCTCGGTTTCCTTTCCATTGCGCGAGATCTTCGTTACGAATTGCGGCTGCATCAAGCGGCCGTGGTTCGCGATCGCATTGTAGAAGGCGAGCGTTTGCAGCGGCGTGATGGTGAGGCCGTAGCCCACGCTGTTCCACGGCAAACTGATCTTGCTCCAGATCTTCTTGTTGTCCGGTCCGTAGAGCAAGGGCATCGCTTCGCCGGGGATGCGTACGCCGAGCGGAACGCCCAGTCCCATGCGGCGCAGACCGTTGATGAATTTCTCTGGTTGCTTCTGGTACGCCTTGTAGATGGCCTGGGAGATCACGGTGTTGCTGCTCACTTCCAGCGCGCGGCCCAGGCTGAGCGTGCCACATTTCCGGTGCGAGTCCGGCAGGGCCTTGCCGCTGTAGCGCACCTCGCCACAATGCGTGTCCCACAGGTCGGTGGGCTTCATGAGGCCATCTTCCAGGCCGACGATCAGGCTCGCTGTCTTGAAGGTGCTGCCGGGTTCAGTGGCGTGGCCCACCGCATAGTTTTCTACTTCACCGTAGGTACTGTCCTTGATGAGTGTGAGGTTGCTGATCGCCTTGATGTAGCCGGTCTTCGTTTCCATCACCACCACGCAGCCATGGTGCGCGCCGTTCTTCCGCAGTTGTGCTTCCAGGGCATGGTCGGCCACATCCTGCAGGTTGATGTCGATGGTGGTGTGGATGTCGCTCCCGGCGATCGGTTCCTGTCCTTCGCCATCATCAACAGGCATCCACGCACCGCCGACCAGTCGGCGTTCAAGACGATTCCCTTCTGTTCCGTGCAGGAAATGCTCGTAGCCTTTTTCCGCGCCGAACTTGCCGCTGTCTCCTGGCACATCACCGATGGTCCTGCGCGCCAAGCGCCCGAACCACTGTTTGCGTTCGTAACGTTTCTCGGCGACCAATCCGCTCTTGGAACGGCCATCCCGGTAGATCGGTAGGCGCTGGAGGATGAGCATCTGCTCGTGGTCCACTTTGCGCTTCACCAGGAAATAGCGATCACCACGTGCATGGGCATCCATCAGGCCGCGCTTGTATTCGGCGGCCGTGCGGTCGGCGAAGAGGGCGCTCAAGCCGAGGGCGAGCGAATCGACGTCCGAGAAGAACAACTTGTCGGTGAGCCCTTCTGCGCGCATGTCCATGTGGACCTCGTATTCCGGCACACTGGTAGCGAGCAAACGCCCGTCATCGCTGTAGATATGCCCACGGTCCGGTTGTACGGTGCGCACCGAAGTGGCTACGCTCAAGGCCATTTCGCGCCACTTGTCACCTTCGCCGATCTGGATGCTGAAGAGCTTCACGGCAATGGCGACCGCGAAGACGACGAGGCTGCCATAGACGATGCCGACGCGCATCCGCAGGATCTTTTCGGGCGTCATCATTCCGTGGGCGGCGTTTGCAGTTGATCCTCGTCCACGGTGATCCGCATCGGTGGCGTCTTGCTCTCTTTCAGTCCAAGTGATTGGATGTCACCAGCCACATGGCTTTGCTGTTGGGCTTGCTCCAAGTGGCTGCGCACGGTGAGGTACTCGCTGCGCATCTCCTTCAATTCCGCGTTCGTTTTGTCCAGCTCACGCACGGTACGTTCGGTCCAGTAGCCGTAGCCGATGTAGGCGAGCATCAACCCGGCGCAGAAGAGGATGAAACGCATGTTGCCGAGCACGGCTTCCTTGGTGAGGAAACTGCCGTTCAGCACGCCGATCAAAGCGCGTGGAAGTCGCGCAGGCTTGCTGGCCGTCGCACTTGTTTTCGTACTGGACTTCGGAGCCTCTGCGGCTTCCTCCGTCTTTTTTTCTCTGACCTTGTTCACAGTCTGGTGGCTGTTCTCAATCGCGCACTTCGCGCTCGTGGGTTCCTGATCAATTCGTCTTCTCCTGGCTGTGTCGCCTTGTTGCTATCGGGTTCGAAGGGCCGGATCCGATTGCCGTAGATGTCCTTGTGTTCTTCACCGCTGAAGTCCCCGCCGCGCATCCAGTTCTTCACCATCCGATCTTCCAATGAGTGGTAGCTCATCACCACCAACCTTCCTCCGGGCTTGATCACTTCGGCGCTCTGCTTCAGCAGTGCTTCCAGTGATCCCAGCTCATCGTTCACGGCGATACGCAGCGCCTGGAACACTTGCGCGAGAAAACCGCTCTCGCCCTGTCTCGGCGTCACGGGCTTCAGTGCGGCGAGCAACTGCTGCGTGGTGGTGATGCGCTTCGTTGCTCTCGCCGCGGTGATCGCCTTCGCCACGCGCATGGCGTTGTCCACTTCGCCGTAGGTGCGCAGCAGTTCCGCGAGCCGTGCATCATCGTAGCCATTCACCAGGTCGGCGGCGCTCTTCTTCGCGCGGTGGTCCATGCGCATATCGAGCGGACCATCGAAGCGGAAGCTGAATCCCCGGGAGCCGGTATCGAATTGGTGGCTACTGACACCGAGATCCGCCAGCAGTCCATCGATCGGCAGCTTCTTCAGGAAGCGCAGGTGGTTCTTCAGCCAGCGGAAGTCGGCCTTCACCAAGGTGAAGCGAGACCCCCCTTCGGTCCCCCCGGTGGGGGGAGAAAGGAAGGAGGCTGCGTTCTTCCAGGCGTCCTTGTCACGATCGAAGGCGACGAGCGAACCGCTGGGATCCAGCTTTTCGAGTATCGCCTTGCTGTGACCTCCACCACCGAAGGTGACATCCACATAGATGCCGCCTTCGCGGATCTTCAGGGCATCGACACAATCATGTAAAAGAACGGGATCGTGGTATTCACTTCCCGTCGTCATTACCCAATGGACCCATGACGTCTTCCGACAGAGAGCTCATATCCACTTTCTCGTTGCGCATGTCCGTGTAGGCCTTGGCGTCCCAGACCTCGATCCTGTCGCGTGCGCCGAGCAGCTTGATGTCCTTGCCCATACGGGCGTCCTTCATCAAGGCGTACGGCAACAGCATGCGACCGGTGGGGTCCAAAGACACGGGCGATGCCCCTGCGGTAAAGCGTCGGATGAAGTCCGCGTTCTGTTTGATGAAGCGGTTCAGCCGATCGAGCTTCTTGCTGGTGCTCTCCCAGATGGTCATGGGATAGAGTACCAGGCAGGGCGCGTGAACATCCCGGTTCATTACGAAGCCGCGGTCCGCCAGGTCGCCCAGCTGCTTGCGCAGCAGAGCCGGGAGCACGAGTCTCCCCTTGGCGTCCAGACGACAATCGTATTCCCCGAGCAGGTTCAGCATACGCGATCATGGCGGTGCGAGATGGCGGCGAAAGTATCCGGGGTCCGGCACTTTCAGGCACTATCGGGCACTTTGTTGAAAAGTCGTGGGTCCAAAAGTAGTGTGCCGGATCGATGTGCGTATCAGAGCCTCGTAAATGCTGGAGTTTGAAGGGTGGGGGGAAGTGCCGGAGTTGCCCACATTGCCTCCACAACACCCGTTTCTGACGACCACTAGAGCGCACTGAATTGTCTGTTTGATCGCGAAATGCACATATTTGTGTGCGTTATGAAATCAAAATGGGTTACCTGAGCTTCCGTGACGTCGAGCAAGCGTTCGTCAGCTACCCGGTGATCACACCGGCCGACCTGCGCCTGCGCTTTCCGCGATTAGGCCGCACCACGATCGCCAATTGGGTATCGCGGGGCCAGTTGCAGCGCATTCGACAGGGCTACTACCGGCTGGCGTCGCGTGCGATGAGCGAGCATGAGCGCTACGCGATAGCCAACGGCATCTACGCGCCGAGCTATGTGGGTGTGCGGGCCGCGCTCGGCTTCTATGGGTTCATCCCCGAGGGCGTCTTCCATGTTGAATCGGTGACCACACTACCGACCAAGCGCTTCCAGTTCAACAACACTTGGTACAGCTACCGTAGGGTGCGTCCTTCCTTCTTCTTCGGGTATCGCTTCGTGGAGCAGAATGGTGTACGCGCGATGATGGCCACGCCGGAGAAGACCATCCTCGATGTGCTCTATCTGCACCCGGATGTGGATACCACCGTCGACTTCGAGTCGTGGCGATTCGACCAGCAGGGTATTCTGGACGCCATCGATCAACAGCGCATGAACGACTACCTCGCCGTGGTCGGCTCACGTACGCTCACTCGGCGCTATCAACGATTCAACACGTGGTTGCATGATCTCGATTGACCAGATACGCGCCGCATACCCTGATATTGGCGAGGGAAAGGACCTGTTCCTGCTGAAGGAATACCTGCAGTACCGTATGCTGCGGCTCATCTACGCATCGGAGCACGGCAGGAAGCTGGTGTTCCTCGGCGGCACTTGCTTGCGGTTGATCCATGAGAATCCGCGCTTCAGCGAGGATCTGGATTTCGACAACCGAGGACTGGACGTAGCGCAGTTCAAGGCGCTGGGTGAGGAGGTTGTCGTGGGACTTGAACGCGAAGGATATGGTGTTACAATGGACATCCGCAGCAAGACGGCTTACCGTTGCAAAGTGCGCTTTCCTGGGCTGTTGTTCCAACAAGGAATGAGCGGACACGCGGAGCAGAGCGTGCTCATCCAGTTCGATACGGAGCCGCAGCGGTATGAATACGACCCAGAGCTGCGCACCATCTCGAAGTTCGGCATCGCCATGTCGGTGCCGTGTTGCTCGCTCTCCTTGTTGCTCGCACAGAAGTGCCTCACCATTCTGCAACGTCCCCGCAACAAGGGCCGCGATTTCTACGACACGGTCTTTCTGCTCTCACGCGGCATCTCGCCGGACATGGCCTACATCACGCAACGCACCGGTTTGGAAAGTCAGCGCGCTCTCGCCCAAGCCGTGCTGGATCATTGCGCCAAGCTGGACATGAACGAACAGGCCGAAGACGTGCGCCAGTTCGTGATCGATGCGGAGACGCTGGAGACGGTGGTGCATTTCAAGGAGATCATCAAGCAGAAGTGGCTCTGGTGATCGGCGCCTCCACCATCGCTTTCTTTGTCCAACCCTTGGATGTGCTGACCATGCCCATCAACCTATCCACCTTCGAGCAACAGATCGACGAGACCATCCTGGAGCGCGGACTCAAGTACTTCGAGAGTGGGGCCGTGGGAGATGTGGAACAGATCTCACATGGCGAGTTCGAGGCGGAGGTCGAAGGATCCGAGACGTACACGGTGCGGATCGTGGTGAAGGGTGATCGGATCGCGGAGCATGAATGCGATTGCCCCTACGACGGTCCGGTGTGCAAGCATGTGGTGGCCGTGCTGTTCCGGCTTCAACAGGAAGATCTGGGGCTGGAGGCGAAGCGCAAGAAGGGCAAAGCAGCGACCGCAAAGAAGAAGCCCGCCACGGTGATGGAAAGGGTCGCCACCGTGGTGGACGGCATGGCGCATGAGGAATTGAAGGACTTCATCCTCACACGGTGCGGACAGGATGCCGCTCTACGGCGCTTGTTCATGGATGCATATGAAGAGCGCAACGGCAGCACTACCCACGCGGGCTATGCCAAGCGGATCCGCGCGACGATCAATGCCAATGGTGGCCGCGGCAGAGCCAACGGATGGTACGCGGCCAAGCCGGTGAGCCAGGCGTTGCGCCCGTTACTTGATAAGCTCGCCGGCTTCATGGCGGATGGCGCGCATGCGCAAGCGCTGCCCTTGGCGACGGCATTATTGAATGAACTGAACGAGGCCCTCAACCACATCGATGATAGCTCAGGTTATCTGGGCGGCGATCTCGAAGGCGCGAACTCGGCTTTGCGCATCATCAGCGAGTCACCAGCGGATGAAGGCGTGCGCAAGGAATTGCTGGTGTTCGCCATAGCCTCCGTGAAGGATGGGCGCTATGCGGGATGGGACTGGCACTCGGGCATGATGGGTATCGCCGCTCGGCTGGTGCGCACCGAGGAAGAAGCGGCACCTGTTTTCGCGCTGCTCGGGAAGGACCAAACGTCTTCATTCGCGACCGCAGCGGCGGCGAAGAGCCAGATGGAACTGATCCGCCGATTGCGCGGTGATACGGCGGCCGATGAGTTCATGAACGCCCGACTGGACGTATCTGACATCCGCGAGCAGGCCATTGAGCAGGCTCTTGAGCAAAAGCGGTTGGATCGCGCCTGGCAGCTCGCCACAGAAGGGTACGAGAAGGATCGCATGAAACTTCCCGGTCTTGCTGCGAGATGGGCGCAGGCACAAATCCGTATCGCCGGTTTGCGCAAAGACAAGTCGGAGGTGGCCCGGATCGCGCGGCGACAGGTCATGGAGTACAACGATGTGAGGAAGAATCTGGGCATCCTCGAAGAGGCCGTGGGCGAGCAGAGCTGGCCCAAAGAGCGAGAGGATCTGTTGCAAGAGCTGATCAAGATCCCCGGCTGGCGGGAACGGGAAACAGCCGCGTACATGCTGGCGCAGGTGGAGCGATGGAAGGAACTGCTGGACCTGTGCAGGAATACCGAGAACCGTTCGCTCTTCAGCCAGCATGCCGATGCGCTCGGCAAGTACTTCCCTAAAGAAGTCGCGGCGATGCACTTGGCCAAGGCGGATGAGGTGCTCAGTGGTTGGAACCCTTCACGCCGCATGTATATGGAAGCCTGCGAACTGTTGAAACGCGTGCTGCTGATGGACCTGCCCGAACTGGTCGAGGCCAAAGCGGCAGAATGGCGAAAGGCCTACGCGAATCGCCCAGCATTGATGGAGGAGATCGCCATCGTGTTGGGCGAGGCAATACCGAAGGAGAAGAAGAAAACGAGCAGTTGGGGGTTCTCTGGTCGGCGGTGAACTGACCGCAATGAACGCGGAGAGTATCGCTGGATCAAGAACGCCAAAGCCCGGAGACCGATGAACGATCCCCGGGCTTTTGGGCGGCGGGCCATGTGCTCCGCAGGTCGCCGCCCCAGCTGGTGCTCAGAAGTATTGGCTGGCGGCTATGGCGATGAGGGCGGCGGTGGCGAAGAGGAGGGCGAGCCACCAAGCGAGGTGTCCCCTTTGTCCGGACTGTTGCTCCACGATTGCGGATTTCATTGCCGGACGATCGGGAAGGAGCGGTCAGCCACACGTACGATGTAGAGGCCGGTCGGGTATGCGCTCAGGTCGATGACCAGTTCGCTTTCTTGCTGAAGCGTAGCGACGGGAATCCTGCGACCGGTCGCATCGAATACCTGCGGCACTGCGATCTTTGGAACGTTCGACAAACGCAACAGGCCCGTTGTCGGGTTGGGGTATGCGAGGATCTCCGTCGGCGGTGCTTGTTCAGCAGTCGCCGTATTGATGTCGCAGAGCGTGGTGATCTCTTCGGCGCTCAGTGCGCAGTTGTAGACACGGAGGTCGTCGATGCGGCCCTTGAAGTGGAATTCAGAACCGTCGCTGGTGACCGACTTTCCGATCAGAGTTGTGAATGGTCCAGCGCACAGATCGTCGAACCAGAGGCCGGGGTTGTTCCCGTAGAGATACGTTGGGACCTCAACACAGTTGATGTACAGATTAGTGGTGTTTTCATCGGCGGACATCGCGACGTGCGTCCAAGTTCCGGGTTCCAGTTTGGGTTGAGCGACGGTAAAGTGGAGGTCGCCGCCACACTCTCGATCGTCGAAGCCGAACCAAAGGCGACTGGAGTCCTGACAATTCGCGCAGTCGATGCTCATGGCCAATCCGTTCCCGAGGAAGTCACCATCGTCTTGGGTGAAGACCGGACGATAGTCATCTAGGTCATCGAGGTAGATGTATGCGCTGATGGTTCCATTGCT
>JANOPI010000051.1:0-7892 GCA_031421755.1 Flavobacteriales bacterium | reverse complement strand
GACACCAGGTCGCAGAAGAGCTGGCCGCCGTTCACGCTCTTGGTAGAGCCACAAGAGATCTGTGGGCTGAGCGTGGTGGTGAGCTTTGTGGTGGTGCAGGGCGGTGTGCCTACGACCAACCGACAGGCAGGACCACAGTTCAGGAAGGTCCCGTTCACCTTGCCGCGCACCCGCACGTTCAGCAGCTTGTTCACCGGCAGGAATGGCGCTTGGCTGAAGTTCAGGTTGAAGAAGGTCGGCTTCAGCGCATTGGCCGTGCCTACCGGGAATGCCGTACCCGGTTGGCCGAAGCTCTGGAAGACGTTACGTCGGAAGCCCCCGTTCGGATCGAAGATGCAGATCTGGTAGCCGCTGGTGTCCGGGTTGGACAACAGCGCCGCGGTCACAGCCGCGTTCTCCTGCACTTGAATGGTGACGGTGGCGTTCAACGTGAACACTTGGTCGCAACTGGCGGCGACCAGTGCGTCCGTACCGAGCGGTACACAGAAGCTCCACGGCGTATTGTTGCCATTGGTCACCTGGCTCAGCGTGGTGAAGGTGGAACCATTGCCGTTGTTGTCCACGATGCGCCTGTTCGCCGCATCGTTCAGCACGTAACCTCCGGGCGAAAGGATGCCATCGCCAAAGCTGTCGAACACGCGCAGGTCATAGCAGCCATCGGGCAGACAGCAGGCGATGTCGATGGCACTGTTGCTGGCGTAGCCACTGCCGTTGCACACCGGGTTCGGGTTGCCGGTGGGGGCGATCTCCCACGAGGTCTCGGCGCTGAACTTGTCCGTGTTCAGGGTCAGGGTAACTTCGTTCGCCGAGCAGTTCACCGGGCCGGGTTCGTATTCCCAGACCGATCCACCAGAGGTGCATACATAACCCTTCGATCCAACGCTCAGTCCGCGTCCACCGGAACTGGGACCGCCTCCAAAATCGGCACGCGGGGTCCATACGTCTGTCTCAGGATCATACTCCCAGAAGTCGCCCACGCTGGAGGGCGCATCGCCTGTGCCGATGTATCCCTTGTTTCCAATGGCGAAACCCGAGGCGAATTTCCTGGCCGTGCCACCGAAATCCGCCTTCTGCGTCCACGAGTTCAAGAGTGGATCATACGCCCAGAAATCGCCCAGTTCGTCGGAGTTCTCATCTGCTCCGGTACCGATGTATCCCTTTCCACTGATACTGAATCCCACCGCACCCGTGCGCCCCACCCCGCCGAAAGTGGCCTTCTGCGACCATGCATTGGTAGCCGGTTCATACTCCCAGAAGTCATTCAGTCCCGAACCGGTGCCGACATACCCTTTGGCACCGATACCGAACGCCACCCCATCGGTACGCCCCGGCCCTTGGATTGAAGCTTTGGTCGCCCATGTGTTCGTCAATGGATCATACGCCCGCGTCAGCGATGTGAAGAAAGAGGTGCCGATCTGAGGGTTGAAGATCCGGCCTGCTGTCACGAATCCCTTCGCACCCACCCCGAAACCAACGGCCCCGAATCGACCTTCCAGACCCATATCGGCTTTTTGGCTCCATGCGTTGCTGGCCGGATCGAATTCCCAAAGATCCTTCTTGTATGGGACGTTTCCTCCGCCACTGCCTACGTACCCCTTCGACCCGATGCTGAACGCAATGGACCTTGAGCTGTTTCCACCGAGAAAATTGGCTTTCCTGGTCCATGTATCAGCCAAGGCGGTCGTACTCTGGGGTGTGAACTCTGATACACTGGAGATGGTGGTGGTGGTAAACCCGGTGGCCAAATACGCCAAGCCCCCGATGCTGAAGACAGTCCCTGATATCAATGCGGTCGGGGTATTTGCTACAGCAGACCAGTTATTGATCCCTGCATCATAGCGCCACACATCCGGCTGCCGTCCGTTCGAGGCCAAGCCGGTGCCCACGTATCCGAAATTGCCGACGGTGAAACCCACGGTCGAATTTCGCGCGGTACCACCAAAGTCGGCACGCGCGGTCCATGTATTGTTGGCTGGATTGAAGGCGTACATGTCCTTTTTCAAGGCATTGCCTGCTGCTTGCCCCGTGCCTAGGTAACCCAGTCCGTTCAGGGTGAATCCGCTGGCTATGAAACGGGCAGATCCCGGATAGCTCGTCCGCTGGGTCCATTGGTCCTGGTTCGGATCGTAGCGCCAGAAATCATTCAGCAAGGTGGTGCCGGACTGACCCGTTCCGAGGTACCCGAAATTGCCGATACTGAAAGCCACGGCACCACGGCGTATCACCCCGCCCAGACTCGCGCGTTGTGTCCATGTGTTGTTGGTGGGATCATACCGCCAGATATCCTTCTTGTCCACGGAAGCACCGTCCCGGCCGGTGCCCACATAGGCTTTGCCGCTCACAACGAAAGCGATGGCGTCTGTTCTCCCACCTCCCGGGAACGGGGCTTTCTGCGTCCATGCGTTGGTGATCGGGTCATACTCCCAAAGGTCCTGTTGGACGCCGCCGCCAATGCCCAGACCGCAATACCCTTTGTGGCCGATGCTGAAGGCGATGCCCCGGTTTCGCACGCCACCGCCGAAGTTGGCCTTGGTGGTCCATGTGCCTTGGGAGAAAGCGACGGTGCTGGATGCGCTCAGCAGCAGCAGAAGGGATCTGATTTTCATATGGGCCGTATGTAGTTGAGTGGTTCTTAAGATGATCAGCGCGTGATCATCACGCGTTCGGTAAAGGTCTCCCCTCCCGCCGTGATGGTCACGAAGTAGAGCCCTTCGGCGATGTCACCGCCGAGGTCGAGAACCGAATTGGTACCACTGCCCGTACCCGATATCGTTCCGCGCCGCACGAACTTGCCGTACGCATCGGCCAGCTCCACGGTGGCGATATCAGCAGCGATGCCTTCCAAGCGGATGTTCAATCGGCTGCCATCGTTGGGGTTCGGCCAGATGCTGAGCCCTGTGGTCAATGCATCATCTTCAACCGATCGCAACTGTACCGGACATCCAGTTACCGAGATGATGCAGTCCTGTCCGAAGGGGCAGAAGTTGAGGCCGCCATCAAAACTCGCCTGCACGCGCACGGTGAGCGGAACTCCGCACGGGAGCGGCTGCTGTTGGAACACGTTCAAGGTGAGCGTGCGACTGGCCAAACTGTTCACAGCCGCTGCGGGGGCGAGCACGTTGCGCAGGTAATTGTTCGGCCCGGCGAACTGGAAGCGGTAGCGATTGGCACCCGGCACAAGGTCACAGAAGAGTTGGCCACCGTTCACACTCACGTTCTGTGCGCCGCAGGAGATCTGCGGGGTGGCCGTGGTGGTGAGCTTCGTGGTGGTGCAGGGCGGTGTACCCACAACCAACCGGCAAGCTGGCCCACAGTTGAGGAACACGCCTTCCATCTTGGCGCGCACCCGCACGTTCAGCAGCTTGTTCACGGGCAGGAAGGGACCCTGGCTGAAGTTCAGGTTGAAGAAGGTCGGCTTCAAGGCGTTGGACGTGCCTGGGGGGAAGGCTGAGCCAGGTTGACCGAAGCTCTGGAACACGTTGCGGCGGAAACCGCCATTGGGATCGAAAATGCAGATCTGATAGCCTGTGATGAGGGGTGGGCTACTATCGACCAGCCCGGTCACAGCCGGGTTCTCCTGCACCTGTATGGTTACCGTACTATTCAGTGTGAACACCTGGTCGCAGCTGCTGGGGACCAGTGCATCCGTACCGAGCGGCACGCAGAAGCTCCACGGCGTGAGGTTGCCATTGGTCACTTGGCTCAGCGTTGTGAACGTGGATCCGTTGCCAAGGTTGTCCACGATGCGACGGTTGGCCGCGTCCTTCAGCACATAACCACCGGGCGTTAGGATACCATCTCCAAAGCTATCGAACACGCGCAGGTCGTAGCAGCCGTCCGGTAGGCAGCAGGTGATATCGATCGTGGTGTTGCTCGCGTACCCGCTGCCATTACAGATCGGGGCCGAGACACCGCTCGGCCGGATCTCCCATGTCGTTTCCGTGCTGAACTTGTCGGTGCTGAGAGCCAGGGTTGTACCGTTGCCCGAGCAGTTTACTGGACCAGGTTCATATTCCCTGAGATCCCTGAAGAACACATCACCATTCAGCCCCGTTCCGATATACCCCTTGGATCCGATACCGAACCCTACGGCTCCCCCGCGCGCTGTGCCGCTGAAGTTGGCTCTTGGGGTCCATGTGTTGGCACTTGGATCGTACTGCCAAAAGTCATTCACGACGGTATTGACGCCGGATTGTCCGGTGCCGATATAGCCCTTGGTACCAATGCTGAATCCGACCGCCCTGGTGCGCGCCCCTCCCGCGAAATTCGCTTTCGGGCTCCACGCATCGGTTTCCGCGTCGTATTCCCAGAAGTCGCCGTGCAATGCAAAACCAACGCTCCCGGTCCCCACATAACCTTTGTTGCCTATGCTGAACCCGACCGCTGAAAATTGCCCAGTACCTGGATAGTCGGCTTTGGCGACCCATGTGTTCGTTGAGGGGTCATACTGCCAGAAGTCATTCGTGCCGCCAGCGCCTGTCCCGACATATCCTTTTGAACCTATCGCGAATCCGACCGCAAGTCGCCGGGGATTGCCTCCAACGTTTGCTTTTTGCAGCCATGCATTGGTGCTCGGGTTGTACTCCCAAAAGTCGTTCAGTGATCCATTGCTCCCCGCACCCGTTCCCACATAGCCCTTTCCGCCTATGGCGAAACCAACGGCCCCGGACCTGGGCGTCCCCGCAAAACTGGCCTTCTGTGCCCACGTATTGGTGGCCGGGTCGAACTCCCAAAAAGCGGTATTGAAGGTGAACGCGTCTGTCCCCGTTCCGATATAGCCCTTTGAGCCAATTGCGAATCCTACGGCGGAAACCCTGTCCGAACCTCCGAAGTCGGCCTTGCGCGTCCACGAATTTGACGCGGCCAGTGTGCTAGCAGGTGTATACTCGAAAAAATTGCGCGTGATGAGTGTCCCGGTGGTGGGAGTTCCTGTGCCCACATAACCCCGGCCGGCCAAGGCGAAACACGCACCGCTGCGCAAGGTGGTGGGAAGCGCAGCAGCGGATGACCATGAGTTCGTGCCAGGATCAAAGCGCCACATATCACTCAGCAGCGTCCCGTTCGTACCTGCCCCCATATAGCCGAAATTGCCTGCATTGAAGCCGATCGCCAAACTGCGGGCTACTCCTGGAAATGTTGCCACTGAGGTCCAGATGTTGGTCACCGGATTGAAGGCCTTAATGTCGCTCTTGTGCAGATTGTCACTGCCAAGACCCAAGCCAACATACCCTAGTCCATTCAGGACAAAGCTGCTTGCCCCCCTGCGCAGGCCACCGGTGAAATTCGCCCGTTGGGTCCATTGGTCCAAGCTGGGGCTGTAGCGCCAGACTTCTTGAAGGGAGCCGCCGGATCCCACCCCGGTGCATACATAACCGAAGGTTCCGATGGAGAACGCCGTGGCGCTGTTGCGCCCCACACCACCCATAGATGATCTCTGCGTCCACGCGTTGCTGGTTGGGTTGTACTCCCAGAAGTCCGTGGTGAAGAGATTGCCGACAACGCTACCAGTACCCACGTACCCCTTGCCGCTCACGGCAAATGCAACGGCCAGTCGCCGGGCTGCACCGCCGTAGTTCGCTTTCTGCGTCCATGCATTGGTTATTGGATCATACTCCCACAGGTCTTGGAACAGTGTCCCATTGAAGTCTGTTCCCAACCCCATGTAGCCCTTGTGGCCAATACTGAAGGCGATGGCTTCGGCACGTGCGCTCGTGCTGATGCCCATTGCGGCCTTGGACGTCCAGGTGCCTTGGGAGAACGCAGCAGTGCTGTACGCGCTCAGTAGAAGAAGCAGGTAGCGGATGTTCATCTTGATCATGTTGGTCGAATGAAATGGTCACGGTTATCGCGTGATCATCACGCGTTTGGTAAAGGTCTCCTCCCCCGCTACCACGGTCACGAAATAGAGGCCTTCGGCGATGTCTCCACCTGGATCGAGCACCGTATTGATACCGTGCGCAGCACCCTTGATCGTTTCGCGCCGCACCAGCTTGCCGTATGCATCGGTCAATTCTAACGTGGCGATGTCAGCGGTAACGCCGTCCAAGCGGATGTTCACGCGACCGCCAGCGCTGGGGTTCGGCCAGATCAAGAGTCCCGTTGGTGGAGCATCCTCCTCCATCACGCGCAGCTGTACCGGACATCCAGTAACAGTAACGAAGCAATCCTGACCGAAAGGACAGAAGTTGGCCCCGCCATCAAAGCTCGCCTGCACGCGCACAGTGAGCGGAACACCGCACGGGAGCGGTTGCTGTTGGAAGACACTCAAGGTAAGGGTGCGACTGGCCAAACTGTTCACCGCGGCAGCAGGAGCCGACACATTGCGCAAGTAGTTGTTCGGCCCCGCGAACTGGAAGCGGTACCGATTGGCACCCGACACCAGGTCGCAGAAGAGCTGGCCGCCGTTCACGCTCTTGGTAGAGCCACAAGAGATCTGTGGGCTGAGCGTGGTGGTGAGCTTTGTGGTGGTGCAGGGCGGTGTGCCTACGACCAATCGACAGGCGGGACCGCAATTCAGGAAGGTGCCGTTCACCTTGCCGCGCACGCGCACATTCAGCAGCTTGTTCAACGGCAAGAATGGCGCTTGGCTGAAGTTCAGGTTGAAGAAGGTCGGCTTCAGCGCGTTGGCCGTACCCACGGGGAAGGCCGTGCCCGGTGCGGAAAAGCTCAGGAACACGTTGCGGCGGAAACCACCGTTCGGGTCGAAGATGCAGATCTGGTATCCGCTGGTGGCCGGGCTGGCCGTGAACTGTGCGGTCACGGCCGGGTTCTCCTGTACTTGTATGGTCACCGTACTGTTCAGCGCGAACACCTGATCGCAGCTACCGGCTACCAGCGCATCGGTACCTAGCGGCACGCAGAAGCTCCAAGGCGTGCTGTTCCCATTGGTCACTTGGCTGAGCGCGGTGAAGGTGGATCCGTTTCCGTTGTTGTCCACGATGCGGCGATCGGTCGCATCCTTCAGCACGTAACCGCCCGGCGAAAGGATGCCATCCCCGAAGCTGTCGAACACGCGCAGGTCATAGCAGCCATCGGGCAGGCAGCACGTCACATCGATCGTGGTGCTGCTGGCGTAGCCGCTACCGTTGCACACCGGGGTTGAACTCCCACTCGGCAGTATCTCCCACGAAGTCTCGGCGCTGAACTTGTCTACGGCGAGGGTCAGGATAACCTGGTTATCCGAGCAGTTCACCGGGCCTGGTTCGAATTCCTGAAGCTCGTTTCCCCCAACCCCTACCCCAAGATATCCCTTGCTACCGATACTGAAGCCGATGCACTCGACTAGAGAGTGCGGGTAGGATGTCCTTTGCGTCCATGCGTTCGTGGCAGGATCGTATTCCCAGAAGTCCGATAGAACAACGCCACCCGCGGCCGGGACACCAACACCCAAATAACCTTTCGTGCCTAGACCAAAACCGGCTGCGATCCTTCGAGCTGGACCGCCGAACGGGGTTTTCAATGTCCACGTATTCGTGGCAGGATCGTATTCCTCGAATGACTTCGATCCATTGCCGTCTCCGTTGAGCACGCCAGTACCGACATAACCCTTGCTACCGATGCTGAAGCCCACGGCACGACCGAGCGAAAGCGGTTCATCGGCCTTCGGCGTCCAGCTATTGTTAATGGGGTTGAATTCCCGGGTCTCACCATTCAGTACGATGTAGCCTTTGTTGCCGATGCTGAATCCGACACCGCCAAAGCCGGCGATGTCGACTCCGGCTTTCGCGGTCCATGTGTTATTGGACGGGTTGTATTCCCAGAAGTCGGACAAGGGACCATTGTTAACGTCGCGTCCTGTACCGACATAGCCCTTGCCCCCAATGCTGAAACCTATGGCTTGGTCCCGCGCTGCTGCGGGAAGAGTGGCCTTCTGTATCCATGCGTTTATTGCA
>JANOPI010000050.1:0-2591 GCA_031421755.1 Flavobacteriales bacterium | reverse complement strand
CAGCGTGATACGCGCGTCAACGCTTTGACGATAACTTTCGACAAATCCGGAAACCGCCTGTTGAGGCCTGCCGCTTACAGTGCGGGGGTGGGAACAGGTGAGTCGCGTGATGCCGTATAATTTGACAGGCTACAATGTCATCAATGGAACGCCGTCAGCGGAAACGCTGACCGGGACGATCCTGAAAGATGCCATTTATGGCAATGGTGGCGCCGATACGTTGAACGGCGGGCTTGGCAGCGATGTGCTGTTTGGCGGAACATCAGGCGGCGTGACATTCGTCTATGCGGCGGATGGCGTCTGGGCCAGCGTCAACGCCGTCAATTCCGGAGATCCGGCGGGTGCGGGTCCGGGCACATCCTTCCGCCTCACGGGTTACGCTCAAAGTCAGGATGTCTTTGTCGGATCGGGTACGAACAACAGGGTCGTCATGGGTGACGGCCTGCGCGCGCTGTTTCTCGAGGATGGTCTAAGCCCGGCCATCGATACGCAACGGCTTTACAATATTCAGACGATCGTCGGCGGCAGCGGCGGTCAGATCATCGATCTCACATCGTCGACGATCACGTATGGTGCCGTGACAGTTCTCGGTGGCAGCGGCAACGACGTGCTGATGGCCAATGCCGGAGCCGACACGATCACCGGTGGCGATGGCGACGACTATGTCTGGGGCGGGTCTGGCAACGATACGCTGACCGGTGGTCTGGGTAACGACCGCGTTCTTGGCGGCAACGGCGACGATACCTTGGATGGCGGCACCGGCAACGACACGCTCACGGGCGGCGCCGGCAACGATACCTACGACATCGATGCCAGCGGAGATTCCATTCTGGAATTGACAGGCCAAGGAACGGACACGGTCCGCGCCTATGTCAATCACACGTTGGCCGCCAATGTCGAACGGCTATTTATTCTCGGCTCGGCCTTGAATGGTACGGGCAACACACTCGACAATGCGATCTACGGAACGTCGGCCAACAATATACTTGATGGCGGCGCGGGTATCGATACCTTGGTTGGCGGCGGTGGCAACGACGTCTACTTGGTTGACAATATTCTCGACATCGTCACCGAGGTTGCGGGCGGCGGCGTCGATACCGTGCAGGCCGCGGCCAGTTATACGCTGAGCGCTGAGATCGAAAATCTGACATTGACAGGCAGTGGCGCGATTTCGGGTACGGGCAACGCGCTCGCCAATACCATCATCGGCAACTCCGGCGCCAATTCGATCGATGGCGGAGCCGGCAACGATACGATGCAAGGTGGGCTTGGATCCGATATTTATGTGGTCGATTCGAGCGGCGATGCGGTAATTGAGGCCGCAAATGCCGGCACCGATCTCGTACGCACCGCGATCAGCTACACGCTCGGCGTCAACGTCGAAAATCTGGCGCTCAACGGCAGCGCCAACATTGATGGCACCGGCAACACCCTCAACAACACACTGGCGGGCAACGTTGGCAACAACGTTCTCGACGGCGCGACGGGCAGCGACGCGATGGCCGGCGGCGCAGGCAATGACACCTATGTCGTCGACACCGCCGGTGACACGGTCACCGAATTGTTGAATGCGGGCATCGATCTCGTCCGCTCGTCCGTCACGCATACACTCGCTGCGGACGTCGAGAACCTGACTTTGACCGGCACAACCGCAATCGCTGGAACGGGCAATTCACTGAACAATATTGTCCTTGGCAACAGCGGCAACAATACACTCACCGGTCTTGACGGAAATGACTGGCTGGATGGCGGCGCGGGCAACGACAGCATGAATGGCGGCAGTGGTAGTGATACATTCGTCGTCGATAGCGCTGGCGACGTGACGATCGAAGGCGTCAATATGGGCGTCGATCACGTCAGGTCGTCGGTAACGCACGCCCTCTCGGCCAATATCGAAAATCTCACCTTGACCGGCGCTGCCACAATCAACGGCACCGGCAACGTGCTCGACAACAAAATTGTCGGCAACGTCGCGAACAACATCATCGATGCCGGCATGGGCCTCGACGTTGTCAATGCCGGCGACGGCAACGACACAATTTACGGCGGCGACGGCAATGACAGTATGTTCGCTGAAAATGGCAATGACACCATCTATGGCAACACCGGCAACGACAACGTCAATGGCGGCGCCGGCCTCGACCTGCTGATCGGCGGCGCCGGTAACGACGGCTTGTGGGGTGGCGGTGCCGTCGATAATCTTCGGGGCGAAGACGGCCACGACAAGCTCTACGGTGATGGCGGTAACGACCTGATCACCGGTGGCGCTGGCAACGACTGGATGTTCGGTGGTCAGCTTTCGAACGGTTATTCGGTCGGCAACGATACGTTCGTCTGGGCACTCGCCGATGTCGTGACGGGGACGGGCACACGAGCTGGCTTCGATACCATTCTCGACTTCGCCGCCGGCGACCGGCTCGATTTCTCTGCTGTGTTTTCGACCCATGTTCCGGCGCTGATCGCCGATCTCGTGCACGTCACCGATACCGCCAGCGGTACCCTGATTTCGCTGCATATCTCCAACAGCGTTGGCTACATCGACGCGGTCATCCTGCGCGATATCCATGGCGTCGATCTCGCCGATCTCATCG
>JANOPI010000049.1:0-7697 GCA_031421755.1 Flavobacteriales bacterium | reverse complement strand
AGAGCGGCCCGCTCCAAGCCGGCGGGTAGGTCGATCGAGGTGCTCCGTGAGGGGCATCCCAGATAAATGATGGAGGCTCCGCAAGGGGTACAGGACCCGGCTTACAGGTGCGCAGGTATTTTCACGAAGGGCTCTGGCGATATGGCCGGGGCCCTTCGCCGTTCCCAGGGCGCTGCAAGCGCAGACCGGCATCGGACCATCCGGTCGGCGGCTCACGCTCCGTGGTGCATGTGAATGATCGTTAGGCGATCGCCTTGGAACGATGTGCGCCATTTCGCCCGCCTACATTCGCCGCTGCCTATGAGAGGAACGCTTATCGCACTGCTGCTCATCACCGGCATCACCGCGCTGGCACAAGGACCGGTTACCGTCCATGGCCAGGTCCAAGGTGGTGACGGAGAGAAGGTATTCTACGACCTGATGATCGTGAACCGGCGATTGCGCACGGGTAGTTTCGGCAATGTGGACGGGACCTTCACGGTGAACGCCCTGCGGAATGACACGCTTCTGATCGGTGCTGGAGGGTATGTGACCCGTACGGTACCGTTGAGTGAGTATGCCGATGGGGAATTGGCGTCGTTGCGTGTGGTACTTCGTCCGTGGGAGATCGAATTGAAGCCGGTGGCCGTATTGCCGGACAGGACGCTGAAGGAGATCCAGGAAGACATCAACAAGCTGGGCTACAACGAGCGGGACTATCGGCAAAGCGGGGTGGACGCGTTCCAGAGTCCGATCACCTTCCTCTACCAGGAATTCAGCCGAAGAGAGCGGAGCAAGCGGCAGGTGGCTGAGCTGCGGAACGAGGACCGCAAACGGGAACTGCTGCGCGAACTGCTGCACAAATACGTGCAGTACGAGATCATCAACCTCGGCAACGAGAGCTTCGATGACTTCATCGATTTTTGCGCCGTTCCGGAGGAGGTGATCAAGGGTCTGTCACAATATGACTTCCTCATTTACGTGAAGAAGAAGTAGTTGTACACGAGCCTGGGGCCGACCAGAAGGCATTGAGGCAATGAGGCGGTTGTCGGTCGCCGGTTGTCTGTTGTCCGGCTTGTTGGTGGGCATCGCGGAGGTTCCAGCGCAGGTGGAGAACGACACCATAATCACCGTTTACCAGCTCGGAGAGGTGGTGGTGCATGGCGGTGCGAAGGGGCTGCGACTGGAAGGCTTCTTTCGGCAGGTGATGGAAGACACCACCTTCTACCATGCGTTCCTGAACACCAAGTACCACGCCCACGCCGTGAAGAGCGAGCTGCGTGTGCGAGACAAGAAGAGCCGGGAGACCGCTGGCCTTTATCGTGAAGGTCGGCTGGTGCGCACAGGCGCGATGGCGGAACTTGTGCTGGACAGCACGCATGATTCCGGCAAGCTCCGGGCAAAGAATGGCGATCTCCGCTTCCTCACCGCGGAGATGTACGACGAGGTGTTCTTCCCGGAAGGTTCATGGAAGGCCAGCAACCGCATCGCATCGCGTGAGCAGGAGATCAGCCGCGAGAGCCGCTTCGACAAGTACAAGAGCGAGTTGAAGAAGTTCATGTTCAACCCCGGGCAGGAGATCGCGAGCGTACCCTTCATCGGGGACAAGCTGGACATCTTCGATCAGTCGATGGCACCGCTCTATGACTTCAGCGTGGATGGGAGCTTCCTTGAGGGCAAGCCATGCTGGCTCTTCACGGCACTGGCCAAGGACAGCGTGAACGGAGAGGAGTCGGATGAAGATGACACGGTGATCAAGCGCATGCTCACATGGTTCGATCAAGGAACCATGAACGTGATGGCGCGCGAGTACCGTATCCGGAACGCGGGTCTGCTCTTGGACTTCGACATCAGCATCAAGGTGAGGAATGAGGTATCCGGTGGCGACCTCGTACCCATGGAGGTCCACTACGAGGGGGACTGGGATATCCCATTCAAGAAGCGGGAACTCGTGCGGTTCTATCTGATGTACAGCGATTGGGAGATCCAGCCATAGAGCCGGCCCCAAAGACTATTCGCAGTCGCACTCTCCACGGTAGATAACCGGTTCGCGGTAGCGCAGTTCCCATCGCACGGGACCACGCACGAGGACCTCGCCGCTGGAAAGGATGATGGCCTCTTCGCCGCCATGGCGGGCCGTGATGATGGACCCTCTTTCCGCGTGATCGAAGTAGCCGTAGCCATCGATCCCGGTGCTGCGGTTGTCTTGGAGGACATCCACCAGCCGATCGCCAACGAAGAGGAGCAATGGGGCCGGTTCGATGGACCGGTACGCGGAATGCGGGGCGCAGCGCATCAGCTTCAGGCTGTCGCGCGCTTCGATCGTGCAGGCCGATCGCTTGAGGTGGTATTGGTAGTTGGAGCGCCACGTTCCATAGTAGTCCGTCTGCGACCCGAGTCCCTCCGCGTTCCAGAGGTAGCGGACGAGCGAGTTGGGGTGCGCCGAAAGCGGGATCATGGTATCCGGTTGGTTGCGCCACTCGCCCATGTGGAACCATGCGGCGGTGTCGGCCTCGAGGCGTTCGGTGAACAAGGGCAGCAATTCACCTGAAGCGTTCGTGGGCCAGCGCTGTAGCCGCGCGAGCAGGATCTGTGGATCGGGATCGATGCAGCATTGGTTTACGAGGACGGTGTCGAAGCCGATGACCGGAACAGGGATGACGCCGTTTGCCCAGAGCGTATCCGGCGTCACGTTTTCGCTTGGAAGCTGTGCGAGCACGACGCGCGTGCTGTCGAAGGCTTCCCAGAACGGCAGGGTGAATTGTGCGACGGCGGTCAGCGGAACGAAAGCGGACAGGACGGCAAGGCGGCGCATGGCTTCGCAACGGCACGAACCGTTCCGATCGGCAAGCTATGGCTCAGTGGATCCCCGCTGCGGCCAAGTACCGTTCAGCATCCAACGCCGCCATGCACCCCGTTCCGGCGGAAGTCACGGCTTGGCGGTAAACCTTGTCCGCAGCATCGCCGCTTGCGAAGACGCCGGGCACATTGGTGTGTGTAGTGTCCGGCTTGTGCTTCAGGTAGCCGGTCTCGTCCATGTCGAGGATGCCCTTGAACAGATCGGTAGCGGGCTTGTGGCCGATAGCGATGAACAGGCCGGTGATGTCCAGCTTACGCTCTTCTCCGGTTTTGTTGTTGATGGCGATGAGGCCTTCCACGCCATGCTCGCCGAGCACGTCTTTCACTTCGGTGTTGTAGAGTACTTCGATCTGTGGGGTGTTCTCCACGCGATGCACCATGGCCTTGCTTGCGCGGAACTCGTCCTTGCGCACGAGCATATACACCTTGGGGCAGAGCTTGGCGAGGTAGGTCGCTTCTTCGCACGCGGTATCACCCGCACCCACGAGGGCCACGGTCTGTCCTTTGAAGAAGAATCCATCGCATACCGCACATGCGGTAACTCCACCACCGATGTCGCGCAGGCGGATCTCGTTCGGTAGACCGAGCCACTTCGCGCTGGCCCCGGTGCTGATGATCACGCTGTCGGCATGGATCTCCGTGGTCTCATCGATCCACACCTTGTGAACGGGGCCGGTGAAGTCCACCTTGGTCACCCAACCGTTGCGGATATCCGTGTCAAAGCGCTTGGCTTGCGCTTTCAGGTCCTCCATCATTTCGGGACCACTGCGGCCGTTCGGGTAGCCGGGGTAATTGTCGACCTCCGTGGTCTGCGTGAGCTGGCCACCAGGCAAGGGGCCTTCGATCATCACGGGTTTCAGGTCGGCGCGTGCGGCATAGATGGCGGCGGAATAACCGGCGGGGCCCGATCCGATGATCAGGCACTTGACGTGTTCAGGGGAGGTGCTCATGCGTTGTTCGCCGTTGGTTCATGCCCGGGCGAAGGGGCGCGAAAGTAGATCGTGACACACCCCGCACCGGTGATGCTTGTCACCCGCCAAGGAAACCTACTGGCACACCAACGTATCGTAGCAGGCCGCCCAGCCCGCCCAGATGCCCAGGCCACCGTTGATGTTGGTGCGCGCGTTGGAAGGCGTGCTGAAGATGTCGCCCTGGCTGGCCACGTTGTTATCATAGGTGATGTAGAAATCAGCCTCCTTGAGCCCCATGCTCACGAACTTCATGATCAGCGAATCGCCGCGCAGGAAGAAGCCCGCGGTCTCATCCTCGCTATTGTCCGTGAAGGGCGAACGGCCGCGCACGGCGAAAAAGTCCACGGTAAGGCCGTTGAGGTACTTATCATTGAACGTGGTGCCGAGCGGGGAGATGAAACGACTGTCCTCCACGAAGTCCGGGTCTGCTGAATAGAAGCGCCGGGCGTAGTGGCGATAACCGTTGCCCATCGTGTCCGGATCCGTAAGCCTACCCCAGATGTAGCCGCTGCTATCATCGTCGGCCTCTTGTTCGGCCAAGCGCCACCAGGTGGAATCCCACGGAACGATGTTCGGGATCTTTGTTACGGCGGAGCAGGACTTGCCATCACCGGTCACGTTCAACGTGTAGGTGCGGCCGATCACGCCCGTATCGGAAGTAGAAGCGGAAGTGTAAACGCATACATCCGCGTCATCCAGCAAGGCGGGATCGATGCCGGTGAGCTCACTCGCCAGTTCGAGCAGTGAATCGGGAATGGCGGATGAACAGAGCTGGACCAGCGTCATGGTGTTCGTTCCATCACTGATGGTGATCACCGCGTCCCTCACGAAGATGCTTGAAATGGAACTGATGTCAGTGGGCGCGAAATAGCTCTGGGTTTTGGTGAGGATGACCAAGGGTCGTTGTCCGTTCTCGATCACACCTTCAACCACGAGCTTGGGTTCTGTTTCCGGAAGGTCCACGACTATTTCCTTCTCGCACGAGATAAAGGCGAGCGCAGCGAGGGCGATGAGGATGATCTTGCGCATGGCGGTCAGAACTTGAAGTTCCAGGTGATGGACGGCAGGATGGAGAAGAGCGAGACCTGTTTGGCGACCAACTGGAAATCACCGGTGGACAGATTGCCGTCGTTGGCGAAGTAGATGAAGTACGGGTTGGCGCGGTTGTAGGCATTGTAAACGCCGAAGGTCCAGCTGCTGCGGTATTTCCGCGGCACTTCGGTAACTACGCCGGTCACAGGATCTTTCTTCTTCTTGGTCTCCTTGTTGAGCAGGGTAGCGGCAACATCGAGGCGGTGGTACGGGGCCATGCGATAGCCGTTGCGCTCGGTGTATTCGCTCACGAGCCGTCCTTCGATCCAATACCTGTTCACGGGCAGCGTAACGGCCTGGCCGGTCTGGTAGGTGAAGGTGGCCCCGAAGGTCCAGCGCTTGTTGTACTCGTAGCTGGCCACGATGCTCAGGTCGTGTGTGCGGTCCCAGCGGCTGGCGAACTCCTGGCCGTTGTTCAGGTCGGGGAACTGGCGCATGGTCTTGCTCCAGGTGTAGCCCACCCAACCGTTCAATCGGCCGGTGCGCTTCTTCAGGAAGAACTCCGCGCCGTACGAATAGCCGTCACCGAAGACGAGGTTCGCATCGTAGTTGGTGTTGCCGTTGTCCTGCGGTTGTGCGCCTTCCTTGTACTCGATCAGGTTCAGCATGTCCTTATAGTACACCTCCACACTGGCCTCGAATACGCGCTCCTTGAAGTCCCGGAAGTAACCGGCGGCATATTGCATGCCCACTTGCGGCTCCACGTTCTTGCCACTGGGCACCCACACGTCGGTGGGCAGGGCGATGCTGCTGAAACTGGCCAGATGGACATACTGCAGGTTCCGGTTGAAGCTGGCCTTCACGCTGCTCTTGTCATTCAAGCGGTAGCGGGCGGAAAGTCTCGGCTCCAATCCGATATAGGTTTTCACGGACTGCCCGCGCCCGTAGTTGACGAGATCACCGGTGGGTTCACCGGCGTCGTTCAGCTGATACTCGCGGAAGGTACCCACCTGTGCGAAGGAGGTGAAGCGTAGCCCACCGTTCAATCGGATGCGGTCGGTGAGGTCGAATTCGTCCAGTATGTAGATCGCGGTCTCGTGGGCCTTCAATCTGCTCGGCTCATCGATGTTGAAGTCCGTAGAACCGCTGGAAACACTTACCGTGCTGGGCGTATAGACGTGGTAGATGTACTGGCCGCCGTACTTCAGGCTGTGGCGCACATTGGGGTATTGGCTCAGGTCCACCTTCAGGCCATAATCCTTGATGCCGCTGAAGAGCTTGAACTCGAAGTCGCTCTGGCCTCCATTGAACTCGAACTGGTAGTCGCTGAAAGTGGCGGTGGTATTCATGAAGAGCTTAGGACCGAACACGTGGTTCCAGCGGGCGGCCACAGTGGCATTGCCCCAGGGGATGCGGAACTTCGGATCGCCCGGATCGCTGCTGCCGAAGTCGAACACGTCGCGCCCGAAGTAGCCGCTCAGGTACACGCGGTCTTTGTCGCTGATGCGGTAGTTGGCCTTGGCGTTCAGGTCATAGAAGTAGTAGCTCGTGCCGCCGAAGTTGGGGTTGTCCTTCAGGAAGGGTTTGGTGAGCACATCAACATACGTGCGGCGCCCGCTGACCACGAAGGAGCTCTTGTTCTTGACGAGGGGGCCTTCCAAAGTGAGGCGTGAACTGATCAATCCGATGCCGCCTTGGCCGTGGAACTGGTTGTCGTTCCCTTCCTTCATGGTGATGTCGAGCACCGAACTGGTGCGACCGCCATAGTTGGCGGGCATTCCGCCCTTGATCAACTCCAGGTTCTTGATGGCGTCGGCGTTGAACACACTGAAGAAGCCGAACAGGTGGCTGGCGTTGTACACCGTGGCCTCGTCCAGCAGGATCAGGTTCTGGTCCGGTCCACCCCCACGTACATAGAAGCCGCTGTTGCCCTCTCCGCCGCTTTTCACCCCGGGCAGGAACTGGATCACCTTCAGGATGTCCACCTCACCGAGCAGTGCGGGCAAGGTGTTCAGCTTCTGCACGTCCACGTCCAATCGGCCCATGTCCGTGCTTTCCGTATTGCTCTTGCGCTTCTCCCTCACCACTTCCACCTGCTTGATCTCCGTAACGCTGGGCTTCAGGTCGATATTCAGCTTCACGTCCGCACGCAGGTCAACGGTACGGTCCTGCTGTGCATAACCGATATAGCGGGTGATGAAGGTGTAGCTCCCTTGCGCAAGGGTTACGGAGTAGTACCCGTAGGTATTGGTGGACACCCCCTTCTGGATCTCCTTGATGAAAATGCTGGCCCCGATGAGTGTTTCGCCACTGGTGGAGTCGTTCACATAGCCGCTTACGGTAAAGGTCTCTTGGGCGCGCACCACGTAGGGCGTGAAGAGCAGGGCGGAGAGCAGGAGGAGGAGTTGGCGCATGACGGTCGTCCCGATGTCCCGGGCGGTCCCTTGAAAGGCGGGGCGAAAGTAGAGGCGTGATGGAGGCGTTTCCGCGCCGCTCGTCACGTAACAACGCCGTTCATGATCCTGTTCATTTCTTCTGGCGTTGCTCACATGCAGGCCACATCCGGGCAAAACAGGGAGGTGAGTTTTGCGCCGCCAGCCACTTACCGGGCCGGCACCAGAGCCATGGACGCAATGCTGCGCAAATTCAACTCGAGCCTCATTACATTCGGTATCTACGGTATGCTCATCGCCTTCGCGATAGCCTGCTCGCTGGGCATTTTCTGAAGATGGCGGGGTTATTTCGGACGGATAGGCCCGAAATTACCCGATAGTGGGTATTTTGTAGGCGGAAGGACCGACCGACCTTTGGGGCGGACCGGATTTTGCCTGTAGAACCAACTAGCACCACCGCCAT
>JANOPI010000048.1:0-11281 GCA_031421755.1 Flavobacteriales bacterium | reverse complement strand
GCAGCCCGTGAGTAGCGAACCGTCAGGGAGGATCTGCGAAGGCGCGGGGGGCAGGTTGTTCACAATGACCGTGAAAGGCACCGTATCGCTCGTGATCGTCGGGCAGGCGTACGCGATCATGTCATACGTACCCGCCATGTTGGCCACGAAGGGTTGGAACTCGTTCATATAACCCACGTAAATGCCGTCCTGCAGCACACTATAACCCAGTCCAGCTGCGGAGTACACTAACACGCTATCCCCCAAGCAGATCAGATTGTCCGCCGGTTGTCCGAATGCATCTCGAAAAAAGGCGACCGGCGTGGGCGGATCGGGGTAAAGGACATGCTCGATGTTGCTGGTGTCGCTGTTGCAAGTGTTGGTGTTGGTGATGTAGTAATGGCCCGTGTCTTGCACGGTGAAGGAAGGCCCACTGCTACCATCCTGCCATAGGCCGGTGGGTTGGTTGTGCCAAGGGCCACCGCTGTTGTCGCCGATAATGAAAGAGGGCGACTCTGGGCAGATCTGCGCGCCGACGAATTCGCTCGCACTGCCGAAATAGAAAAGCTGCGGCGGTGCCACCGCACTGTCCAAGTGCGTTACGTGTATTGAATTGCTCATGCTCAGGCCGCAGGTCTGGGTGTTCCAAACGAAGAAGTTGCCGGGCTGCGGCACGCCCAACGTAGCGGTTGTTGCGCCGGTGTTCCAAGTGCCACCGTTGTTGCCAGATAGGACTGCCAGATCGCCTGTGCCGCAAAGCAGCGTATCCCCGCTGATGGTGCTTGTGGTTGAGCTGCCTGCGTTCACCGTGATGGTGATGCCCGGTGGTTCGGTAGTACCGCACTCATTGGTCATCGTGCAAGTCCACGCGCCTTCGTCGGTTTCTGTGATCGAGGTGAACTCCAAAAGCTGGCTGGTCTGCTCCGGCACTACGCTCCCGTTGCGCCGCCACACCACACTCGTGGCGTTCACGTTCAGCTGGTCGTAGAAGAAGTGGCTGCCAGCGCACACATTGAAGTTGGTGGTGCTGCGGGGCTTGTAGTTGGGCTTGCGGCAGATCTCGATCATTTTACCGGTCACACCGAGTCCGTTGACCTGGCCATTGTTGTCAGCGGACTGCAGTGGAGCACACAAGGTGAGGGTATCCAGCACCGGGTCATACTCGAAAATGCCGCGTTGGTAGGTGCCATAGAGCTTGCCATTACTGGTGCGCAACAAGTTGAACCAAGGGATACCTCGGTCCATGTCGTATGCAGGGTCACTGAGGTCCTGGACCAACTGCAATGTATTGTTCGATGGATCGTAAGCGTAGATCACCCCATTGCTTGTCCATGGATCCGCTCCCCGCGCTACACCATAGAACAGGCCCGCGCCGCCGTCGGTCATGCCCGCGCTTGGCTGTTTGATCTGGTGGTTGAAGTCGAGGAGCTTGGTGTAAGCATCCGTCTGTAGGTCATAGGAATAGATCACACCCCTTGTCGTGTCCAGATTGTTCGAGTCGACGCCGCCGGGCCCGCCGCGCGCTGAAGTTGAATAGAGCTTGGTATCGGATTCGATGAAATCCGCGTTCGGGAAGCGACCTTGAAGGAAATCTGATGCTTCGAGATAGGCGGATAGACCGAAGGCGTTGTTCAGCGGGTTCAACCATGCGACCCGCTGGGATTCGTAAATAACGAACAGCTTATCGCTTGTTGCTTTGAAGAAGGGGCCGCCCAGGAACCTGAACATGGTTCCGCCCCCACCATCAATGTAGTTGGGCAGGTTCACGCAGAGCGCAAGGCTATCGTTGCTTGTATGGTAACGGAAGATGGTGCTGTTGGGATCGGGAGCGGTGAACCCGAAGAGTACACCGGGTTGGCCTTCCGTCAATTGCCATTGCTGGGAAACGGAAGCGGGGTATTGCGGCGTGGCCAATGCTGCGGTGATGCGCAGGCTGTCCGTCACTGGGTCATAGCAGAAGATCACACCGTTCTGGCCAGGTGAAGGACCCGAAGCAGAGCCGTACAACTTGCCATTGGAAGCCAATACCAGTCCGCTCGAGGCCGGCCCATTGAAACGGCCGATCTGTACAGTATCGCCCGGGATGATCTTTTCCACTTCGTCCGCACCCAAATCGCAGCGCCAAACCGCCCCGAACTGGAACGGATCGTTGGTATTGGCAATTGGCCCGGCATATCCCCACACCTGAGGCTGTGCATTGCCAAGACACGCCGAGGAGATCGTGCCAACGAGGATGAATGCGCGTTGGAGGTACAAGCTGGTCATGTTCTTGTGCTCTGTTCAGTAGACGATCGGATCGTGTTCGCGTTGCGCGCGAGTGAAACTACAACCCCGGCCCGCCGCAAGGCAGACCGGGGTCGTCTGTTTCACACAGGGTTCGTGTTCAATCCCGGCCCACCGCCACCTGTCGGGAAACCATCTCGCCATTGAGTTCGATACGCACGGTATACACTCCGGGGGCGAGGTCATCATCGCCGAGCTTGTTGGTGCCGCTGCTCAAGCGCTTGGCCTTGCCTACCTGCTGCCCGCTGGCGTCATAGAGCGTAGCGCTTGCCTCTTGTACCTCGTTCAATAGCGTTACCGTGAAGCGCCCGTTGTTGGGGTTGGGACTGATAACCACCCCTGACCCATCGTCCTGGGAGGACTTCAAACCATCCGCTACCACAGCATCGGAGACATCGTTCAGCAAGGGTGAGTGGTAGTTCGTGACCACGCACGGCGGCAGTTGGTGGCAACCGGACAGCGTTGTGATGTCGATAGAGTAGTTGTCCCCACCGATAACGTTGAGGACGAAGTTGGACGGAGTGGCTTGGCCCAAACCCTGGTATGAGCCTGGGGTGCAGTCCCACAGTCGGTAGAAGGTTTGACCGCCAGTGGCCGTAACCGTGGATTGACCTGGAACCGAGTTGTCCACCCCAACACCCGTGGTGAATTGCACAGGAACATTGAAGTTCGTGATTACTGGCCCGCAGAACGGTGCTGCGGTGTTGTTCACTGAAACAGAACAAGCGTAGTTGCCCACATTACCGAGCGTGTTCACGGTAACGCTCGTGCCCGTAGTAGAAAGCGGAGTGCCCAAACCGGCAGCGAACGTCCATGTGTAGGTATATCCGGCGGCCGGCCCCACGATGGAGAAGACAGCCTGCGCCGGTGGTACGGCGTTGTTGGAGATGGCCGCACCGATGTACCCGGCATAGCCCACGTTCACGCACGGAATGCTCACCGCAAGTGTAGGCGGGGTACGGTTGACCAGAATGCTGTTGGCAGGTCCGGTACACCCGTTCGTTCCCACGGCGTTCACCTTCACCAAGGTGCCACCACCGGTGAGGGTACCTACGGGCGCGTAACTGATCGAACTGGTGGTGCTGCTCCCGGTCATGCCCAAGGTGTTCGACCAGATGAAGCTGGTTGTACCGCAAGGCGTACTGGCGTTGTACACCTGCAAGGGCGTGCCCACATTGTACGGCACACAGGTAGGTCCAGAAAGCGTAGGCATGGTGGGCTGTACGTTCATGGTAATGCTCGCGGTATTGCCCGGACAACTGCAATTCGCGCCTGTGATCGTATAAGCTGCCGCGCAAGTGCCCACGGGAATCGTGTAAGTCCGGATGCTGTGAAGGTTCCCGTTCACATCCGTGAAAGGCCAAGCTGGTACCGGTACTGGTGAAATGGTCCAGTTCACACAATTGCCTTGTGCCGATACGGGCAGAGCGATCTGGAAGGTGCCACCGGGCGCGGTGCATGTGTTGCCCAAAGTGATCAGCGGTACCAGTGTATTGTTGAATGTGCGATTGACCGTTTAGCTGTAAATGTTCGATCCGCAGGGACCCACATCGGTGAGGATGAGGGTGCAAGGACCTTGGTTCACACCGGTCACATTCAGTGTCATTGGGCCAGGAACCGTACCGGTTTGTGCGATAACCCAACCGCAAGTGGAAGTCCAGCTGTACGTATGGTCGGTTACACCAGTGAACACTGCGCTGAACGACGTGGCGGAGTAGAGCAGACACGTTGGGATCAGCGTGGTGAAGGTGGGGGCGGTGGGGGCAGAATTGATCGGTTTGCTAACGCAATCCGTGGCTGTCGCAGAAGTCAAGCCCGTACCGTTGTCCCAGGCTGGAAAGCTCCGAGCATAGCAGCAACGAATGGAGTAAGGCCCTCCAGAGTACCATGTGATGAAGGCAGCGGTGCTCATGTTGCACGTCACCGAACTACGGTCAGCAGCCATGTAGTAAGCTGTAGGCTGCGTGGAGATGACATCCACCCCAAGTCCATTGGTGAGCTTCCAGTAGTACTGGTCCGTCCCGATCGCGTCAAGTATGTTGTCGCTTTCGATCTGGTCCACGGAGAAAGCCACCAGTTGGTTCGTGCTGGGCCAACAGGCCGGCCCAGCGATAGGTGGCCCGTAGTTGTTGTTGGGAGGTGTGGTCACAAGCGGTCCCCACTTCTTGTAGACATCGAAGGTCATGACCGTACAGCCAGCACCCGTGAAAGTGGTGGTCACCCTGCCCTTGCTCCGTGCCAATGTGGATGGTGTGCCAGTTTCCGCGGATCGAAGGCTCTTGTTGTAGGATTGGATGTTCTGCGTGGCCACAGCCCCGGCCGTTTGCACTGGCGCAGTGGGAGGCGAACTGGCTGTTTGAATACTGAGATCGCCTAAGAGGCTCCACCCCGTAATGGTGCCACCACTGAAGATGAAGTTGCCTCCGGCACCGGTAATGTCGAAGGGGTCAGGCATTACCACGATGCCGCCATTACCGACAGTTCCACCCAAGCCGAGAGTACCTCCGGTGCCAGCAACAACAACCTGACAGGTCGCAGGCACTGTAACCACCTGCGCCATCGCGGCCCCGCCACACAACACACCCGCCGCTAACAGCGTGGGTTTCCATCCGCCTGCGCTGAAGCTCCGGCGGAGGAGCAAGTCTTTGAACTTCTTCATGACTGAAAATAGATTGGGTAAAGCCCCTGCCCGGGACGAGGGTCGGGCAAGGGCTGCCCGGCGTTCCAATCTTCAGGTGGTCACTGCCGGATCGCTCTCGAAAACTGTCCGTTCCCAGTCAGTTCTTGTAGTCAGTTTCTGAAGTTGGTCGTATGGTATGGGGTGAACCCCCTAAGTTGCCGTGCCAATCACTCTCCCTTGGCTATTGAGCAGTGTACCCACCATACCTGAGCAGCATGGATCTGGAGCGATTGGCCAAGGCGATCAAGGAACGCAGGAAGGAGAAGAACCTGACCCAAGAGGAACTGGCCGATAGGGCCGGGGTGGCCTCGTCCACGGTGAGCAACCTGGAGCATGGTGTCTACATGCCCACGATCGACCTTCTGCACGCGGTGCTGCGCCCGCTCGATCTCGATATCCGGAACTAGTTGAGCTGACCGGCACAACACCACGCGCAGCCGTATTTCCGGAGAAATGGGTAAGAAAAAGGCCCAGCGCGTTGGAAAAAAGGCACTACCGGCCTCCCCATGGTTGCGAATACTCGCCGACAACATCCGGCGGTTGCGGCTCGAAAAACGGTGGACCCAACAGCATTTGGCCCGCAAGGCGGGCGTAAGCCAGAAGACCGTGAGCCGAATGGAGGACGGCGAGTCCAACACGCGCGCTGAGAACCATGCGTTCGTGGCCATCGCCTTGGGCACGAACATGATCGAACTCGTGCGGGAAAAGGTGCAGACCGCAGCCCGGCGCGCGGGGCCGTGATTCGGCAAGCAGAAGGAGACCCGGTCATATACGACCGCGCGCTACATCTTTGGGCCGACAGCCAGACCGATGATGACCACACGCCTCAGCGCAACGTTCCTTCCGCTCTTCTCCATTCTCTTGGCAAATGCCCAGTGCGACCGCTGGCAACAGCGCATCCGTTGCGAGATGGCCGTGGAACTCGATGTGAAGAGCCACCGGTTCACGGGTACCGAAAAACTGGTGTACCAGAACAACAGCCCCGACACGCTGCGGCAGTTGTACTTCCATCTCTACTTCAACGCTTTCAAGCCGGGCAGCGAAATGGACACGCGCTCGCGCTCCATCGCCGATCCGGACCAGCGTGTGGGTGACCGCATCGCGGCGCTTTCACCGGAGGAACAAGGGGACCTGCGCTGCACGGCGATGCTGCAGGACGGCAAACCGGCGCGCATGGAAGAACTGGGCACGATCTTGCGCGTAGTGCTGGCCAAGCCCTTGCTCCCGAAGAAGTCCACCACGCTGAGCTTCGGGTTCAACGGGCAGGTGCCGGTGCAGATCCGTCGCAGCGGGCGGGACAGCCAGGAGGGCATCGCGTACAGCATGACGCAGTGGTTCCCGAAAGTCGCGGCATACGACCACCAGGGTTGGCATCCCGACCCCTATGTGGGCCGCGAGTACTACGGCGAATGGGGCGACTACGACGTGCGCTTGACGCTGGACAGCTCATTCACCGTGGCGGCAACGGGTGAGTTGCAGAACGGCTCTTCCATCGGGCACGGGTACGCCTCACGTACCAAACCGCAAAAACGTGCCGATGGCAAGCTGGAGTGGCACTTCGTCGCCAAGAACGTACATGACTTCGGCTGGTCGGCCGATCCGGACTACATGCATTCGACCGCTCAAGTGCCCAGTGGTCCCCTGTTGCATTTCATCTATGAGGAGAAGGGCGAGAATGCCGCCGGATGGAAAGAACTTCCCGGCTATATGGTGAAGCACTTCCAATACATGGCAGCGCATTTCGGTGCGTATACATACCCGCATTTCACGTTTGCCCAAGGTGGTGATGGCGGGATGGAATACCCGAACCTGACGTTGATCACCGGTGGGCGACGCTTGGGCAGCTTGGTAGGGGTGAGCGTACATGAGAGCGTACACAACTGGTATTACGGTATGTTAGCCAGCGACGAAGGCAGCTATCCTTGGATGGATGAGGGCTTTACGGAGTATGCCAGCAGCGAAGTGATGCGCGAACTCTTCCCCGGCCAGCAGCAAGGGCGCGTTCATGCGGACGCCACTGAAGCGTATCTGCAGCTGGCCGCCAGCGATCTGCATGAGCCGATGAGCACGCACGCGGACCACTTCCGCACGAACCGGGGTTACGGCACCACGGCGTACAGCAAGGGCGAGTTCTTCCTGGACCAGCTCGGCGCGGTGATCGGCGACAGCATGCTGCACCGCGGGCTGTTGCGGTACTACAACACCTGCCGCTTCAAGCACCCGGAGCCGATCGATGTGCAGCGCGTGATGGAGAAGGAGAGTGGCCTTCAGTTGGATTGGTACTTCGATGAGTGGATCAATACAACCCGGGAACTGGATTATGCGGTGAGCTCGGTGATCGGCCGGAACGACAGCACCTTCATCACTCTGGCACGGAAAGGGGAGATGATCATGCCTGTGGATCTGGCCGTGGTGGATATCGATGGCAAGACCACCTTGCATCACGTTCCCCTTTCATTGATGCTGGGAGCGCGAAGGGAAGCGCCTCAAGGAAGCCCCCAAATTGTTCAACGACCATGGATCTGGACGGCACCGGAATACACTTTGGCGCTGGCTGCACCACTGTCGCGATTGAGCGCTGTTGTTATCGACCCGAACGGCAGGCTGGCTGATAAGGATCGTTCGAACGATCCGATCCAATTGGTACCGGGGACGGAAGGTGTGGTACGACCTTAGGGGTACCTCGAAGTACCTCGCTCCGGCGGCATCAACACTTCGTGTTGACCCTCCGGGCGCATGGCTCTTCTTGATCCATACTTCGTTGTTCCTCAGTCGGAGACTTCGGTCCAGTATCCTCTCCTCGTCACGCCTCGTCTGGATCAAGAATACCCATACGTGCCCTCCGTTCGAGGTACTTCGAGGTACCCTTAGGTCAGGTCACCAATTCCTCGAGGTGGGATTTGATCGAGCTGGCGGCAACGTCCCAATTGAGCCGCTCCTCGAATTGGACCCGGCTCCGAGCGGCCATGGCTTTGTACGCGGACTGGTCAGCGAAAACGCTGGCGATGCGCTCGGCCCAATCGCTGGCGGGGGCATCAGCGGGGAAAAGGTCGCCGTTTATCCCAGGCTTCACCACTTCGCCAACGCCCCCAACATCGTTGGCCATGGCCGGAACACCGAACGCGTTCGCCTCGCAGAATACCAGACCCAAACAATCCGCCAGCGTGGGCAGGACCAGAAAATGCGCTGATCCGAAAAGCCCGGCGATCCGGTCACGTCCTTCTTGGGTTTCCTTAGAAATGAAACCGTACGCCGTGGCCCATTCCGGCAGTTTGTCCACTTCGGGCTCGCAGCCCACCAGATGGATCCGGGTGCGCACCCCGTTCTCGTTCAAAATACGGGCAGCCTCGAGAGCTTTGGGGCCGCCTTTATTCACCCAATTCACGCCAACGAACAACAGCTGACACTCATCGTCCTTTCTATCCGCAATGCCGCGCGCCACGTCGATGGCCGAGGGTGCAGTAGTGAAATTCGCCCCGAACGGTACTACACGGATCTTGCTCTCATCCACTTGGTAATGCTCGCGCGCTGTGCGCGCCGCCCATTGGCTGGCATAGATCGCCAGATCACAATTGTCCAAGGAAGCTTGCTCCAGCGCGTGGCCCATGGCCAAGTATCGCTTCGGGTAGCGTTTCCACGCAGGGTCACCGGCCAGGATACCCGCGAAGGTGGCATCGGTGTAGAAGACCTTCGGGCGCTTGGATCGGAGACGCGCCAAGGGAATGCTGCCAGGGGAGAAGACCAGATCTGTGCGGCTGGTCATCAAATGCTGGCGGATCCGCCCGGCGAACAGCTCGGCCATCCGCTCTGTGCGTTCCACCGGGAACATCTCACCGAGGGCGGTCATCTTGGACAGCTTGTTGATCGCCTTGTTCACGATCACCTGGTTGCGTGCCAGTTCACCGAGGTACTCGATCTGTACGCCTTTCTCTGCGAGGGCGCGCGCCGTGTGGTACACCGTGCCGCTCCATGCTCGCACGTCCATCGGGTCGTGCGTGGTGGCGTATGTGATGCTCAGTCCGTTCGTTCCTATTGTCATCCGCAAGTTGCTCGCTTCACCTGATCGGGGGCGAAAAATAGATCGACATGCTTTGCATGAAGGTATTTCGCCCGACAGATCCGGCGGTTGGTACGATGAAGCTGGCCATTCGTCACATAGAGCAGGTCGGATAGGGACCGGAACGAGTTGGTCAGATACCTGCTCCTCAAGTGGAATATGACCCACACCGGGGCTGCTCCTCGATCAGAGCGGCCCCGGTATATGGCCTGCATCCTCTTCACGCTGGAACTTCCTCTTCCTTGTGGCTGCTTACCAGCTTATGCTGAAGTTCAATTGGCACAGGTTGGTAGGAAAGGAATTTCTGGGAGTAGGCTCCACGGCCCTGTGTAAGGCTGCGCAAGGTGGTGCTGTACCTGTCCAACTCGGCCAAGGGAGTATGCGCTTTGATGATCTGGTAGCGCCCTTGCGTATCCATCCCCATGACAATGGAGCGACGACCTTGAAGATCGGTCATCACATCGCCCATGAGGTCCGCCGGCACACGCACTTCGATCTCCTGGATGGGTTCCATGAGTTGCGGATCAGCGTTGTTGAACGCTTCGCGGAATGCCTGTAGCCCGGCGATCCTGAAGCTGATGTCGTTGCTGTCCACAGCGTGCATCTTGCCGTCATACACCACAACACGGATGTCGCGTGCAGGGGATCCGGTCAGCGGTCCTTTTTCCATCTTCTCCATCACCCCTTTAAGGATGCTCGGCATGAATTTGTTGTCGATGACACCGCCGACTATGCAGTTGTAGAAAACCAGCTTCCCGCCGGTGGCCAGGTCATGCTCCTCCTTGCCGCGCACACTTACCCCGGCCGGGTCAGGGATGCCCTCATACCACGGATCAATACGAAGGTGGACCTCGCCGAACTGGCCACTGCCACCCGTCTGCTTCTTGTGTCGGTAACCGGCATCAGCGCTCTTGCGGATCGTTTCCCGGTAGGGGATACGTGGTGCATGGTATTCAATATCCACCCTGTAGTGGTGGCTCAACTTCCACTTCAGCAAATTCAGGTGCAGTTCTCCCTGGCCTCCAATGATCTGCTGACCCGTTTCGCGTTGGTACGTGAGCACGATGGTCGGGTCTTCCTTCTGGATCTCCAGCAAGGATGCGTGCAGTTTTTCCTCTTGTTTCTGGTCTTTCGCTTTGATCACTTGCCGCAGCCGTGGCTCGGGGAAGGCGATGGCTTGCAACTTGATCGACCGGCCCGGGGGATGCAGGGTGTGCGCCGTGGCTGTATCCTTCAGCTTGATCGTGCCGCCGATGTCCCCGGCAACCAGCTTCTCCACGTGCTTACGCTCGTGGCCATCCATGATGAAGAGCTGGTTCAAGCGCTCATGGCCGCCGGTGTTGTCGTTGATCAGGTCCATGCCTTCGCGCACTTCGCCGCTCATCACCTTGAAGAGCGTGATGTGGCCACTTTTCGGTTCGATGATGGTCTTGAACGTGAAGAGGACAGCCGGACCGCTCGCGTCGCACCGCAGCTCCCCGCCACCGACGAGCTCTTCCGCAGGCATTTCAATGGCGCTCGGTGCCACGTTGTCGATGAAACCCATCAGGCGGCCGCTGCCCATGTTGCGAAACGCGCTGAGGCAGAAGACGGGGAAGCACGTGCGCTTCATCATGCCCTGCTTCAACCCTGTGCGCATCTCATCCTCATCGAGTTCGCCCTTGTCGAAGTAGTGCTCCATGAGCGTTTCGTCGTTCTCTGCGGCCTTCTCAACAAGTTCTTTGTGCAGTGCTTCGGCGCGTTGCTTCTCTGATCCCGGTATCGGCTGTTTTTCCGGCTTCCCGCCCGCATCCTTGAATACGTACATCGTCATCTTCAGCAGGTCGATGATGCGGTGGAAGCCATCCCCTTGCTCCACCGGATACTGCATCACTGTAACCGCCGCGCCGAAGTGTTCCTTCGCCTGTTCAACTGTCAGTTCGAAATCCGCGTTGGCGTGGTCCAACTGGTTCACGCCGAAGATCACCGGGCGATCGTAGCGTTGCATGTGCTCCCACACCAGGTCCGTGCCCACCTCAACGCCGTGATGGGCGTTCAACAGCAGCACGCACGTGTCCGCCACCCGCAAGGCCGGCACGGTCTCACCGATCAGATCATCAAGACCGGGGGTATCAATGATGTTGATCTTGTAGTTCCTCCACTCGGTGTGGAGTGCCGTGCTGTACACGCTGCTCCCACGTTCATGTTCCAGGTCGTGGTAGTCGCTAACGGTGTTCTTGTCCTCGACACGGCCGCGGCGTGGGATCAGACCCGCTTCGAAGAGCATGGTTTCAGCCAGCGTG
>JANOPI010000047.1:0-2432 GCA_031421755.1 Flavobacteriales bacterium | reverse complement strand
GAAGCCTTCGGGGATCCACAGCATGTTCTTCTCTTCGCCTGATAGAACGAGCTTGTAGTGCTGCCCGAATGTGGCGCTGCCCGGCCGTATGTCCAAACAGACGTCCAGCACAGAACCCGCGACCACACGCACGAGTTTTCCTTGCGGATGAGGCTCCGACTGGAAGTGCAGCCCACGCAGCACCCCGGCCTGCGAGCAGCTTTCATTGTCCTGCACGAAGCGCGGTTCCTGGCCCGTGGCCTCTTTGAAGGACCGCGCGCTGAACGTTTCCAGGAACCAGCCCCGCGCATCGCGGAAGACCTTCGGCCGCAGAACGAGCAGCCCGGCCAGTGGTGTGCGTTCGATCTCCATCAGTCGTCGCCGCTGCCGGTCAACCGTTTCCACCAACTGACGGTTCCCGCCTTCTTGATCTTACCCTTCTCCTCGTAGTAGCCATAGCCGTAGCCGTAGCCATAACCATACCCGTAACCGTAGCTGTAGCCATACTTGTTCCGGTCAATGTCCACCCCGTTGAGCACGGCGCTCAGGCGCTTGATCCGGTTCTCATTGATCAGCCGGTCCACGTTGTGAACGAACACCTTTTTGGAGTAGTCGGCGCGGAAGATGTAGATCGGATAGTCCGCCATCTGGATCATGCTGATGCCGTCGGTCACAAGCCCCACCGGCGGGTTGTCGATCAGGATAAGGTCGTAGCTCTCTTTGAGCGTTTCCACGATCTCCATCATCCGCTTGCCCAGGATCAGCTCGCTGGGGTTCGGTGGTATCGGGCCCGCCGTGATGAAGTCGAGACCCTTCAGGCTGCTGTGCTGAACGCAGTCTTCGATGGTGTCCTTGTCGATCAGCAGGGTGCTCATGCCGCGCATGTTCTCCACGCCGAAGCCCAAGTGGATCTTCGGCTTGCGCATGTCCAGGTCCAGCACGATCACGCGCTTGCCACCGAAGCTGATGATGCCCGCCAGGTTGATCGCCACGAAGGTCTTGCCCTCGCCGCTGATCGTGCTGGTGATGGCCACTACCTTCGGACCAGGCGTGTTGTCCACGAACTGCAGGTTGGTGCGCACACTGCGGAAACTCTCCGCGATCAGGCTCTTCGGATTCTTGTCGATGAGCAGCTGGCTCACCGGGATCTCCTTCTTGTATTTGGGCACCATGCCCAGGATGCCGATGCTCGCGTTGCTCAGCTTGGCGATGTCGTTCAGCGAGGTGATGTTGTCATGCAGGATGTAGCGCACCAGCACGATGAGCAGCCCCATGGTGATGCCCGTGAGCAGGTATGAAACGAGTACCAGGCTCCGGTCCGGCGACACCGGTGATGCCGGCAGGGGCGCTTCTTCCAGTACGCGGTTCTCCGGCACGTACCCCGCTTTGCTGATGCGGTACTCGATGTCCTTCTCCAACAGATCGATGTAGTACTTCTCGTTGATGTTGAACAGGCGTTGGATGCGCGAATAGGCGAGCTGCTTCTCCGGCAAGCTCATGAAGCGCCCTTCGTACTCCTGGATCCGGTCACTATAGTCCTCCTTCTTGCCCGCGATGCGATTCCGCAAGGTGCCGATGCTTTCCATGATGAGCTTCTTCTGGGTCTCGATCTGCTTGTCGATCTCCAATACCGCCCAGTTCACGTCCTTGGCATCGAAGACGGCTTCGCGCCGCTCATTCAGCAATTGCTCCAGTTTCTGGATCAAGGAGGAAAGCGTTTGCTCATACGAGGTGCCCACCAGCAGCGGAACCAGTTCATACACGTCGATCTTCTCGGGATCCTCGTCGGTGCTCCGCACGATCTGCTCCAGCAGGTTGTCTTCGATCTCCAGTTCCAGGATCCGGTTCTCGTACTCGTTGCTGCGTTCCAACAGAAGCGGCATCAGCTGCTCCATGTCACTCACGCGGTTGTCCGTGCGGAAGCGCTGCAGGCGGATCTCGCTGTCCTTCAACTGGGAGAACACCGTGTCCTTCTGGCTCTCGATGAACTTCACGATGCTTTTGGCGCTCTCGCTCTTGCGCTCCAGGTCGTACTCGATGAACGCGTCGGCCATGGCCTGCGTCACGTCGCGCGCCAGGAATTTGTTGTTGTCCCGGCAAGTGATGAACACCGTTTTCGCGGTATTGTCCTGCACCCCCGCCTGCAGCTGCCGGCTGAAGCGGCCCACAAGCGCCTTGGGTTCGTTGATGGTGAAGTACAAGGTGCCGTCCTGGTCAGGAACGAGCAGCTTGTCCCCTTCTACCGGGCGTATGGTACACCTGAAGTGTGGTGTGGCAAAGGGTATGTTCAGGGCGTATTCGGCCTTGAACTGTTCGTTGCCCATCACGTAGGAGATGCGCCCGTTCTCCCCCGCACCCACGTCCATGCTTATGGCCACACCCCGCACTTCAGGGTCCAGCACCACCAGATCGTCCACCTTGAAGAAGCTCTCGGTGTAGAATTCCTTGGTGAG
>JANOPI010000046.1:0-1515 GCA_031421755.1 Flavobacteriales bacterium | reverse complement strand
GAGACTCCAGCACCTGCAACCGAGACTCCAGCACCTGCAACCGAGACTCCAGCCGCCGAAACACCAGCGCCGCCTGCAACAGAAACGCCTGCTGCAACAGAGGCGCCCGCTGCGGAACCCGCTTCAACTGAAAAACCAGAGTAAGTCGAATCGCTCTGAGGATTCACTCAATGACTGCATTGCGTTCTCAAACCGTATTGAGTATGACTGGCCAAGGTCATGCTGAACGAAGTGGTCCGCTAGGGACCTTGTCGGTGGAAGTCCGCACAGTTAACAATCGTGGGTTCAAATGTTCGCCACGGGTCAGCGATTCACTATCGTCGCTCGATAGCCAGCTCGAAGCACTCGTGCGAAGTTTGATTCGCCGAGGCTCAGTGCTTTTGAATGTGTCATGGAAGCGACCGTCGGGTGAGTACACGTCATCGATTGATGCATCAATACTTGCTGCTTACTATCGGCAACTTCTGGCCGTCCGCGACGAGGTAGGTGAGTCGGGATCGATTGATTTGGCTGCACTAGTCGCACTTCCCGGTGTCGTTGTTTCCGCACGTGAAGACCGACGTGACGACGATGAGCTGTGGGAGTTTGTGCGATCCACCGTCGTTGACGCGATCGAAAACTTGAATGAGATGCGTGGCATGGAAGGCGACGCCATGGCAGAATCGCTCCAGCAAGACTGTGCCTTGATCCGCCAACACGTCCAGTCGATCGCTGAGTTGACGCCTCGAGTGATTGAGAACTATCGCTCCCGGCTCCAGGTGAAGATTCAACGACTGTTAGCCGAACACAACCTCGAAGTCGGTCCCGTGGATCTACTACGCGAAGTCCAAGTTTATGCGGATCGCTCAGACATTAGTGAAGAAGTCACGCGACTGACGAGTCACTTGAACATGTTCTTGGCAGTCCTCGACGGCGAAAATGCTGGGCAAAACGAGCGTGAACCGTCTGGACGTAAGCTAGACTTCGTCATCCAAGAGATGTTCCGCGAAACCAATACTATCGGTAGTAAGGCGTCGGACGCCGAAATTTCGTCTCACGTGGTCGAAATTAAGTGCGGAATCGAACGGATGCGTGAACTGGTCCAAAACCTCGAGTAATATGTCGGGCAGATGAACGCTGAAGGCAACGGACGATTAATCATTATATCCGGCCCAAGTGGTGCTGGAAAAAGTACGGTGGTTCGAGAGTTACTGAGCCGTTGTCCTTTGCCGCTGCGATTGAGCGTGTCGGCGACCACCCGCCCGCCAAGGCCGGGTGAGCAGGACGGCCGAGAGTACTTTTTTCGATCCAAAAAGGAATTTGCTGAGCTTAAGGCCTCGGGAGCAATGCTCGAATGCAAGGAAGTATTTGGCGTCGGGCACTGGTACGGAACGCTAAGGGAACAAGTCGCCACTGGCCTTCGCGACGGAAAGTGGGTAATTTTGGAGATCGACGTCCAGGGCGCGATGGCCGTTCTGGAGCACACTGAGTTCAATCCGATTACGCTTTTCATCCATCCAGGTTCGATGGAGGAAC
>JANOPI010000045.1:0-8290 GCA_031421755.1 Flavobacteriales bacterium | reverse complement strand
GGCGACCGCTGGACGCTGCTCATCATCCGCGACCTGCTGTTCAAGGGTAAGCGGCAGTACGGGGAGTTCCTCGAAGGTGGCGAAGGGATCGCGACAGCCGTGCTGGCGGATCGCTTGAAGAAGTTGGAAGGGGCGGGGATCATGACGGTCACCGTAGGAGAAGGCCGGGGCAATCCGAGGTACTACTCGCTCACGCCGCGTGGCAAGGACCTGCTGCCCGTGATGCTGGAGATGATCCTGTGGAGCGCCAAGCATGACCCTGGAACGGCCGCGCCGTCAGCGTTCGTCAACAAGGCGCGCAAGGCGATGTCGAGCAAGGCGCGCAAGACCTATTTGGAACAACTGTTGAAAGATCTGCCATGATCGGCGGTGCCAGTGTGGGCGGGTTTCCCGTTGCTTCACCTAGGATGGTCATCGGATGATCAAGCCGCAGTTCGGTGTGCATCACGGCATCTTGGGGCATTGCGATACGGCGTTCGGTTGCACCGAATTGCGCCACCGTAAGTTCGATGAAGCGCTGGGCATGGGGAACGATGAAGTACGGCGAGATGGAGTTGTAGCCGACGGGTGCGAACGAAGTGCATAGGTTGGGAATGCCTCATTTCACTTCCCTCTGCTCTCGCTCAATAGCTCCCTTTGGGATCACTGATACGCAGGGATGCGAGCAACGATCTTCGCCTGCGGTACGCGGGACGAATGCGGCGGTTCCAACGCCCGGGAGATGGACCGCGTGCGGTGGAAGGTTCCTTTAGCGTCGTGGATCGGACGTGAACCTATGCCGTTCGGGTCACCAGTGTAGTGTACGGGGCAGCGTTATCCGAGGAACGCATCGATCCCATGCGGCACTGGTACAGGAGTTCGGTTACGACACCAACGGTAGCGTTCCGCTATCTGCGACCGGGTCCGGCATGCGCGCTCCTGGATCCATGACCATGAAATTCGTACTCCCCATCGCTGGGATGATGATCACGGCGATAGCGACCCTCACCGCCAATGTCTTCTGCTTGGGCACGGGAGCGAACTCAACACTTGAACAACTGCGCGCGCTCAAGTTCTGGATGAGCGGACCCGCCTTACCGGGTCTGGCGGGTATTGTTGCCGGTATAATTTTGTTGCGGGCGGGCCAAGCCACCATGGCGGCGGGCATATCCTTCCTGCCGACAGCACATCACACGCTGTACAATCCGTTCTGCCGGATGTACTGCGTCACATTCGGATGCACCAGGCCGTCCACGGGTTTCCAGTTGCGCAGGCGTACCCGGATGCCGGTACTTGAGGTGTCCATCAACGGAGCGTCCTGCACCATGGTCACCGAGGGGTGGTAGAGCAGATCAGCAGCGGCCATGTGCTCTTCAACACCGGGCCGCGGGTACACCAGCACGCGGTGGTTATCGAGGATGGTATCGGGATCTTTCCACGTATGCAGGCCCGCGAGGTTATCGCTGCCGATGATGAGGCTGAAGACGTGCTGCGGCCAGCGTTGGCGCATGAATGCGAGCGTATCGGACGTGTAGTTCGGCTTGGGCAGGTCGATCTCGAAGCCACTGGCCACGATGCTCGTCTCACCTTGTAGGGCCAGGCGCGTCATCGCCAAGCGATGTTGTTCCGGGCTCAGCGCGCGATCCTGCTTGAAGGGGTTCTGCGGGGTAACGACGAGCCACACCTGATCGAGCTTGGCGGCTTTCAGCATATGGCGCGCGATGGCCAGATGTCCCATGTGCGGGGGATCGAATGAACCGAAGAGGCAACCGATATTCATGACAGGAAATCGCGTACGCGTTGATACGCCTCGGCGCAGGCACGGTCACGGTCCTCGTTGATCACCGTGGTATCGAAGTCCGGCGCGTAAGTAAGTTCGTGTTCGGCCTTGGCCACGCGCTTTGCGAGGCTCTCTGGCGTTTCGGTACCGCGCTGTCGCAAGCGTTCTTCCAGCGCTTCAATGGAAGGTGGTGCGATGAAGATGGCCAAGGCGTTCGGGCCGAAGATCTCTTTAAGGTCGAGGCCACCGACCACGTCCACATCGAAGATGGGATGCTTGCCCTCTTGCCAGATCCGGTGCAGCTCGTGCTTCAATGTGCCGTAGAACTGGCCGGGGTACACTTCCTCCCATTCCACGAACTCATCCTCCTCGATCCGTCGACCGAACTCCTCGGCGGAAATGAAGTGGTAGTCTTTGCCGTCCACCTCATAGGAACGCTTCGCCCGACTGGTCGCGCTTATCGAGAACGCGAGTGTGGGCTCCTGCTCCAAAAGATGCCGGACGATGGTGGTTTTCCCGGCACCCGAGGGCGCCGAAACGATGATGCACTTCCCTTGGTCCCCGCTCACGGCTACAGCACGTTCAGTACTTGTTCCTTGATCTTCTCGAGCTCGTCCTTCATGAGCACCACGTTGCGCTGCATAGCGGCGTCGTTGGCCTTGGAGCCGAGGGTGTTGATCTCGCGCCCCATCTCTTGGGTGATGAAACCGAGTTTGCGGCCCTGCTGCTGTTCGTTCTCGAGCGTTTCGAGGAAGTAGCCGCAATGCGCGCGCAGGCGCACCTTCTCCTCGTTGATGTCCATTTTCTCCAGGTAGAACACCAGCTCCTGCTCGAAGCGGTCCTGGTCCACTTTCGCCTGCAGCTCGGCCAGGCGTGTGCGGATGCGCTCGCGTGTGCGCTCGGCACGGCCGCTGTCCTGGCCGTCCACTTCTGTCAGCAACGCGCTGATGTGCTGGACGCGCATGCGCAGGTCGTCGCTCAGCTTGCGGCCTTCGGCTTCGCGGAATGCGTTGAAGGCGCGCATCGAGTCATGGATGAGCTTGAGCACGCCGGCCCATTCGGGTTCGGTGAGTTCTTCGCGGCCGGTGTTGAGCACATCGGGCATGCGCAGCACGAGGTTCATCAGGTCGGTATCGGCACTGCGATCCACGGCTTGGGTGATCGCCCGCAATTCCTCGTAGTAGGAGCGCACCAGTTCGGTGTCGAAGCGGCTGCGTTTCACGCCGGGGGCGAGGTCGCTGTTCACGAAGATCTCCGACTTGCCGCGCACCACTTCTTCGCTGGCCCACTGGCGCAGCTCCGCGTCCTTTTCTCTGTAGAGCGAAGGCAATTTGATGAACAGGTCCAGTTGCTTGCTGTTGAGCGAGCGCACCTCCACGGTCACTTTCTTCTCTGCGACCACCCCTTCTGCACGGCCGAAGCCTGTCATTGATCTCAACATCTGTCTCAGCCCGAGGTTTTCGGGGAGGGCGAAGGTAGCAGGCAGCTTGTAGCAGGCAGAAAGCATCAGGCTGTCGGCAGCAAACTGAGGTACCTACTGCCTGCTGCCCACTGCTTGCTCCTTCCTGGTCACCAGATGCACCCCCAAGAAGATCATGCCGGTACACACCCACTGGAGCCAGCCGATGCCCTCCACGTAGTCCGCCGATCGGCCGATGAGCACCTCACCGTACCGCGCGTACAGCACAGTGATCACCATGGCCAGGATCGGTTGCAGGTAGATGAAGGTGCCCACCACGCTGGCTTCTACATGGCGCAGCGCCCATGTGTTCAGCAGGTAGGCCACAAAGGTGACCAGGAGCACCACGAAGGACATCGCGCCGATCTGGGCGCGCGTGAGCAAGGACCATTTCACCGCAGCGAGTTCGCCGGCGCCGAACGGGAGCACGAGCAACGCCCCGATCAGGAAGGTCCACGACATGATGGTGATAGCGGTGTACTTCTTCATCAGCGGTTTCACCATGATCAGGTAGATGGCGAAGGACGCGGCGTTGATCAGGATGAACAGATCACCAAGCGAGGACGATACGCCTTCCGGGGCGCGCACGAAAATGATCCCCAGTGCGCCGGCCGTGCCAAGCGCCACACCGTTCAGCTTGCGCAAGGTGATCCGCTCCCCGAGCAGCACGCCGCTGCCCACGAGCACCAGGATGGGCGTGGCCAACATGATCACGCTCGCGTGGATGGGCGAGGTGCGCATGAGTCCTTGGAAGAACATCAACTGGTTCAATGCCACGCCGAACACCGCGCAGAGCAGGATCCGCAGATAGTCTTGCGGGGCGATCCGCTCCGGCCTGAAGACGCGCACGAGCCAGAACAGGAGCAGCGCGCCGAGGGCACGCAACAGGATGAATCCGCTCGGTCCGATCACATCCGGCATCAGTCCTTTCGCCACCACGTAGTTCACCCCGTAAATGAGGTTCACCACGAAAAGGGCCAGCAGGGCGAGGGGGCGCGGTCGCATCGGAAATGATATGCGGATGTGCCGATGCGATGATGAGCGGACGCCAGGATGAGATGGTGAGCGGATGACCGGAGCGGGAAGGTACCTTTTTGTAGATGTGGACGAACGTTCCCGCCTCAGGTCATCCCCGCTACTTTCGCGCCTCGTTCGCCGAAGCCTGCTCGTAGGCGGACCCATCAACGAATAGAACCATGCGCTTCGGAACGAAAGCCATCCACGCCGGCGTGGAACCGGACCCCACCACCGGGGCCATCATGACGCCTATCTACCAGACAAGCACTTACGTGCAAGCTGCGCCTGGCGACCACAAGGGCTACGAGTACAGCCGTACGCACAACCCCACGCGCACCGCCCTTCAACGCGCGCTGGCGGCGCTGGAGAACGGAACGCACGGGCTGTGTTTCGCCAGCGGCATGGCCAGCATCGATGCGGTCTGCAAGCTGTTGAAGCCCGGCGACGAAGTGGTGAGCACCAACGACCTCTACGGTGGCACCTACCGCTTGTTCACGAAGATCTTCGAGGGCTACGGCATCAAATTCCGTTTCGTGGACATGACGGACACGGCCAATGTGGCCAACGCGATCACCGCGAACACCAAGCTCATCTGGTTGGAAACACCGACCAACCCGATGTTGAGCATCATCGACATCGCAGCGGTTTCCGCGCTCGCCAAGAAGTGCGGTGCCCTGCTCGGCGTGGACAACACCTTCGCTTCGCCCTACCTGCAGACACCGATCGAGCTGGGTGCGGACATCGTGATGCACAGTGTGACGAAGTACCTGGGTGGCCACAGCGACGTGGTGATGGGCGCCTTGGTGGTGAAGGATGACGCCCTGCATGAACGCCTGGCCTTTATCCAGAACAGCAGCGGCGGCACGCCCGGCCCACAGGATTGTTTCCTGGTGTTGCGCGGCTTGAAGACCCTTCACTTGCGCATGCAACGCCATTGCGAGAACGGCAAGGCCATCGCGGAATTCTTGGGCAGCCATCCGAAGGTGGACAAACTGTACTGGCCCGGTCTGTCCACGCACAAGAATCACGCGATCGCCGCTGAACAGATGCGGGGTTTTGGCGGTATGATGAGCTTCACGTTGAAGGGCGACAACATGGCCGACGCCACCAAGGTGCTCTCCAGCACGAAACTCTTTTCCTTGGCGGAAAGCCTCGGCGGGGTGGAATCGCTCCTGGGCCACCCGGCCAGCATGACGCACGCCAGCATTCCCCGCGAAGAGCGGTTGAAGAGCGGCTTGGCGGACACGCTCATCCGCCTCAGCATCGGTGTGGAAGACAGCGAAGACCTGATCGAGGACCTGCGGCAGGCGTTGGGCTGATCTTCGGCAAAGGCCGGGGGGCCAAGGGTCGGCTGCCTGCCTTGCCCGCACTCTTTCATCGGGCTGCATTTCACCTTCATCGGAGGGCACCATCCTCTTGGAACCCAAGGATGCGGTGTGTCGGTGGGCAACGCTTTAGCCCCGGACGAACACTTGGCCTATTTTGGGCGTCCTTTCGGAAACGACCCCCTTGTCGCGCATGAACCTGAAGTTTACCCTCGTGGGCTCGTTGGCCCTGATCTCCACCGTTGGCTTAGCCCAGCAGGCACCGTTCACTTGTTCCTCCCATGGCTTGCAGCACCTTTCCCGCTGGATGGATGGCCACCCTGAACGGGTGCAGCAGATCGAAGCGACCGAACAGGCGCTTGAAGAGCACACCGCCCGCTTCGCAGAGGACTTCGACGCACGCGGTGGGGGTAACACATACGTGCTCCCGGTGGTCTTCCATGTGATCCACAACGGCGGCCCGGAGAACATCAGCGATGAGCAGATCCAGGACGCTATGCGCGTGCTGAACGACGACTTCAACAAGCTGAACGATGACTGGGACAACGTGAAGGAGGAGTTCCTCGGCATCGTGGCCGATGTGGGCGTCACGTTCCGTCTGGCCGGCTTGGACCCTGACGGCAATTGCACCAGCGGCATCACCCGCACCTTAAGCACCCTCACCAATCAAGGCGACCAAGAGATGAAGGACCTGATCATCTGGCCGCGGGACCGGTATTTGAACGTCTGGGTGTGCGCCTATGCCAACGGGGCAGCGGGCTATACGAACACCCCGGGCAATGTGGACGGTTTCTGGGGCGAGGACACGGACGGCATCGTGGTGAAGTATGATTATGTGGGCACCATCGAGGAAGGCTCACCGGGACGCTCACGCACCCTCACCCACGAGGTGGGCCACTGGATCAACCTGCGCCATACCTGGGGCCCCACTAACGAGCCCGGCATTCCGGAGAACTGCGACGTGGACGATAACGTAACGGACACGCCGAACACGGAAGGTTGGGTATTCTGCAACCGCGATGGCGCCACCTGTGATTCGCCGTTGGACAACGTGGAGAACTACATGGAGTATTCCTACTGCTCCAAGATGTTCACCAACGGGCAGAAGACCCGCATGCTGGCGGCGCTGAACAGCAGCACCGCCGACCGGAACAACCTGTGGAGCCTGGACAACCTGGAACTCACCGGTACCTCGGATCCCCAGGCCCTGTGCGCCGCTTCGTTCAGTAGCGACCTGCGCGTGGTGTGCGCGGGCAGCACCGTGCAGTTCAACGACGACAGCTACCATGGCCCCACCAGCTGGCAGTGGAACTTCCCCGGCGGAACGCCTTCCACGTCAACGGACGAAAACCCGGTAGTTACCTACGATACGCCGGGCGCCCACGCCGTGGAACTCACCGTTGGTAATGGCAGCGGCACCATCAGTTCCACGGTGAACGATTACATCACGGTGCTCGCCAACCCCGGCGCGCCGATGCCGTGGTCCGAATCATTTGAGAACATGGGCACCACGCTGGACCCCGCGCAGTGGTCCGTGCTGAACGAGAATGACGACGTGTACACCTTCAGCCTTCGGTCGGACGTTGGCTACACCGGCACCCACAGCGTACGCATGCGCAACCACAACAACGAGGAGAACAACGTGGATGAACTGGTAGGCCCAACTGTGGACTTGAGCCAGGAGACGAGTGTGATCGTCACCTTCCGCTACGCCTTCGCCCGCCGCACCTCCGGCAATGACGATGTGCTACGATTCTACGCCAGCAACAACTGCGGTGATACCTGGAACATGCGCAAGCAGCTGCGCGGCAGCAATGACCTGCCCACCGTGCCCGACCAGGGCGGCCCCTTCACACCGAACGGTCCAGCGCAATGGGAGGAAGCCGTGGTTACGAACATCCTGCCCGGCTACCTGGTTCCTGACTTCCGCTTCAAGTTCTGGTTCGAAAGCGATCAGGGCAACGACCTGTGGATCGATGACATCAACGTGCTCTCCAACAGCGTGGGCCTTTACGAAACCGCCGGGGAGGAAGCCCTGATCACCATCGCGCCCAACCCCACGAACAACGGGGCCGTGGCCTCGGTAAGCCTGGTGGACGCTGGCCACACCCGCGTGGAACTGGTGGACGCTACCGGCCGCACGGTAATGCTGCTGAACAATAGCCGCTTGAACGCCGGCACCACCCGCTTCACCATCGCCGATGGTGCACTCAGCGAGGGCCTCTACCTGCTGCGCGTGCAACAGGGAAGTGCAACGAATGTGGTGCGGTTCGTGAAGAACTGAGCGGAGACTATTGAATGGAAAGCCCCGGCCTTGGCCGGGGTTTTCCATTTAGGCCCTGACTGGAACAGGTGCCGGGTGCCAAATCCTTCCTCGCGCAGGGTTTCCGCCTCGGAGCCCTGCGTCATCGATTTTCGAGCACATGCCTTAAACTACTCGAAGACAGCCCTAGCCTTAGCCCTGCTGCCTCAGACGAAGGAATTTCGAAGGGGCCCACGTTCGCTTCTCTCCACCGCATGGAAGGTGGAAGCCCCGGCTTTGCAAGAAGACCGGGGCTTCGCTTGTCAAACCACGGAGCACTTATTCCATGAAGCCCACGAGGATGCCCACGCAGCCCACGTTGAGCATGTCATTGCCGCCTTTGGCCTTGTCCGGTACGTCGATGTGGACCTTGAGCTGCTGGGTGGTGGCCACCTTGAAATCGAAGTTGGGTTTGGGGTCGTTGGCCA
>JANOPI010000044.1:0-26990 GCA_031421755.1 Flavobacteriales bacterium | reverse complement strand
GAATGCGAGCTTGTTCCAGCGGGACACGGTGGCTTTCGGGGCACGCTCCTTCGGCGAACAAGCGCAATGGTCGCCGTTCAGCATCGGATTGGACTACCTGCTGTTCGGTGATCCGGATACCATTGTTGTGCGCGCATTGTCCGGTATAGATTGTTTCTGCGGCGCCGGAACGGATGGCACCTGCTGCTACCTGTACGTGGATGATCTTTCCGTGGAACTGGCGAACGGGATCATATCCCCACTGGGCGGGGAGGCGGAAGCGCGTGTGGCTGCGATCGGTGATGGACTGCTGGAAGTACTGTTGGAGGACCCTGCGCGCCTGCCCCTCACCTTGCGCCTGCATGATGGCTTGGGTCGTGTTGTCGCCGAACGGACGATCCGGTCAACCCGTGAGCTTGTGCCTGTATCGGCAACGGCCGGCGTGTTGAGCTACCGATTGCTGAATGCTGAAGGAACGGTAGGGCGTGGCAAGCTGCTGGTCCGGTGATCAGTTGCCAAGCGTCTGTTGTAAGGCCGGTACGAGAGATGGGTACGTGAAGACAAAGCCAGCGGACGTGATCCGCTCTCCGCTCAGGCGTGATCCTTCGAGCAGGATCACACTGAGTTCACCCAGCGCCAGGCGAAGCGCGAAGCCGGGCACATTGGGCATGAAGAACGGGCGGTGCAAGATGTTGGCTACGGAACGCATGAAATCCATATTCGTAGGTTGGACCTCGGCTACCAAGTTGTAGGGACCATTCATGCCATGATCTTCCACGGCCTTTGCATACGCCGCAACAAGGTCATCGATATGCACCCACGGCATCCAATGCGATCCGTTGCCGAGCGCTGCACCGAGGCCGAAGCGGAAGGGCACGCTCAGGCGTTTCAAGGCCCCGCCATCGCGGGCAAGCACCATCGGTGTACGGAGTTTCACCACGCGACAGGTCGGGGACCATTCGTCCGCGGCGTTTTCCCAATCCTTCGAGATACGGGCGATCGTATCGTTGCCTGCGGCATCTTCTTCCGAGAAGACATGGTCGCTGGTGATAGCTCCGTAGTAGCCTGTGCCGCTGGCGCTGATGAACGACTTGGGTATACATCCGCGCTCTTTGGCAGCCTTCAGCAAAAGCCGCGCGGCGCCACCTCGGCTCGCACAGAGTTCGCGGATGCGCTCATCGGTCCAACGCTTGTCCGCGATGCCCGCGCCACTGAGGTGGATGATGTGGTCGACGCCATCGAGCGCTTCGCCATCGATCGTACCTCGCACGAGGTTCCAAGCGTAACGGCGCACACCGTCGGTCGTTCCGGCGGCGCGACTGAGCCAGCGGACCGAATGTCCTGTGTGTTGTAGTGCGTGCGTCAACGCGCGTCCGATGAGGCCGCTGCCGCCAGTGATCAGTATCGTCGCCATGTCCGCGAAGGAACGCGCGAGCCCGGCGTTCCGTTCGCGATCAACACGGCGTTAACGTCAGCGCATGAGCGTGAAGGTCAGCTGGTGCGTGGCGCGCTCGCTCACGGCGCGCAATACGTAGCGTCCGGCGATCAGTGTGGAAGGCAGGTCCACGTCCACGTTCATGGAGGAGGCACTGACGGGAACGTTCATCACGACACGGCCGCTCAGGTCGAGCACATCCAGCCGCGTGGTGCCTTGTGCGAGCCGCACGCGGAATTGCCCGATGTTCGGCTCTGGCTGGATCAGGATGTGAGATCCGTTGGTCTGTCCGGCCACTGCGGTTCCCAAACATGCGGGATCGCTCGCTTCCAGTAGGGTAATGGTCAGGCAGGCGATAGCGTTCGGGCATGGTGGGGTTCCTTCAACGACGTAGCAATAGGTGCCGGGCGGGTCCACGGCGGGGTCGAACGCCAGCGGATGCGCGTTCCCTTGCGGATCGGTCCAAGCGCCGCCCGGAGAAGGTGTACCCAGCAAGGAGTCGAGCATTTGCACGCCATCACCGTTCGCGCATATCGCGATGGCGTTGTCCAACCCGGCATCAACCGCCTGCACGGTGGTGATGGTCAGCACCGAGGAATCCGCCACGCAGTCGCCGATACCAGTCAGCACGTAGTGGTACACACCGGGAGCCACTTCGGTGAATACACCACCTTGGTCCGGGTTGCCGTTCAGGAGCGGGAACAGGTCGGGTGGCGGCCCATCGCTGCACAGGGTCGCTACGGAATTCTGTCCGGCGTTCGGTCCTTCACTGATGGTGATGGAGTAGGAGAGGATCTGCGAGGCTGGTTGTGGGCATGCGTCATCGGTGGCGTTGATGGTGAACACATAGGTGCCCGGTGAAGCGCCCTGCCCATCCCAACAAACGGCGGCTATAGCTGGATTCGTGCCGGTCACATCGAACGTGGCTCCATCAAGCACTTGATCCACGTTAGAGGTCAGCGTAAGTGACTGCAGGTCGTCCGCATCGGTGATGATCGCGTCGAAGCAGAACGAAGCGCTCCCACAGGCCAACAACGCGTAATCGCCATCGAGGCTCGCGCTCCCGGAGAGGTTTTGGATCGTGCCACTATCAGCATCCGGGTTCGTATTGGAGCAATCGATCACCACGAAGAGGATGTCGCGCACCACTGTACTGGTCAGGTCACCAGCGTCATTGAATGCGCTCACTTCCACGGCCACGATGTAGTAGCCCACCAATGCCGGGGTGAATGTGACTTGGCCCGTAGCGGCATCCAACGAGATCCCCGGAATAGGCGCTGTGCCGGTGAAGTCAGGCTGGTAAACAACGGGAGCCTCCACGTTGCCCGCCCATGTACGGGCTTCGAGGAAGGCGTACGCAAGTGAATCACCTTCGGCATCGCTCACGCCGAAGTTGTAGCTCACCGGCTGGTTCACGCAGACATAGGGCAGGGCATCCTCGGTGAAAACGGGGGAACTCTCGCAGGGATCGGTCGCGTTGTGTAAGGTGGTCTCGATGTACATGCCGGGATTCCCCACCAGATTGATCGAGCTGGCACGGCAGCAAATGTTCCAACTGATGGTCCAGTCATCACAAGAGCCCAGATCCTGCACGGTGATGAACTCGTAGAGACGCATACCGGGCAATGATCCGCCGTTGCATGTGCTGTTGACGAGCTGGGCCGCACAGAGTTGGGAGACCTCCGTGCCTTCCGAGGGCGGCAGGTCTTGCACGGTGAAGGTGGTGCCGCAGTCGCTGCTGAAGGTGATGTCCTGCGGGATGATGGCGGTACCGCTGCAATCCACGAAGAGCTGGAGGGTCACGATGTACTGGCCCGTACCGTCGCAGGTGTAGGTGATGTTGCCGCCGGAGTAATGCCCGGCCATGGCAGGCAGCGCGCAATTGAGGGCGAGTAGGGACGCGTAGAGGAGTCGCATATGGGTGGGGTGGTTCGTGCGGGGCGTTGAAGGTAGCCACCGGCACGGACCGCCCATCAGGCGACCACGGAATGTGAAGGAGGCAGCTCTTAGCGCGACTGCTCCAACATGCGCAGGTCTTCGGTGATGAAGCCTTCCTTTTTGCCGAAGAGCGCGGCGTCATCGCGCAGGAACATCAGTTCACCGGTGTTGGCGTTGAAGATCCGCTTGAAGCACCACTTGGTCTTGTCGCTGCCGGTGATCACCACATCGCTGACGGCGATACCGGCCTCACCTGCCCGGGCCATGTCCATGATCTTCGCACCGTCCACGATCTCTAACGGGTGCGTGTACGTTTCCCTGGCCTTGCCCGCATCGGGTATGGTCTTGTCCAAGTGCTCCATCTGGATCCACAGGCTCATCTCTTTGATGTCCTTGGTCCGCCCCGCATAGAGCCGATCCGCGGTGGCCTTGTCCTTGATCTTGCCGCTCTCCAGGTTCTTCAGATAGTCCTGCAGGTGTTTCACATAAATGGCCACCAGAGCGCTGGCGTCGCTCGAAAGGGTCTTGGGATCCACCATGATACTGGCGAGTTCCTGTTCCGCAGGGATGTTCGTCACGGCACCATCCACCACCATGAGCTCTTCGCCTTTTTTCTGTTTCCAGCCGGAGACGAGCGCGAGGAAAACGGCATCGTGTTTTTCCGCGTCCACGCGTTTGATGCGCACGAGGTAGTTCTTCGTGGGATCCAACGGTTGCGTGCCCAGGTCGTTCGTGTTGATGAAGTCCACTTCCGCGGTGAACTTCCAGTCGGCCTTCACCGCGTCGGTGATCGCCGCATTATAGCCCGTGGTGGCACCATCAAGGACCACCAGCGTGGTGTTGGCCTTCGCCGCCCCGGCGGTTTTCGGGTTGAAAGTGCCGTATTGTGCGTTTGCGGTGAGGAACGAGGCGCAGGCCAGGAGCAGAAGGGAACGCATGGTGTAGTGGGCTTTTCGTTGAACGGCCAAACATAGTGCCAGCGGGTTCCGACCTTCGCCCGGGTTTTCCACACCATGAGTGAAGAGCTGTCCATAAATGCGGGCGGGCTGCGCCCGCGGCTGTATGAAGCCGAGGTCCTCTTGGCCGTTGTGCTGCAATTGCGTAAGGACCTGAACGAAGAAGACATTCCGCTTCCAATGGCTGGTGAACAAGCCTTTGAGGAGTTGCGTGCAGCGGTTCTGGCCCGTTTGGAGCTGTGGCAGCGCTCGGGATCTTCCGCGCTGTCGCGGGCCATCAACCGGGTGGATCTTACAGAGGCCATGGTTGAGTGGGCGCTGGACCATGGGGGGGCGCAAGAGCTCGCCGGGTTCATGGTGCTGCGCATCCTGCAGAAGGTGGTGATCCGTGAGCGTTTCGCTGGCCGGGCGTAACAGGTTACGTGAACAACGACGCGTTGTGCATTTTGATCGGCCCGGGGTACGGTGGGTACACTGCGTGTCATTCTACCTTCGCTGCCCCTACCGCCTTCGCCCATGCCACAGCGGTACACCATGGACAAGTACTCCTACCTCAGCAACGTCGACAGCGCTTGGCTGGACGGGCTCTATCAGCAATACCAGAAGGACCCGGCGAGCGTCGAAACGGGCTGGGCCCGCTTCTTCGAGGGCTTCGACTTCGCCAAGTCGTTGGACGGAGAACCCGATGTGGTGTCCAGCCGCTCTGAACCGAGGTCGGCACCCGGTGGCAATGAGCGCTTCGAGAAAGAGTTCAAAGTGCTGGACCTCATCAACGCCTACCGCCATCGGGGGCATCTATTCACGAAGACGAATCCGGTCCGTGATCGTAGGCAGTACTCCCCAACGCTCGCCCTGGCGAATTACGGGTTGGCGGAAAGTGACCTGGATACGGTGTTCTCTGCTGGCAACGAAGTGGGCATGGGCCCGAGCAAATTGCGCGACATCGTGGCGCTGCTGGAACAGACCTACTGCCAGAGTATCGGGGTCGAATTCAAGTACATCCGCGATCCCGAGAAATTGAAGTGGATGCAGGAGCGCATGGAACGCACCCGTAACACGCCTTCCTTCTCGCTGGACCAGAAGAAGGACATCCTCGAGAAGCTCAATGAGGCGGTGGTCTTCGAGAAGTTCTTGGGCAAGAAGTTCATCGGTGCGAAGCGTTTCAGCATCGAAGGCGCGGAGGCCTTGATCCCGGCGTTGGACACGGTGGTGGAGCACGGCGCGGAGCTGGGCATCACGGAGTATGTGATCGGCATGGCGCACCGGGGCCGCTTGAACGTGCTGGCGAACACCATGCGCAAGAGCTACGACGCTATCTTCAGCGAGTTCGAAGGCAAGGACTACGAAGACCAGCTTGTGGAAGGCGACGTGAAGTACCACATGGGGTACAGCAGCATGGTGAAGACGAATTCCGGCAAGGAAGTGCGCCTGACGCTCGCACCGAACCCAAGCCATTTGGAGACGGTCGGTCCGATCATGCAAGGGATCTCACGCGCGATCATCGAGCACGATGACAACTTCGCCAAGGGCATTACCGCGCCGATCCTCATCCATGGCGATGCGGCGGTGGCCGGGCAAGGCGTGGTGTACGAAGTAGGGCAGATGGCCGGGCTGAAAGCCTACGAGGTCGGCGGTACCATCCATATCGTGGTCAACAACCAGGTCGGCTTCACCACCAACTACATCGACGCGCGCACCAGCACCTATTGCACCGACGTGGCGAAGGTGACACACTGCCCTGTCTTCCACGTGAACGGCGATGATGCCGAAGCCGTGGCGTACACGGTACAGTTCGCGATGGACTTCCGCCAGCGCTACGGCAAGGATGTGTGGGTGGATATCCTGTGCTACCGGAAACACGGTCACAACGAGGGCGACGAGCCGAAGTTCACCCAACCGCTGCTGTACAAGGCGATCGCCGCGCACGCTGATCCGCGCGAGATCTACACGCAGAAGCTGATCGACAGCGGGGTGGAAGGCGCGCGCGAAATGGCGCAGGAGATGGAAACGTCCTTCACCGAAATGCTCGATGCCCGGCTGAACGAGGCCAAGCAGGTGCGGGTGGGCAACATCACCAACTTCCTCGCTGAACGCTGGAAAGGCTTCAAACGCGCCACCGATGCGGACTTCGCGAGATCGCCGGATACGGGCGTGAAGAAGGAAACCCTGAAGCTGATCGGCGAGAAGCTGAGCACGCTGCACCCGGACGGCAAGAAGTTCTTCAGCAAGCTGGAGAAGATCCTGGGCGACCGCAAGAAGATGATGGAGACGGAGACGCTGGACTGGAGCATGGGCGAACTGCTCGCTTACGGTTCGCTGCTCATCGAAGGCCATCCCGTGCGCTTCACCGGCCAGGACGTGGAACGCGGAACGTTCAGCCACCGCCACGCCGTGGTGAAAGTGGAGGACAGCGAAGAGGAGTTCATCCACCTGAAGCACATCCAGGAAGGGCAGGCGCTATTGCAGATCTACAACTCCTTGCTGAGTGAATACGCTGTACTCGGATTCGAGTACGGATACGCGCTCACTGATCCGAAGACGCTCACCATCTGGGAAGCGCAGTTCGGCGATTTCGTCAACGGCGCGCAGATCGTGCTGGACCAGTACCTATGCTGCGCCGAGGAGAAGTGGGGCAACCAGAACGGCATCGTGCTCCTGCTCCCGCACGGCTACGAAGGCCAGGGCGCGGAGCACAGCAGCGCGCGCATGGAGCGCTTCCTGCAAAGCTGCGCGGACGGCAATATGGTCGTGGTCAACTGCACCACACCCGCGAACTTCTTCCATGCGCTACGCCGACAGCTCGCCTGGGATTTCCGCAAGCCGATGATCGTTTTCAGTCCGAAGAGCCTGTTGCGCCATGCGAAGTGCGTGAGCAAGCTGGATGAACTGACGACGGGCGGATTCCAGGAACTCATCGACGACAGTGCTGCCGACGCGAAGAAGGTGAAGACCGTGATCTTCACCCAAGGCAAGATCCATTACGATCTGGCGGACCACCGTGAGAAGAACGGCATTTCGGACACGGCGCTGGTGCGCATCGAACAACTTCATCCGCTGCCCGCCGAGCAGATGCGCGCCGTGATCAAGAAGTACGGCAAAGCGGAACGTTACCTCTGGGTGCAGGAAGAGCCGCTGAACATGGGCGCATGGAGCTACATGGCCCTCCACTTCACTGACGTGAAATGGGAAGTGATCTCCCGTCCCGCCAGCGGCGCACCCGCCACCGGTAGCAGCAAGCGCAGCGCGAACCAGCAGATCGGCATCATCGAGAAGGCCTTCAGCAGGTCAATCGTGAATGCCAAGGCCAAAGCCTGACAACAGACAACCAACAACAGACAACTGAGCCCTATGGCAACAGTCGATATCAAAGTCCCCAGTCCCGGAGAGAGCATCAGCGAAGTGCGCATCGCGCGTTGGCTCGTGAAGGACGGTGATGTGGTGAGCAAGGACCAGGTGCTGGGCGAGATCGACAGCGACAAGGCCACCTTGGAACTGAGCGCGGAAGCCGAGGGCAAAGTGCAACTCCTCGCAAAAGAGGATCAAACAGTGAACGTCGGCGACGTGGTGGTGAAGATCGACACGAGTTTCAAAGCGGAGAAAAAAGCGGCACCGGTGAAGGAGGCGGCTCCAGTAGCTGCTGCTCCCACCGCTGCCAACGCCCAGCCCGACAACCGACAACCGGCCACTGACAACCGCTCCGCAACTCCCGTCGCAAAGGCGATGCTCGACGACAAGGGCGTAAGCGCGGACAAAGTGAAAGGCAGCGGTCCGAACGGCCGCATTACCAAGAGCGATGTCGCAGCGTACGTGGCCGGTGGCGTTGATGCCGGAGCGATCGCCATGAACGGCTGGGGCGGTGTCCGCGATCAGAAACGCGTGAAGATGAGCTCGCTGCGCCTCACCGTCGCCAAGCGATTGGTCGCGGTGAAGAACCAGACCGCGATGCTCACCACCTTCAATGAGGTGGACATGAGCGCCGTGATGGCCCTGCGCGACAAATACAAGGACAAGTTCAAGGAGCAGAAGGGCGTGGGCCTAGGCTTCATGAGCTTCTTCACCAAAGCCGTCACCGAGGCACTTCGCCTGTTCCCGAGCGTGAACGCGCAGATCGACGGCGAAGAGATGGTGATGCACGACTACGCCGATGTCGGTATCGCCGTAAGCTCGCCGAAGGGTCTCATGGTACCGGTGATCCGTAATGCGGAACGCATGAGCCTGGCGGAGATCGAAGCGAAGATCAAGGAGCTGGCGGTGAAAGCACGCGACGGCAAACTCACCATGGACGAGATGAGCGGCGGCACCTTCACCATCACCAACGGCGGTGTGTTCGGCAGCATGCTCAGCACCCCGATCCTCAACCCGCCACAGAGCGCTATTCTCGGTATGCACAACATTGTGGAGCGACCGGTCGCGGTACACGGCCAGGTCGTCATCCGCCCCATCATGTACGTGGCTCTCAGCTATGATCACCGCATCATCGATGGCAAGGAAAGCGTGAGTTTCCTCATGGCCGTGAAGCAAATGATCGAGGACCCGAACAAGATGGTTTTCGGCAACAAGGAGCCGGGGGAGGTGCTGTTGGGAATATAGACTCCAGAACGAAGCGATGCATCCTACCAAATTCACCAGGGAAGAGTACCAATTCGCCATTGTTGTACTCGGTCAGTTTAATCCTGCCATTATTCAACCAGCTTGGTTGGTGAGCAAGGGTTGGATTGGAGAGACTGAAGGCAGCAAGGCCAAAAACCTCATCGTCCATGCAGAACTTGCTCGAATGGACTTCGAATCCATCGGTATTGAGGTTACGCAGGAGAGATTCCTTCTAAAGACCACACAAGAGCCCTACTTCCCGATTCTAAGGGATTTCGCTATCAACATATTCGAGACATTGATAGAAACACCGATAAAGGCGGTGGGATTGAATTCGATCATGCACTATAAGTTCGAGAACCAGAAAGCGCGAGATGAATTCGTGTGGTTCGTGCAGCCCAGACCGACGTGGTCGAAGGTTCTGAAGGACCCCAGAATACTGAAAGCCGAGATGGTGGATAGACGTGTGCAAGGGCGACCGGGTCACCTACGAGTCAGCTTAGAGGTCTCAGAACTGCTTCGAGAGAATGGTTGTAAGTTTGCTTTGAACGATCACTACGATATTTCTAGTTCTACCGGATTGGCGGCCAAGGAACTAGTGAGTATCTTGCGGGAAGAGTGCGATAGAAATATTCAGGAGCATAGCCGTTTGATTGGAGACCTGTGGAATCTGTTTTACCCTGACAACCAAGGAACATGATGCTCAACACTGATAATGAACAGATTATTGACTCGCACCAGAGTCCTATCAATGATAAGATTCTGGCCTGGGTGAGTAACAAGGTTCAAGCTGATGCGATTGAGCAAGGTGACTCAACTATCCCGGGTGGGTTAGCAAAGTTTCCAGCAGATGCCAGAATAGTGGAGAGCCTCTTCATTCATCCAACGGAGAACACGGACAGCTCCATTCGATTCAAGGCCAAGCAGAATTGGGTCGGTTCTGTTCAAAAGGTGGAGGACACTGGCATTGAGGTGCGATTCAAGGATGCGACAACTGGCGGATCTGACGAACTGGCCGAGTTGGAGTGGGACGATATCAACCCAGACGACCGAAACCTTGTGAGGCTTGGAGCAATTGTTTACTGCTCAGTGGGACGGATGATTCGGAATGGGCAGGTGCACAACATGCAGGTGATAAGATTGCGGAGACTTGCTAGTTGGACTGAGCGTGACGTTGACGGCATTGCAGATGAAGCTGAAGCACGGATGCGCTCAATGGGATTGGAATAAATTAACCGCATGGAAGTCTCAGTTATTGGTACGGGTGGAGGTTATGGCGAGTCGATAATATTGAGATGGGATGGTGGGAATAGTGCAGTAGTTGACTCTTGCGTTGACCCTTCGACCAAGGAATGCTTGCCACTAGAATACTTGCGACGAGTCGGGGCTGATCTGGACAGGGTTCAGTTCGTTGTTGCATCGCATTGGCACGATGATCACGTTCAAGGTATATCAACCGTTCTCGAGCATTGCCCCAAGGCTGTTTTTTGGACAACCGCAGCGCGGAGTTGGAGCATTTTCTTTCGTTTGATTGCGGCTGACAGAAAGAACGTTTCAACTGCTGGAGCGGGCAAATTGGACACTGCGCAAAGAGCGCTTTCGGAATTGGACGCCTGTATGGACATTCTCGAACGCCGAGGAGGACCTGGTCCACGACGAGCTCAAGGCGACCAATTGATTTATCGAGGCACGGGTGCGGATTCGGAGGTTGAGATGTTCGCGTTGAGTCCATCTGATTTGGCGATTGGGGGCTATGAACAGGAGTTAGCGGCTCATATTGATGAGATAGGAGCGTTTCGCACCCGCATTCCGAGAGTTGATGCGAATGACAAGTCTGTTGCTCTCTTTGTTTCATACAAAGGGGAACGAATCATCCTCGGCGCTGACCTTGAAATTGGAAGCACGACACCGAGTGGATCGACTGGTTGGAACGATGTGGTAAATGGGAAGCAGTGCATGGGGAAGGATGTGCGCGCCCGAATTTTGAAGGTTCCTCATCATGCTTCAAAGGGAGCACAGCATCCCAAGCTCTGGAGCGATCTTGTTTCTGCGGATGTGGTCTCTCTAGTCACACCATGGCATAAGAGTGTCACCAACTATGTACCGGATGAAGATGAACTGAAACATGTGGTGGAGAAGTCTGCCCGCGCGTTCATCACTTCGAAGTTCGGCAACATCGGTAAGCCGAAGCCGAGGGATGCCGATACAAAGAAGCTGATGGCTAAGGTGGGCTTGAAGATGAAGGAGGTTAAGTATACTTACGGGCTCATCCGGGTGAAGTTTGATGAGCACAAGGCTGCTTGGGAAGATGAAATTCAGGGCGCCGCATCGCAGGTGTGATTGTGCATTCCCGTGGTCAGCGTTGGCACCTTGATAGGAAGGTTGCGGCACGATCCTTGGCCCCATTTGCCGCACACCTACTTTCGCTTTCGCCATGAAGAACACCCTGACCCTCTCCCTGCTGCTGGCCGTCGCGCTTCCATGCAGCGCCCAATTCCCCAAGTCCTTGAAGGACGCTGCCAGCAAGGTGACCAGTGGTGGCACCAGCGGCTTGACGAATGACGAAGTGGTCGCCGGACTAAAGGAAGCCTTGGGTAAGGGTGCTGAGCAATCCGTGTTGCGCGGCTCGGCGCTGGACGGTTATTTGAAGAACGATCGGATCCGCATTCCCTTTCCGCCGGAAGCGGAGAAGATGAAGAGCACGCTGACCGGCATCGGCATGAGCAAGCAGGTGGATGAATTCGAAGTGACGATGAACCGCGCTGCGGAAGAAGCGGCCAAGGAAGCGTTGATCGTATTGAAGGACGCCGTAACGGGCATGAGCGTTGGAGATGGCTTCGCGATCCTGAAGGGTGGCGACAATGCGGCTACGACTTACCTCACGGAGAAGACAACGACCACGTTGACGGAGCGCTTCCGACCGATCGTGGAAAGCGCAACGAAGAAGGTGGCGCTCACCAGCTATTGGACGCCGTTGGCGAGTGGCTACAACAAGGCCGGCATGTTCACGGGTGCCAAGGCCGTTGATCCTGACCTGGACGCGTACGTCACGCAGAAAGCGATCGATGGTTTGTTCGCACTGATCGGCGAGGAGGAGGCGCGCATCCGCAAGGATCCGTTGGCGCGCACGAGCGAACTGTTGAAGCGGGTTTTCGGAAGCAAGTAGTACTCCATCCTGGATCAGGGCCTCGAACAGAGTGTTGACGGTTCCAAGGCCATGTTATCTTGGCATTGCATGGAAGAGCTGGCCATCACCGACAAAGCCGCCTTTCTGGAGGAGCACTATCCGTTCACTCCGATACCGGAGCTCACAGACGTATTCAGATGCATCCACTGCATCGAGATCATCTGTGTCGGGGATTTCAAGGTGTTCAAGGGTCGCAACGATTTCCTGATGATCTGCTGCCCGAACGCACCGTCATGCGACGGAACGGTGATCGACTGGATGCCGTTTGATCTGGAATGACCCGAGCGCGCGGGATATCCTCTGTTCCGGCACACCGATCGCGAGCTCCTCGTCGTTTCTTCACCACATGCGGATCACACTTTTCAGCCTCGGTCAGCTCCTTTTTTCGAGCATCTCCTTGTCTCAGGGGGACAGCTTGCCTGCGGTCAACAAGGGCGTAGTGTCCTTCGTCCGTGAGCACGTGGGCGAACGGGTCGGCCGTGGAGAATGCTGGGACCTGGCCGCAGCGGCCTTGAACGCAGCCAAGGCGGAGTGGGACAGGAACTATGGCTTTGGCAGGGTGGTGGACCACGGTAAGGAAGCGGTACTTCCCGGCGACATTGTCCAATTCGAGGGTGCTGAATTCCGATGGGAGGAGGGGTCGGCGGTGCATACGGCTCGGATGCCACGCCATACGGCTGTGGTGCTGGAGGTGATCGCCCCCGGGGTTTACACCATCGGAGAGCAGAACACCCGGGAACATGGCCGGAGGGTGGGCCTGGGCGATCTGGTCCTGACCCGCCAGATCGGCGGGACGATCGGTTTTTTCCGGCCGATCGGGGATTAGACCCCGGAAATTACCACGGACAGGGTATTGTGGCGGCCTTTGGGCGTGCGTTCTTTTGTATGACCACTCCCGCCCTATGAACGATCGTACCCTCCCGACGACCACTTCTGCCCGCCGTGCATCACTTCCCGTGGCGCAGGCCGCTCCAACGGACAAGGGCCGAGTGACGATGACCGATGCGTTGTTGTGCCCCGAAGGCATCGCCCTCCAAACGGTTACGCTCATCAATAGGGAGCGCGAGCCGATACGGTTGAACGGATGGAAACTCATGGATGCCCATGGGCGGGTGGAAGCGCTGGATGGATTGGTGCTTCCCGTGGAAGAGCGATTGACAGTGACCATCAGCGGGCTTGGGGCCCGTTTCGGGAACCGGGGCGGTGCGATACTGCTGTTGGACGGCCAAGGGCAGGTCGTGCATATCGCGCGCTACACGCGTCGGATGGTGGTTCAGGGCCACGGTACGGTCCTCGGCTGATCAATAACATGAACGCGGTAGAAGGTCGTTCTTTCTTCGCTCGCCGAACAGGATCCTGTTCACAAGTGCGGCCCTCGACGACGGGATCGCCGAAGCACTCCGGATAGGTTTGTCCGGCACCTGTCCTGAACACAGGTCGATGACGGCATCATCGTGATGCATTGCGTCGGCCGCGCGTAAGACCGGTCCGCGATACCCCTCTTCCGGGTGCGGGCGTGTGATGGGAGTTGCTGACATTCCGCAGGTTCATGGCATCACCGCTACGCGTACCGCGCACCCTGGTCGAAAAGACCCGTTCCTTCCTTCGCCTCATCGTTGTCCCCGCCGCGTTGGTCCTGTTGGGCCACGAAGCGCAGGCCACCCATGCCGTAGGCGGAGAACTCACCTACACCTGTGTGGGCGTGAACCAGTATCTGGTCACGCTCAAGTTCTACCGCGATTGCAACGGTGTTGCGGCGCCAACGAACTGCAACAACGGGTTGAGCTTCAATATCCGGAGCACGAACTGCGGGGCGAACTTCAATGAGTGCTTCACCTTGCAGGGTGTGCAGGTGATCACACCGATCTGCCCTACAGAGGTGGATCGCTGCGTGAATGCCAACGGCACGTACGGACTCGAGGAGTACACGTTCACCAAGCTGGTGAACCTGAGCCCTTATGCGGGATGCGGCACCCCTACGGATTGGGTGTTCAGCTGGGCCTTATGCTGTCGCAACAACTCGATCACCTCGCTCCAGAACCCAGGGAACCAGAACCTGTACCTCCGCACGGAGATGAACAGGCAGGCTGTGGCGTGCAACAACTCACCACAGTTCGGAACGAGCCCCACGCCGTATTACTGCCTGGGTCAGCAGATCAACTACAACCCGGGAGCCTTCGACGCGGACGGCGATTCGCTGGCTTATGACCTGCTCCAGCCACGTACGACCAACAATGCGACCATTCCCTTCGCCGCTAACTACAGCCTGACACAGCCGATCCGCAATATCGGCGGGGCCGGTGCCGTGCAGGTAGACCCCATCACCGGCACCTTGACCTGTATCCCCAGCGTGCAACAGGTCGCGGTTGTCACCTATCGTGTACGTGAATACAGGAATGGAGTACTCATCGGGTCGGTCACGCGCGATGTACAGGTCGTTGTACGACCCTGCCTCGGGAATACTTCTCCGACCGCTTCGGGAGTGAACGGGTCCGGCAATTACACCACCACGGTGTGTGCCGGAACACCGGTATCGTTCACGATCAATACGAGCGACCTCAACGCCGGACAGAACACAACGATCAGCTGGAACAACGCTATTCCCGGTGCCACCTTCACTACGAGCGGATCGCCATTCCAGACCGCCACCTTCAACTGGACACCGACCGTCGCTGATATTGGCAACAACACTTTCGCTGTGCAGGTGGAGGACAACGCCTGTCCGCTGACAGGTAGCAATCAGTACGGCTATACGATCATCGTAACTCCTCCTTTCACACCGGCGGATGCGGGACCTGACCTGGAATCTTGTGGGCAGTTGGTGTTGCAGGCCGAACAGCCCTGGCCGCAGGTCACGGGCACGTGGAGCGTGATCAGCGGTAGCGGCAGCTTCAACAGCGTGAACGATCCGAACACCTTGGTGAACGGCCTGGCGATCGGCAACAACGTGTTCCAGTGGACGCTGGACTACGCACCCTGCGGCACCACGAGTGACCAGGTGACCGTAGTGAATTTTGATGCTGGGCAACAAGCCTCGGCCGCGGGACCGGACCAGCAATTGTGCCTGCCGACCAACACCGCCACACTGGCTGCCAACGTGGCGAACGCACCAGCGATCGGTTCTTGGAACGTGGTACAAGGCAGCGGTTTTTTCGCGGACGCGAACTCACCTGCCACCACCGTTACCGGCCTGATCGCCGGGGTGAACCGTTTCCGTTGGACCGTAAGCAATGGGCCGTGCCTGGCCCCCACGGAGGATGATGTGGTCATTACGGTATTCACACCGCTCGGCAACACGAACGCAGGGCCTGACCAGAGCATCTGTACCCCTGGCAGCAGCGTGCAGATGAACGCGAGCGCGGCGAACGCCCCTGCGATCGGCCAGTGGACGGTGGTGAGCGGTAGTGGAACGATCGCCAACGCGGGTTCCCCTACCACACAGATCACCGGGCTTTCCGTGGGAACACACGTTTTCCAATGGGCGGTGAACAATGGCGCATGCGGCAGTTCGAACGACGAGGTCACCATAACCGTCTTTAACGCTGCTTCCCCGAATGCGAATGCAGGGGCTGATCAACAGGTCTGCGCCGTTACAGCCACCTTGGGCGGCAATGCGCCCATCGCTCCGGCCACGGGTCAATGGATCCTCGTCAGCGGGTCGGGCACGATCGCATCGCCCGGGTCCCCCTCTTCCTCGGTTTCAGGCTTGGGCATCGGTGCGAACGTGTTCGAGTGGACGTTGAACAACGGACCTTGTGCGAATGGTGTGACCACCGACCAGGTGACCATCACGCGCTTTGACCCGGCGGCCCCCGCAGCGAATGCGGGCCCTGACCAGAGTGCGTGCAGCAACTCACTGGTGGTAGCACTGGCTGGCAATACACCGAGCGCACCGAGCACCGGCACATGGTCCGTAGTGTCAGGTACGGCCACCATCACCACGCCGAACTCGCCTACCTCCACAGTGACCGGTCTCGGCATCGGAACTGTCACCCTGCGGTGGACGATCAACAATGGTCCGTGCGGTCCTCCCACCACCGACAACATGACGATCACGGTGTTCGATGAGAACGCGGCGACCGCGAACGCTGGGCCTGACCAGCAGCTCTGCACACCGACGACCACGACCACCTTCGCGGGGAACAATCCCACCCCGCCGAGCACGGGTGTATGGACGCTGGTGAGCGGCAGCGGCACGATCAACACGCCGGGTTCACCTACCAGCGGAATTACTGGACTTGGGGTAGGTACGAACGTGTTCCGCTGGACCATCAACAACGGTGCGTGCGCGAATCCGGTCAGCACGGATGAGGTCGCCATCGTGGTGAACAGCAACGGACAGGGCGCGGCCAACGCGGGCGTGGATCAGCAGGCCTGCAGCACCGCGCCGAACGCCACGTTGACCGCGAACGCGATCAGCGCTCCGGCCACTGGCACCTGGACCCTGCAGAGCGGAAGTGGGACCGTCGCCTCGCCCGGTAGCAGTAGCACGGCCGTAAGCGCCATGGGTGTCGGTGCGAACGTATTCCAATGGAGCATCGCGAACGGGGCCTGCGGCAACACGAACGATCAGGTAACGGTACTGGTATTCGATGCGAACAACCCGACCGCGGATGCGGGTCCGGATCAGAGCTTGTGTACGCCGAATACCACGGCCACCATGGTCGGCAGCTCCTTGATCTTCCCGGCCACCGGTACATGGACATTGATCAGCGGAAGCGGCACGATCACAACGACCAGCTCGCCGACCACGACCATCACGGGATTGGGTGTGGGAGCGAACGTGTTCCGCTGGACGGTGAACAACGGACCTTGCACGAACGGGACCACCTTCGATGAGGTGACCATCAACATCTATAACAGTTCCGCGCCGGTGGCGGACGCCGGTGCGGATCAGAGCATCTGCTCCACCACCACGAGTGTGCTGATGGGAGCCAGTCCTCCTGTTGGGGTCGCGACAGGCCAATGGTCCGTGATCAGCGGCGGCGGAACGATCACTTCGTCGAACTCGCCCTTTACCAGCATCACGGGACTGCCGGTGGGCCAGAACGTCTTCCAATGGCAAGTGAACAACGGACCTTGCGGAACTACCACGGACCAGGTGACGGTACTGGTCTATGATCAGAACAACCCGGTGGCGAACGCAGGTCCCGATCAGAATACCTGCACACCGATCAACACGGTGAACATGGCCGGAAGCGCCATCACCTTCCCTGCCACAGGCACATGGACGCTGGTGAGCGGTAGTGGCACGATCACGACACCGGGATCATCAACCAGCTCCATCACCAACCTGGGGATCGGTACCAATGTGTTCCAATGGAGCGTGAACAATGGACCATGCGGTGCGCCTACGAACGATCTGGTCACGATCAACCTGTTCGATGGCAATGCGCAACCAGCCGATGCGGGTGCTGATCAGAGCGTCTGCTCCAGCAGCCCGCAAGTGACCGTTACGGCCAATACACCGGTGGGAAGCGCAACGGGCAGTTGGTCCATCATTTCCGGCACGGGCATCATCACCACCCCGAACTCGCCAACTACCACCATCACGGGTCTGGGTGTGGGAACAGTCCTTGCCCAATGGAGCATCAACAACGGAACGTGTGGCACGAGCACCGACCAATTGGTCATCTCCGTATACAACCAGAACAATCCCGCAGCGAATGCGGGTCCTGATCAGGAACTGTGTACGCCAACGACCGGTGCCACCTTGGCTGGCAGCAACTTGACCGGTCCGGCCTCGGGTACCTGGTCCGTGATCCAAGGGAGCGGCACCTTCGCCAACCCTGCATTGTCGAGTACGGCGGTAAGCAGCCTGTCCGTGGGTGAGAACATCTTCAGTTGGACGGTGGACAACGGCCCTTGCGGATCGCCAACCACCGCCCAAGTGAGCATCTTCCTGTTCGATGGGAACAATCCGGTGGCGAATGCCGGACCGAATGTCGATTTGTGCCGTCCTGACACCACGTACAACATGTCCGGCAGCACCTTGGTCTTCCCCGCATCCGGCACGTGGACCTTGATCAGTGGCAGTGGATCGATCGTTACGCCTGGCAGCCCCACCTCGCTTATCACCGGCCTGGGGATCGGCGACAACGCATTCCGCTGGACGGTAAGCAACGGCCCTTGCGGATCGGACACCTTCGATGAGGTGCTCATCAGGGTCTTCGACAACCGTCAGGACCCGGCGTTGGCAGGTCCGGACCAGAGTATCTGCATCCCCACCTTCCCGAATACGGTGACGCTATCCGGCCTGCCGGTGATCTACCCGGCCACAGGTACATGGAGCCTCGTGAGCGGGATCGGTAACATCACTTCGGTAGGCAGCGCGATCACCACAGTGACCGGGTTGGGTGTCGGGGTGAACACCTTCCAATGGACCATCGATAACGGCCCATGCGTGAACCCGATCAGCAGCGATCAGGTGAGCATCTTCGTGTATGACGCGGCGAACCCGGTGGCGAACGCCGGCACTGACCAGAGCCTGTGTACCCCGATCAACAGCACGGTGTTGTCAGGCAGCGATCTTGTGGGTCCGGCTATCGGAACATGGTCGTTGGTGAGCGGGAGCGGAGCGATCGTGACGCCCAATGATCCGAACACGCAGGTAACGGGTCTCGGGCTCGGGAACAATGTGTTCCAGTGGACGGTGAACAACGGTCCTTGCGTCCCGGGTGTCACCACGGATCAGGTAACGATCAATGTCTTCAATGGTTCGGGACAACCGGCCAACGCGGGTCCGGATCTCGACCTCTGCAGCGACGTCGGCCAGTTCACTACCGCAGCGAACCCGCCGGTGGGTTTGGCCACGGGATTCTGGACGGTACAGCAGGGTACGGCCAACTTCGCCGATGATACCGACAACACCACATCGGTGACCGGTCTGGCGATCGGTGTGAACGTGCTGGTATGGAACATCAACAACGGCCCTTGCGGGATCAGCAGTGACCCGGTGACGATCAATGTGTTCGATGCGGGCCAGGGCGCTGCCGATGCGGGTGCGGATCAGGAGGTCTGTGCTGATGGCAGCTTCGCTCAAGTGACCTTGGATGGCAGTGGCATCGTATTCCCCGGTCAAGGCCAATGGACCGTTGCTCAAGGTACCGGAGTGCTCACTGATCCATTCGACCCCGTAACCACGGCCACCAACCTGGGCATCGGTACGAACCGCTTCGTATGGACCGTGGACAACGGGCCTTGCACCCCGGGGGTGTCGAACGACGATGTGATCGTACTCGTTTTCGATCCGGCCAACGGTGCTGCCAACGCGGGTGCCGACCAGGACCTGTGTACGCCAACGACGACTACCACCCTCTCCGCCAGCGCACCGACATTCCCCGCTACCGGCGAGTGGACCCTAATCCAAGGGGCGGGCTCGATCGCCAATGCGAACAGCCCGAACACGGCCATTACCGGACTGGCTACCGGTGTGAACATCTTTGAATGGACCGTGAACAATGGTCCTTGTGCGAACCCGATCACCGCCGATCAGGTGGTGATCACACTCTTCGACCAGAATAATCCGGTTGCGGCCGCAGGTCCTGATCAGAACATCTGCACCCCAGTGAACAGTGCGGTACTGGCTGGCAGTTCGTTGATCGGTCCGGCCATAGGAACGTGGTCGGTGCTTGCAGGGGCGGGTACGTTCGTTGACGCGAACGATCCCACCACTACGGTAAATGGACTGGTTATCGGCGAGAATACCTTCGTGTGGACCGTGAACAATGGCCCCTGCGTGAACCCGATCACCTTCGATCCGGTCACCATCTTCCTCTATGACGCATCCAACGCCACACCGGAAGCGGGCGCGGACCAAAGCCTTTGCGAGGTGAACACCACGACCCTGCAAGGCAGCCCCGTCACCTTCCCGGCGATCGGAACGTGGGAGGTTGTGCAGGGCACGGGCACCGTTACCGACCCGAACAACCCTGCCAGTTCGGTTACCGGCATGGGCGTCGGGCTGAACCAGTTCGCATGGATCGTAGTAAATGGTCCATGCAGCACGGGTGCTGGAGATGACGTGGTCGATGTCAGCGTGTACGACGCGGATGCGCCGGACGCGAACGCTGGCCCGAACACATCTGTATGCGGGGTGGCCAATACGGTCGCCTTGAACGGCAACCTGCCCGTCGGTCCAGCTACCGGTTTCTGGAGTGTGATAAGTGGACAGGCCACCTTCAGCGATCAGACCGACCCCTCATCGATCGTTACCGGCCTTACCGAGGGTGAGACCGTGCTGGAGTGGACGATCGACAACGGCCCATGCGGCGTAACGCAAGACCAGATGTCATTGCTCGTGTACGACAATGACCAACTGACCGCCAACGCCGGATCGGACCAGAGCCTGTGCCTGCCGGTGAACACCGCCACGATGAGCGGAAGTACGTACACGTTCCCGGGTTCAGGTTCGTGGACATTGGTCAGCGGTGCGGGCACCATTACCGACCCGACCTTGGCCAATACCAGCGTAACAGATCTGGCCATCGGGGAGAACGTGTTCCTGTGGACGGTGAACAATGGTCCGTGTTCCGGTCAAACCACTGACCTGGTGAGCATCTTCGTCTATGACAACACGGCCGCCGCTGCGGATGCGGGCGCGGATCAGGAACTTTGCACCCCGACCACCTCGGCGCAACTCGCGGCCAATTCGGTGGCAGGCGTTGCTGTAGGCACATGGTCAGTATCACAGGGAACAGGCGTATTCGCCAACGCGAACGATCCGGCCACCACGGTGAGCGGACTGGGTGTAGGGGAGACCATCCTTAGCTGGACCATCAGCAACGGCCCTTGCGGAACGACCAGTGATGAGGTGAGCATCTTCCTCTTCAACGGCAACAACCCGGATGCGAACGCCGGCCCGGACCAGGAGGTCTGTACGCCGATCACCGGAGCCACGCTCGCCGGAAGCGCTGTGACTTTCCCTGCACTCGGAACGTGGAGCGTGTTGCAAGGCACTGGCGTATTCGCGGACGCGAACGATCCGAACACCACGGTGAGCGGAGCGGGCGTGGGAGAGAACATGTATGGCTGGACAGTGGACAATGGCCCGTGCGCCAATGGCATCACCACGGACCAGATGAGCGTGTTCGTATTCGACGAGAACAACCCCGTTGCCAACGCGGGCACGGATCAGGAGCTCTGCACCCCGATCAGCTCCACCACGCTGGGCGGCAGCGCGATCACCTTCCCGGCCGCCGGGACCTGGACGCTGGTATCCGGCACCGGTGTATTCGTGGATGCCACCGATCCGAATACCGGGGTCACAGGATTGACCATCGGCCAGAACACGTTCGTGTGGACGGTGACAAACGGGCCTTGCTTGAATGGGCTCACTACGGACACGGTGAGCATCTACATCTTCGACGAGGGCAATGCCACCGCGGATGCCGGACCGGACCAGGAACTGTGTACGCCCACAACATCCACCTTCCTCGTCGGCAGCGCGGTCACCTTCCCTTCACAGGGAACGTGGAGCCTCGTTCAGGGCACGGGCACCATCGCTGATGAGAACGATCCGACCACCCAGGTCACCGATCTTTCCGTGGGCGAGAACATCTTCCAGTGGATCGTGAGCAATGGTCCTTGTGTGAACCAGCTGACCACCGACCAAGTGAGCATCTTCGTGTTCGATGAGAACAATCCCGTGGCTGACGCCGGTGCGGACCAGGAGCTGTGTACGCCGAATACGAGCACGACACTGCTGGGCAGCAACGTGATCTTCCCCGCCCAAGGAACATGGACACTGGTGAACGGAACAGGCGTGTTCGCTGACGCGAACGATCCACAATCCGGAGTATCCGGCCTGAGCGTGGGCGCGAACGTCTTCGCTTGGACGGTGGACAATGGCCCCTGCCCGGACGGCCTCACGACGGACGAGGTGACGATCTTCCTCTTTGACGAGAACAACCCCGGTGCGAATGCGGGTCCGGATCAGGAAGTCTGTACGCCCACGAGCTCGACCAGCTTCGCGGGCAGCAGCCTGATCTTCCCTGCGCAGGGTACATGGACGTTGGTGAGCGGCGCTGGCATCATCGCCGATGCGAACGACCCGAACTCGGCCGTGACCGGTCTGGTGGTAGGTGAGAACATCTTCGAGTGGACGGTGGACAACGGCCCCTGCGACAACGGCATCACCACGGACCAGGTGAGCATCTTCGTCTTCGACGAGAACAATCCCCTGTCTGCCGCGGGTCCTGACCAGGAGCTCTGTACCCCTGAGAGCGATGCGACCATGAGTGGCAGCTCCGTCACCTTCCCGGCCGCAGGCACCTGGAGCCTGATCTCCGGTACGGGCAGCGTGGTGAATGTGAACGATCCCGCCAGTGTGGTAAGTGGCCTCACGGTCGGTGAGAACGTGTTCGTCTGGACCGTGAGCAACGGCCCTTGCGCGAACGGGCTGACCACGGATACGGTGAGCATCTTCCTCTTCGATGCGACCAACCAGTTGGCTGACGCCGGTGCTGATACCTCGCTATGCACCCCCGTGGGTGGTTACCAATTGAGCGGAAGCCCGGTGATCTTCCCGGCCATCGGCACGTGGACCGTGCTGCAGGGCAGCGCCGCCTTCCTGGATGTGAACGACCCGAACACCGTGGTCGGCAGCTTGGCCGTGGGTGAAACGATCCTGCAGTGGACGGTCGACAATGGCCCATGCGAGAGCGGTATCAGTGAGGACGAGATGAGCATCTTCCTCTTCGATGAGGATCAGCCCTTGGCGGATGCGGGCCCCGATCAGGAGCTCTGCACGCCGAACACCTCCACCACAATGGCCGGTAGCGCGTACACCTTCCCGGGTACGGGCACATGGACCTTGGTCAGCGGCTCAGGCATCATAGCCGACGTGAACGACCCGAACACCGCCATCTCGGACCTGGCCATCGGAGAGAACATCTTCCAGTGGGTGGTTACCAACGGCCCCTGTGCTGATCCCCTGACCACGGACGAGGTGAGCATCTTCGTCTTCGACCAGGACAACGTGGACGCCAACGCCGGTGCTGACCAACAGATCTGCACACCTGTTACGAGCGCCACGCTCGCTGGCAGCGCGCTCACCTTCCCGGCCACCGGCCAATGGACGATCATCAGCGGTACGGGAACGATCACTGATCCGGCAGATCCTTTGACCACGGTAACGGACATCGCTATAGGAACGCTCGTACTGGAGTGGACCGTGAGCAACGGGCCATGCGCGAACGGACTCACGAACGATCAGGTGAGCATACAGCTCTTCGACCTGAACTCGCCACCGGCCGCCGCTGGAGCTGACCAGGAACTTTGCACACCGAACACCTCCACGGTGCTCGAGGGCAATGATCCCACGCCTCCGGGATCGGGCATCTGGACCATAGCGCAAGGTGCGGCCACCTTCGCGGACGCCACCGATGCCACTACGGCGGTGAGCGGCCTGCCCGTAGGCGAGAACATCCTGGTATGGACCCTTGAGCAAGGCGTCTGCGGCATCAGCAGCGACAGTGTGAGCATCTTCATCTTCGACGAGAACAACCTGCCGGCCGACGCTGGTCCGGATGTGGAATTGTGTACCCCGCAGGACAGTGTGTTCCTGGCCGGCAATACGCCCACCTTCCCGGCCACCGGCACGTGGACGCTCATCGACGGGGCCGGCCTGTTCGAGGATGTGAACGACCCGAACTCCAAGGTCGTCGGCCTCACCATCGGCACCAACACGTTCGTGTGGACCACGGACAATGGACCGTGCCCGAACGCACTCACCTCGGACACCATGTCGGTGATCCTCTACAGCGATAGCACGAACGCACCGAATGCCGGTCCTGATCAGGAAACCTGCTTGCCGCTCACCTTCGCGCAGCTCCAGGGAGAAGCGCCGCTGCTGCCTGCAACGGGCACATGGACCATCATCGGCGGTACCGGCACGGTAGTAGAGCCGACCAACCCGACCACATTGGTGAACGACCTGAGCACCGGTATCACCACGTTGGTGTGGACGCTCGACTTGGGCCCTTGCCCGAACAACGGGCTGCTGACCGACACGGTGGATATCTACATCTATGACCCGGCGGCTCCATCGGCTGACGCGGGGCCGGAGCAGGAATTGTGTACACCGGACGATAGCACCGGTATGCAGGCCTTGGTGCCGACCTTCCCAGGTGAAGGCACATGGACCCTCCTGAGCGGTACCGGCATCATCTCGGACGTGAATGATCCTGTTGCAAGCATCACCGGACTGGAGATCGGTCTGAACGTCTTTGAATGGGTGGTCTACAACGGCTCGTGCGGCTTCGGTCCGCCAAGCCGAGACACGCTCACCATCGCGGTGTTCGACAGCACGGCGGCCCCCGCCGCAGCCGGTCCTGACCAGGACCTCTGCACGCCGAACACGAGTGCCGTCATGGCCGGCAACAGCGCCGTCTTCCCAGGTACGGGCAACTGGTCCATCGCCTCGGGCAGCGGAACCTTCGCTGTCGGCAGCGATCCCCTGACCACGGTAAGTGATCTGCCGGTGGGCGACAACGTTCTGGTGTGGACGATCGACAACGGCGCGTGCGGAACGACCACGGACACGGTGCGCATCCGCGTCTTTGACGGCCAGCAACCCGCAGCGGATGCGGGTCCTGACCAGGGCATCTGCGTACCGACACAACCGAACACGGTAACGATGGCGGCCAACGCGGCCATTTACCCCGCGGTCGGTATCTGGACGCTGGTGAGCGGTACCGCCACCATCGCCGATCCGAGCGATCCGGCCACCGGTGTTACGGACCTCTCACCCGGTATCGTCGTACTCGCTTGGAACATCGACAACGGACCGTGCGGAACGCCAACGATCGACCTCGTGGAGATCGGTGTCTATGACGCAGCCTCCCCGAATGCGGATGCCGGAGCGGATCAGCAGCTCTGTGCGCCCCCCAGCGGTGTCACCCTCGCAGGCAATGCGCCTTCGACCCCGGCCACAGGCACCTGGACCATCGTGAGCGGAAGTGGTTTCGTGGATGATCCGGCCTCGCCCACCAGCGCTGTGAGCGGTCTGTCACCGGGTATCACCCTTCTCCTATGGACCCTCGACAACGGCGCCTGCGGTATCACCAGCGATACGGTGGCCCTGGAGGTATTCAACGGTGCCGCAGGCAATGCCAACGCTGGACCAGACCAGAACTTCTGCACACTTACCAGCGCTGACGCCTTCATGGACGCATCCATCCCGACCTTCCCGGCAACCGGCCTGTGGCTGCTGCTCAGCGGCAGCGGCACCTTCGCCAACCCCACATCGCCGGCCACCACCATCAACGACATCGGCTTCGGTACGAATGAATACCAGTGGACGGTGAACAACGGCCCGTGCGGTGTCAGCACCAGTGAGCTCACCATCAACGTATTCGACGGAAGTGAGCTTGCCGCCAACGCCGGACCGGACCAGGAGTACTGCCTGGACACCACGAGCACGGACATGCACACCGTACCGCTGGTGTCGCAGACCGCGACCGGTCTCTGGACACGTTTGGAAGGCACGGGGGACATCCTCAACCTGAATGATACCGCCACGACGGTCGATAACCTCGGCATCGGTACCAATATCTTCCTGTGGACCGTGGAGAACGGTGTATGCCCGAGCACGAACGACACGATGCTCATCACCATCAACGATTGCACGGAGTTCACCATTCCGGACGCCTTCAGCCCGAACGGCGACGGGGTGAACGACACCTATGTGATCCTGGGGCTCGAGGGGTATCGCGGGAACAGCTTCCAAGTGTTCAACCGCTGGGGTACGCAGGTGCTGGAGCGCAGCCCTTACAACAACGATTGGGACGGCCGCAGCGAGGCGAACATGAACTGGGGCGAGGAACTGCCGGAAGGCACCTACTACTACATCCTCGACCTCGGCAATGAGGACGAGCCGTACACCGGATATATCTACCTGAAGCGCTAAAGCGGACGGGCGGAACACGGGTGGCCCATCCGCCACGGCAACGGGTGGGCAGCAACAGAAGGACAACGACAACTGAACGGAAGATGAAGCACGGGATCAAGGGATGGGCAGGGCTGGCGGCCATCGCGCTGGCGTTCGCGCCGGACGCGGTGCGCGCGCAGCAGGACCCGCAGTTCACGCAGTACATGTTCAACCAGCTGGCCATCAATCCCGCTTATGCGGGGAGCGCTGAGCGGGTGAGCCTGAAGGCCCTCAGCCGCCACCAGTGGGTGGGTTTCGAAGGTGCGCCCACCACCCAAACGCTCACAGCGCACAGCCCCTTCCTCATGGAGAGCTTGGGCCTGGGGGGATCGATCATGCGCGATGAGTACGGACCCGTAACGCAGTACGGCTTCATGGTCGATGTGGCCTACCGCCTCTTCCTCTCACGGAACTCGAAACTGTCCTTCGGTATCAAAGGCGGCATGAACCTCTTCCAGGGGCGCTTCGCCGACCTGAGCCCGTTGCAGCAGAACGATCAGGTCTTCCAGCAGAACGTGCAGCAGAAGCTCGATCCGCAATTCGGCTTCGGGGTGATGTGGTACAGTGATCGCCACTACCTGGGCCTCAGTACACCGAAGATGCTCAGCACCAAGATGTTCGAGAACGCGGTGGATACCGCCCTGCTCGGGGATGTCTGGCAGGCGGGCCAGCGCGCGCACTGGTTCATGAGCGGGGGTTACGTCTTCGACATGGGCATGTACACGAAGTTCAAGCCCACGTTCCTGGTGAAGGCCGTGGAAGGCGCACCGGTCAGCTTCGATCTTACGGCCAACTTCCTGCTCTATGAGAAGTTCTGGCTCGGCGCCATGTACCGCCATACCGATGCGGTGGGCCTGCTGGCGCAATACAACATCACCGGTGATCTGAGCGTGGGCTACGCCTACGACTACCCCATTACCCAGCTCAACAACTACACCGGCGGTTCGCACGAGTTCATGCTCGGCTTTGAGTTCG
>JANOPI010000043.1:0-3353 GCA_031421755.1 Flavobacteriales bacterium | reverse complement strand
GATCGCATCGACCGCGACATCGCCTTCATCCGCAAGGTGAAGGACGTGAACCCGGACACGGAGATCATCATATACGTGTACAGCCCGGTGCCCGTGGAAGGCAGCGAACTCTTCGAGCGCACCAAAGCCGCCGGATTCAAGTTCCCAGAAAAACTGGAGGACTGGCTGGATCCCCGATGGGAGAACTTCGACCTGCGCAAGAACCCGCTCACGCCCTGGCTAACGCCCAAAGCCATCGATCGCATCCGAGATTTTGAAACAGTACTCAACGGACGTTATCCGACAGCCACGGACGTTCGCCTTTCAACCGCGCAACGAGCCACCATCAGAACGGTGAGCGCGCTGCGCTACCGCACCGGCTTCACCAAGTGGCCGTATGAGATCAAGGCGCTGCAGAAGTTGTGGCGCTACCGCCAACCGGAGATCGACGGATTCCCTTCGAAGTGAGCCGCCCCGGACCGATACGCCGCGCCGCCCTTCGCGTGATCGCACCACTACTTCAAGGCTGGTACATTTGGTGGGGCAGCAAGGAACGCCGCGTGCGCGTGGACGGTTTCGACCTGCTCATTCCTGCCGGCGTATTCCATCCCGACCTCTTCCTGAGCACGCGCCTGCTCGCCGAGCACACACAAGCCTTGTCGCTCGCCGGATCCACATTCCTGGATCTGGGTACCGGATCCGGCCGCATCGCCCTTACAGCCGCCCGGGCAGGGGCCACCGTAACGGCCAGTGACGTGTACCCTTCCGCCGTAGAATGTGCGGAGCGGAACGCTGAACGCAATGGTCTTCGGCTTCGAGCCGTGCTCAGCGACCAGTTCGATGCGCTGCCGGACCACTTCGATGTGATCGCCATCAACCCGCCGTACTACGATCGTGATCCTACATCGCCAGCTGAGCGTGCCTTCCATGCCGGTGCAGGTCTGGCCTACTTCGAGAAACTGTTCCCCGCGCTCGCCAAGCGGATCGCGAATGGGTCCGATGTTTACATGGTACTGAGCGAAGATCTGGATCTGGCGCGGCTCCGCCGTATTGCCCGAGCCAGTGGACTGGAATGGCTGAATGCCCGATCGGCCGCGCGATGGGCGGAAACCACCACTGTTTTTCTCCTCGTTTCCGCCAACCCCGATGCCTGACCCAGCCCTACCGGTGCATAACCGCTCATCACCTTGATGAACGGGGACGCCTGATCGCCCTACTTTCACGTCGTGATACTGATGCGGCCACTTCTGATCATCGTTCTTGCCATGGTGCTTTTTGGCACTGCCGGTGAGGTCCGTGGGCAGTATGCGGGCCGACCTTCCTTGATGGTCGACCTGTGCGGTTGCATGAGTTCGATCGACTTGAACGGTGCAGACCGCGCGGTGGAATCGGGTGTGCGGAATTGCCTCGAAAATGCCGTGGTCATGCATCCTGCTGAGGTGCAGACCGTGCTGCAGCATACCCCGGCCACCGGCTCGCGTGCATTTCAACTCGGCTCGGCTTTGGGCAGCAACCTGCTGCGGGTCTGTGAGCCCTTCCGGGCGGTGAAGGCTCGCCTTCAGCAGATGCCCGCGAAGAAGGTCGGTACCTGATCCCGATCGGACGACACCCGTCTTCGGCTAATTTCGTGGCCCTTTCAGGTACAAGGGTGGACATTGTTCCCTCCCTTCCCTCCTGAATAGGCCCGCAAACCCGCTCCAGAAACCGCTCCCCTCGCATGCGTATCCTCATTCCGCTTTTCACCACCCTCCTGCTATCCGGCTCCTTGGTGGCCCAGTGGACCCCGCTGGGTGCCGGCATGTTCAGCAACCGCAGCCTTTGCCAGCACCAGGGCGACCTCTACTGCGCCACCTACCCCAACGGCGTGAAGAAAAGCATAGGCGGAACAGGCCCCTTCACCGCCGTGAACACAGGTCTCCCGATGCTGGGTGCCAATTACTTCGTGCAAAGCGTGGGGTCCGATGGCGCCTATCTCTACGCCGGCACGGAAAGCGGCATCTACCGCAGCGGCGATGGCGGGGCCAATTGGAACAACATCAACGGCACGCTCGCGGCGAGCACAGCGGTTTACGCGAACAAGTTCTTCAACTTCGGGACCACCCTGGTGGCCGTATTCGCCGGAACCGTGGGTGAAGGCGGGGGCATGTACCGCAGTGGCAACTTCGGCAACACCTGGCTCATCGGCCACAGCGGTATGGGCAGCAACGTAACGGTGTACCATGTTACGGAAGTGGGCAACATCCTCTGGGCCAGCACGAGCGTCGGCTTGTACACCAGCGTTGACAACGCACAGAGTTGGACGGCGAATCCCACTGTGAATTATGCGACGTTCTCACTCGCTTCGGTCAACAACACCTTGGTGATCGCCTGCACCTACGGCATGCGGTACAGCTCGAATGGTGGAACCCTCTGGGTCGATGCTAGCGGTGATCCATCGGCACCGATCGACGGTGAAGTGGTCGCCTTCGACGGCGCGGTGCTTACCCTGCTCCCTTCCCCCAGCGGCTGCCTGCGCAGCACGGACAACGGCGCGACCTGGAGCGACTACAACACCGGTTTCTCCGAGGTGGACGCCGCGGCACAGGAGGAATTCCTGGTGGCAGGCAACACGCTCTATTGCTCCGCCTTGTTCGATCTCTACAGCGTGGAGTCTTCGGGCAATGGTCTTGCGGAACCGGACACACCTTCAGCAGAGATCCGCCCGACCATCTTCACCGAGGGGTTCACCTTGCGGAACAACTCAGCCAACGGCACGGTGCTGCTGATCGATGCGAGCGGAAGGACCGTGCGTACCGTGAATGTTCGCGCCGGCCAGGACCACTGGTTCGACCGCGCGGATCTTCCGGCCGGAACCTACACCGCGCTGATGCACGATCGCGTGTCAGGAACACGGTACACGCTGGGCACCCTGATCGCTCGCTAAAGCGTCTCTTTCACGAATCTCTGATCTTTCGGAGCTTTTCTGTCACCTGACCGCCTGAACCTTATGCGGCCTTCCTTCCTGAAGCGACTTCCTGCGATCCTGGCCATGGCCACCTGCGGCGTGGCCAGCGCCCAGCCTTGCTTGATCGACTACACCGTAACAGCCGATCCGGCGCCGGTCGGTGGCCAATACTCGGCCGGTCAACAGGTCCTGTTCTGCCTCACGATCAACTCGTGGAACCAGGCCGGTATCAATTGGCTGCATGGCGTTGTTCCCACGTTCGGTGCGGGCTGGGACCCCGCATCGTTCATCGCTGGTGCTCCGCCGTTCGAATGCGGTTTCTCCGGAGGCTCGTGGACCTATGCGAACAGCGTTACCGGCACCTCGCCTTCCAACGTCGGCGCGCAAGGACCCGGTTGGTTCTTCGATCTGGACAATGACGGTGATCCGG
>JANOPI010000042.1:0-8000 GCA_031421755.1 Flavobacteriales bacterium | reverse complement strand
GTCTGGTTGTTCGCGGTCCAGGTGTAGGTATCGCAGGCGCTGGCCGTCAGGCTAACACCGGTGCTCGGGGTGATGGTGATCACGAGCGTATCCGTGTTGCAACCCACAGGGTTGGTGTAGGTGCCGCTGGCGGTGTACGTCTGGTTGTTCGCGGTCCACGTGTAGGTATCGCAGGCGCTCGCCGTCAAGCTTCCACCGGTGCTCGGAGTGATGGTCAATACCAGCACGTCCGTATCGCAACCGACCACATTGGAGTAGGTTCCGCTGGCGGTGTACGTCTGGTTGTTCACGCTCCAGGTGTACGTATCGCAAGCCGTCGCCGTGGTGGTGTCGTTCGTGGTCGGGGTCACCGTCACGTTCACCGTTCCAGTAGCCGTGCCGCAAGCATTGCTCACCGTCACCGTGTAGGTGCCACTGGCTGCGCCCGTTACAAGAGCGCTCGCGTTGCCGCTGCCGAAGAGGAAGCTGCCCGTACCGCTCCAGCTGTAGCTGAGGTTCGGCGTGCCGTTGAAGGCCGCGTTCAGTTTCAACGTATCAGCACTGCAGAGCGTTTGCGCTCCCGAGATGTCGGCGAGCGATGGTGCAACACACACATTGGTGGTATCACCGGTGCGCAGTTCGAGCAATTGTCCGCCCTGCACCAGTTCGCCCGGGATCGCATAGTGCGCCTGGTCGTTGATGAGGTAACGGCCCTTGCCGAGGATGTCCTTCATGTCGATGATGCCGGAGCTTTCCTCGTCTTGGGTAAGGAAGTTGGCACCGCCGATGATGAAGCGGCTCGGATCGTGCGTGGCTACATCCACGATGGCATCAGTAGCGATGTCATACTTGTGGATGCGTGCGAGATACGACTGGTTTCCTGGGTCCTCTTGGATGAACGCTTGGCCGTAAGTGTCGATGCACATGTTGTCCATCATCTTCTGGGCCGTGGCTTCCGTACCGTCGAGCACTGCGGTGATCGTGCCGCCGAGTTCAGGGTTCAGGATGTCCGTGAAACGCAAGCGGTACATACGGCTCGGGTTCGAGAAGCTGTTGGTTGTGAGGAAGTAGAAATCGCTCGGGTTGCTGATGTCCCACGCGCCGTCTTCAGGGCGCAGGAACGCGGTAACACCTGCGGTATTGCTGGCTGTGTTCAGCGCGGCACCCGTGGTGTTCTGCACGAAGCCGAGGTCGAACAGGCTGAAGGGCGTGTTCGGTGCAACGAAGCTGGCGCTCACCTCCGTGGTGAGACCGGTCACTTTCACACCGAAGAGCTTGCCGTTGTTCAGGCCTGCTTTCGCGATCTCAGTGCCCGTGCTCTGCTTGTTACCGATGTAGAAGTACACCTGTCCGGGTGTGGCGTCATCCGTTCCGACCACGATCGTCTTGTCGCTGGCCACTGGGCATGCCAAGGCGTTCTCCCATGAGAAGCGGCCGAGGTAGGGCAGCTGGTAGCTGGTTCCTGCGTTCGGGCCGGTGGAGATGTGGCCGAAGGCACGTCCTTCAGCACCGCTTTCTTCACCGTTCAGGTAGATGCGCTCTTGCGTTCCCTTGCCGGTACCGGCGTTGTACAGGGCAGAAGGCTCAGGCAGGTCACCCGCGCAAAAACGGCCGAAAGCCGTAGTGCCAGGAGCGAAGCCCGTACCGTTCCACAGTTGCACGGTAGTGATCAGATCGGCACCGCTCTGCACGCAGAGGTTGCTCTTGTTGATCACCCACTTGCTCACGAATGCACCGGCCGAGCCATGTGCGCGTGCGATGCCTTCCGTGGCACCGAGCTCATGGTTCACCAACAGCGTGAAAGTGCCGTTGTTGTTGTCGTAAGCACCCATGCCGTCAGGGATACCCACGAGGTCATAGCCGCCCACGAGATCACCCACTGTGAGGATGGACGTGGTCGTGCGACCTGCACCAACGGGCAGGATGTAGGGGCTCTGTGAGCTGCTGCAACCGGTGATGGCCGTTACGGCCGTGCCAGCGCAAACGCAGCTCGCGTTCAGCACATCGTTGTTGGTGTTCGGGTTGCCATCGTTGCAGGTGGAACCGATCACGCCGGACACAGCAGGGCAGTTGTCCGTGTTGTTGGTCACGTGGTTTGGTGGCACGATGCAGGTGAAGCCTGCGAGCGGGCTGGCAGGATCGCCGAAGCCGTCACCATCCACGTCAGCGTAGTAGGTGGTAGCCACATCGGCCACACCGCAACCGCAAGCACCGGGGGCGGTCTTCAGCGGATCGTTGATGCAACCATCGTTGCAATCGGCGGCGAGGTCACCATCCGTATCCGTATCAGGCACGCCGCAGCCGCACTGGCCGGGAGCCGTCTTGGCAGCATCCGTAGGGCAACCGTCAAGTGCGCAGGTGTTGGAGGGGAAACCTGGGTCACCCGCGAGGTCACCGTCCGTGTCCGTGCAGAGATCGCAGAAGTTGGCGATACCGTCGGTGTCCACGTCGGGCAAAAGATTGCTGTTACCAGGCGACAAGTCGAGCGGGTTGGCCGTGAGGTTCAGGCCGTGGTTGCTGAAACCGGTAACGCTGGTACCGATGAAGGTGTACGGACCGTTGGGGTTCGTACCGCTCACATCACCACCGTTCCAGTTGCAGGGCGTTCCGTCAGCGTTGAAGATGCGGTAGAACACATCGCTGTTGAACCCGGCCGTAGGGCCGAGGTTGCTGAAACCGAGGTTCACACCGTAGCCGATGTTGCTCGCGCCGTCGTTCTCGATCAGGCCGATAGCGTCCACCACTGTGAACGCGCTGAGGGCACCTGCGTCGATCGCGCCGTTGTTGTCCGTGTCAAGATCGGTGCCCAGAGCGGGTGCCGTACCGAAGCCGAGGATGAAGGTGTTCGAGCCGTTCTCCAGATCAGGATTGAAGTCACCGACCTGTACCGTGGTACCGGCAGCAGGAGCGGGGTTGATCACCGCAGCGTTGTCGCGCACGAGGTAGAGGCCGTTCGTTCCGATGCTACCGGTCAATGCATAGCGCACATCAACGAGGCCGGGCGTGGTGCCATCACCTTCGATCGCCAGGATGAACCAGCCGCTCAGGGAAAGACCCGCAGAGCCGTTGATCTCGATGAACTCCTGCGTGTCATCCGTGCTTGGTGGGTTCACGTACACCTCGCTGAGGTAAGCGGTGAAGGGCGTACCAGCGCAAACGCAGCTCGCGTTCAATACATCGCCGGAAGTATTCGGATTGCCATCGTTGCAGGTGGAACCGATCACACCGGATACCGCAGGGCAGTTGTCCGTGTTGTTGCTTACGAAGCCTCCGGGTACTGAGCAGGTGAAACCGGCTTGTGTGGTGGCAGGATCGCCGAAGCCATCACCGTCCACATCCGCATAGTAGGTGGTGGCCACATCGGCCACACCACAACCGCAGGCACCGGGTGCTTGCTTCAGGGCATCGGCAGGGCAGAGGTCCGTATTGTCAGCGACGAAACCACCGGGCGCTGTGCAGGCTTGTTGCGTTGCACCATTGGGATCGCCGAAACCATCCCCGTCCGTATCCGCATAGTAAGTGGTGGCCGTATTGACCACAACGGCTACGTTCTGGTTCACGTTGCCGCAGGCATTGCTCACAGCGATGTTGTAGTTGCCGGTGGTAGCACCGGTAACGCTGGCGTTGGCCGTTCCACCGTTGCTGATGGTTCCGATACCGGTCCATGTGTAGGCCAAGGGAGCCGTACCGGTCGCGATCACACCGAGGGTGAGGGCATCCGTGCTGCAGATCGGGCTGTTGCTGCTGGTGCTGCTGATGGCGGCACCCACGCAAGGAGCGGGGTAGATGAGCAGGTTGCTCTGCTGTTCACCAGCACCGGCCTGGTTCCAGACGTAGGTCTCCAGCGCACCACCGGTGGGCTGCTGAAGTTGCACGTTGATGTGGAAGGAGAGCGCACCATCGGTGGTGAGCTGCGCGATGAGCACGCGGTTGGTACCTGCCGGGTCCACGCCGGGACCGTTTGGCAAGGTGGCCCATGCATCACCGACCACTACCAAGGAACTGCCGTTGGCCGTGAGTGCGGAGAAGTCGATCAGGTTGCCAAGGTTGTAGGTGAGTGCGGGCACGGTACCGGGGATGTTGCCATCCGGGGTGCCAGCGCCGCTGGGGAAACCTTGGTAGACCGAACACAAGGTCAGGTTGCCGTTGGTGTCCGCCGTTTTCAGCGTACCGACTTGCTGGGTGTTCGTCCCACATCCAGCGGAGAAGCCGGAACGTCCGGTGGTACCGATGGTGATGTAGGAATCGAAGGCCGCACCATCATCGAATCGGGCGGTCTGCGGAGGTACTTCACCGCCGAAGCCGTCCTCGTTCCAGAAGGTGGTGGTGGTGGTGAAGTCGAGCGGGTTGGGGGAGGGCCCGCCCCCTTGAGGCAATGGGCTTCCGTTCACCGTGTTCAACTTGTAGTTCGGCGCCATATCCACATAAATGCGGTACACTTTGGCGCCGGCGTTTATCGGGTAGGTCCCGATGCCGCTGAGGTAAGAGGCGTCGGCGGCGGATATCGTGTAGTAGTCCTCCACGATGATGCCTTCGAGGCCCTGCGCATGTGCCGCCAAGCCCCCGGAGGCGAAGGCGGCCAGCACGGCCAGTTTTCGTATGCGATCCATGTTCAGCAGGTGTTGGTTGGGTGTTGGTTCGAAAGACGCCGTTATTCGGCGATGCAAACGTTCCCCATACGGTACTTCGGCGGGTTACGCGGGTGACATGTTTTCCTTGCTGATCCCTACGTTCCGTGTGAAGCGGATCAACCATTCGGGAACGTTGGTTCACATGGTCGGATCAGTTGCGGCGCGCGGATCCCGGCACCGTGTATGCCAGTGCGTGATACAAGGGAACGCACGCCGGACAAGGGTTTTGAGCGGGAGGGGCACCCGTGGAAGGAACTCCGCATAGCGTGCGCTCCGCAACACGGGCTTAACAGAGTTCACATCAGGTGCGCGAAACCATAACAGGTGATCTACGCTGAGGTACCATAGCGCTGATAGCCTTGCCGGGCGATGAAGGACGGCGCGATGAACACCTCGAACGGAAAACCCACCATTGGATTCCGTGTCGGCATTTGCGACAAGGAAGACGGCCTGGAGCTGGCCGTGGTGGATGGCGCGCGGGCGGTGCTGGAGGTACTACGCGTGGCGGAAGAACCGCTGGCCGTGCTCCGCGTGGTGCGCCGTTGGCACAAGTCGCTCGGCCTGGATCCGTTGGACGCGGCATTCTGTGTGCAAGAAGGACGGCCTTGGCCGACCGTGATCCTCGAGCGTTTGCTGGCGCAGGGTTGGAATGTGTCTGTTCTGGCCATGCCAGGTGCCGTTACCGGCGAGGATGGATCGGAGCGGATGATGAGTGCAGCCGAGATCGCCCTGGCAACGCTGGCATTCCCATCCGCGATCCATCCGCTTACAGGTCCGCTCTTGCGGGCGGACAAGCTGGAAAGCCTGCGCGCGCGCCGCGAGCGGATCATGAGCCTGCGTTCAGGTCTTCAGACGGAAAGCGCGCGCAACGAACGTTACGAAGCGGAACTCCGGCGTGAGTTCGAACGGATGGACCGGCGGCACCTGCAAACGTTGGACAAGCTGCTCGCACGTCTGGACACGCTGATCAATCTGCAACAGCGCGAGGCTTGACCGGTATCGGGCACCGCATGCGCAGGCAGCCCAGCATCTGCACATCGCGGGGCGTTTGAAAATTCAGAACCCCTCCACCGCGAAGTGGAGGGGTTCCTTCAGATCGTTCGCCGACTACTGTATGACCAGCCGCTGCGTGAGGCGCTGGCCACCGGCCTGCAGGCTCACCAGGTAGAGGCCCGGAGCGAGGCCCTGCTCGAAGTCCAGCGTGGTGTTCAGGTAACCGTCTTGCACAGCCAGTGTGCGATCGCTCACACGCTTGCCATGGATGTCGGTAACGTTCACCATCACGCTGCTCACGGTCGGGTCGAAGCCGGTGAAGGCAACGTTCAAACGTGAGCCATCGTTCGGATTGGGCCACAGGTTCATCTGTGCTTGTTCGGCCAGGGGAGCACCCTCTGTTCCTTCCTCGAGCGCCATACCGCTAGTGCAGGTGGCGGTGCCCAAAGTGATCGTGCACATAGGACCGAAAGGGCAATACGTGGCGCTGTTGTCATAGCTGATGCGCACACGCACATTGTAGCAGTTGTTCGTTTGCAGGGGCGCGGTAACGAAACTCAGGGTTTGCGAGCGCATCGGCGACAAGATGCGGCGCGTGTATCCGGGCTTGCTGAACTCGAACTGGTAGCCCGTGGCACCAGTAACATTCTGGGCCCAGATCACGCTGCTGAAGGTAAGTCCGACGGCTCCACAGGACACCACGGGACTTGGCGAAGTGGTGAGCTGGGTGGTAGCGCAGGTCGGTGTCGGGAGCATCAGGCGGCAGGCCGGGCCGAAAGTGCCGATCACGCCGTTCGTCAAGGAGCGCACACGGATATTCAACAGGATGCCTTGCGGGATCTGCGGCGCGCTGCTGTTCATGCTGCTGAGTGCGAAGTAGGTGGCCTTCAACGCCGCGGACGTACCGAGCGGGGCACCGGTTCCGGGTACCGCGTGCGTGAGCGTGAGGCGACGGCTGAATCCGCCGTTCGGATTGGTCACCCAGTACTGGTATCCGCTGTTCGCATTGTGTACACCGAACTCGGCGGAAACCGCGCTGTTGGGCTGCGCTTGCAGAACGGTGTTCAGCGTGGCGGACTCCACATCGCAGCTGGCGGGCTGCAGGGCGTCCGCGCCCAGTGGCACGCAGAAACCGAGCGGGCTCAAGCTCAGGGACGTAAAGGTGGCGCCATTGCCGGCGTTGTCGATGATGCGTTTTCCGGTCCCATCGCGCAGCACATAACCGCCCGGGTTGATACCGTCGCCGAAGTCGTCCGTTACCACCAGATCATAGCAGCCGTTCGGCAGGCAGCAATCGAGGGCGATCGTGCTGCTGCTGGACAGTCCACTGCCGCTGCACACCGGCGTGTTGGTTCCGGTGTACATCACGTACCAGTCGATCTGCGCGGCATTCGCATCAGTGGTGATGCTGAGCACGACAGGATTGGTCACGCACGTCGGCGTTCCTGCGCATACGCATGTAGCGTTCAATACATCGCCGGAAGTGGCGGTATTGCCGTCATCGCATGCGCTGCCGATCTGCCCCGATACGTTCGGACAGTTGTCATTGGCGTCGCAGGTGCCGTCACCATCCGTGTCCTGGAATATCCCGGCGCACAAACAACCGGCGACCACGTCACTGATCGTACATGCGTTGCCATCGTCGCAGTTCTGGCCGTTGCTCAGGTTCGCGAGCAAAGGGCAGGGGTCGGAACAATCGGGTATCCCATCGGCATCCGTATCCAGCAGGGTCGTTTGGCAGATGCAATTCGGGTCAATGAATCCGCCGCTCGTGCATGGGTTCCCCACGTCACAGGGTGATCCGATCTGCCCCTGCAGGTTCGGGCAGCTATCGTCGGCATCGCAGGTGCCGTCACCATCCGTGTCCTGGAATATCCCGGCGCACACACAACCGGCAACCACGTCACTGACCGTACATGCGTTGCCATCGTCGCAGTTCTGGCCGTTGCTCAGGTTCGCCAAGAAGGGACATGGATCCGTGCTGTCGGGTATCCCGTCACCATCGCTATCAAGCGGTGTGCATTCTGTGGCACCTGTGGGCGTATTGGTAGTGCCATCGCAAGTGAGGCATTCCGCAGCACCGGTCACCGGGTTGTAGGTTCCCACTGCGCAAGCGGTACAGACAACGGAGCCTGTCACATTGCTGAAGGTACCGGCCGCACAGGACTGGCAGGCCGTTGATCCGGTCACGTCAGAGAAGGATCCCGCTGCGCACGCTGTGCATTCCGTGGCACCCGTTACGCTGGAGAACGAACCTGCGGCGCAGGAGAGGCACTCGGTGGCACCATCAAGACCTTGGAAGGATCCCGCTGCGCACGCTGTGCATTCCGTGGCACCCGTTACGCTGGAGAATGAACCCGCCGCGCACGAGAGACATTCCGTAGCGCCGCTCAGGCC
>JANOPI010000041.1:0-21302 GCA_031421755.1 Flavobacteriales bacterium | reverse complement strand
CTGTGCAACACCTTCATCAAATGGGAGGCCCTGCTGAAACGCGCCTACATGATGGACTGCGAACTGATCGCCACCGGGCACTATGCCAACGTGCGCGAAGAGAACGCGCGGTGGGTCGTGAGCAAAGGCCGTGACGAGACGAAGGACCAGAGCTATGTGCTATGGGGTCTGGAGCAGAAGAACCTCGCCCGCACGCGCTTCACCGTGGGCGGCTACCGCAAAACGGAGATCCGGGAGATCGCCGCGAGAAGCGGATTCGAGAACCTCGCCAAGAAGAGCGAGAGCTATGAGATCTGCTTCATCCCTGACAACGACTACCGCGGCTTCCTGAAGCGCAAGATGCCGTCCGCTTTCGAAAAGCTGGCGCACGGCAAACTCGTGGGCATGGACGGCGCCGAGCTCGGTGAGCACGACGGCTATCCCTTCTTCACCATCGGCCAGCGCAAAGGCCTGGGTATCGCCACCGGCACACCGATGTACGTGACCGACATCCGACCGGAAACCAACACGGTAGTGCTCGGTGCCAAGGACGACCTGTTGAAACAGAGCGCTTGGGTGCGTACCCCGAACTTCCAGAAAGTACCCACCTTGACCGGGGAAATGGAAGCCGTGACCAAGGTGCGCTACAAGGACAAGGGCACGCCCAGCACCATCAGCCAGACCGGTCAGCATGTGCGAGTTGACTTCCATGCGCCTGTGGGAGGCATCACACCCGGGCAGAGCGCCGTCTTCTATGACGGGAATGATGTGATCGGTGGAGGTTTCATCGACCGGGAACCCAGCAACGCATGAAACACCTGAAGCCTGTTCTGTTGTCCATCGCGCTGATCAGTGCCATGGCCGCTTGCAAAAAGGACGAACCGGCCGAGGTGGATCTCGGCTACGACTACTTCCCACAGAACATCGGCCACTGGATCGAATACCAGGTGGACAGCTCGCGCTCGTTCTTGACCAATGCGGGAAACCCGTCCGACATACAAACCAACACCTGGTCCTACCAGCTGCGTGAGGTGCTCGTGGAGAACATCACCGACGGTGAAGGTCGGCCTGCACAGCGCATCATCCGGTACCTGCGCGACCCGAACGGCAACTGGCAGGCGAAGGACGTGTGGTGGCAGACCCGTGACAATGTGCGCGCGGAACGCGCGGAGGAGAACCAGCTCCGTGTGAAACTCATCTTCCCGCCCAGGGTGGATACCGAATGGAACATGAACGCGGGCAACACCGAAGCGGAATTCGGACTTACGTATGAGTACGTCGACGAACCCTACGCCGTGAACGGCTTCATCTTTGACAAGACACTGAGCGTAGTGAGCACCTTCGAGAACAATCCACTGGTGACGAAAAACTACCGGACGCGCTACGCGAAAGGCGTGGGCGTGATCACCTTCGAGATGGACAGCGTCGACGCGCAGCCCAGCTTCCAGCCCGGCGGCCCGCAGTACACCACGTACGACCGCTGGATGTGGAAGTACACGTTGACCGCCTACGGGAACTGACGGTGATGACCTTGCGCGCGGCCCTCTTTCCACTCTGGTTCTGGGCTGTTTTCGCCGCTGCCCAAACAGCGCCTGCCACCTACTGGGTCCGTTTTACTGACAAGGACAACACCCCTTTCAGCCTCTCGGCTCCGGAGGAATTCCTGAGCCCGCGTGCCATCGAGCGCCGCGCCCGGCAAGGCGTTCCGTTGGATGAAACCGATCTGCCACTTGATCCCGCGTACATCAGCTCGCTCATGGCGGCCGGGCAATTCCAACCGCATACGGTGAGCAAGTGGTTCAACGCTGTTACCATCCGCACCACGGACACGCTCGCCCTGGACACCATCGCTTCCCTCCCGTTCGTGTACGAAGTGCGCTGCGTGCGCCCGGCCAGGGAAACCACACGACCGCAGCCCGACAAGTTCCGCGTGAACCGAAGCTTGAGCGAAAGCGGGACCCTGGACGCCATCTACGGAGCCTCCATGCGCGCCCTTTCCATGATGAACGGCCATCTGCTGCACGCCATCGGCGGTGCGCGCGGTGAAGGCATGCTCATCGGGATCCTGGATTCCGGTTTCGACCAGGCGGATTCCATGGCCGCCTTCACACATCTGAATGAACGGAACGGTATAATTCTCACGGACGACGTCGTATGCCCGCACTGCAATGTGTTCAATGAGCATTCGCATGGCCGATCCGTGCTGTCCGTGCTCGCGGGTGTACTGCCCGGCAAACTCATGGGCACCGCACCGAACGCCGAATACATCCTGGTGCGCACGGAGGATGTCTATTCCGAATATCCGGTAGAAGAAGACAATTGGGTCCGCGGCGCGGAGATCGCCGATAGCATCGGTTGCGACGTGTTGAACACATCGCTGGGGTATACCGAGTTCGACGACAGCACGATGAACCACACGCTTGCCGACATGGACGGGATGACCACCCGCATCAGCATCGCGGCCGGCATCGCCTCGCGCAAGGGCATGATCCCTGTGCAGAGCGCGGGTAACAGCGGGGCGGGTGAATGGCGCTACATCGGTGCGCCAGCGGATGCCATCGACATACTGTCAGTGGGTGCCGTGGATGATGACCGGCACGTGACCAATTTCAGCTCGCGCGGCCCTTCAGCGGATGGTCGTGTGAAGCCCGATGTGAGCGCCGTTGGCCTCGGCACAGCAGGCGTTTCCGGCACTGGCGATGAGGTGGAACGGATCAGCGGAACCTCCTTCTCCGCCCCCCTGGTCTGCGGACTTACCGCGTGCCTCTGGCAGTTGCACCGAGACAAGTCCGCGCAGGCGATCATGGACGCCGTGCGCCGCAGCGCCTCCCACTTCCACCAGCCCAATGACAGTATCGGCAACGGCATCCCGGACTTTTGGAGAGCGCACCTCCTGCTGGGCGGGAACGATCTGACCGGCCTGGCCGCACCGACCTTTTTCCAGGTGTATCCCCTCCCCTTCACCGATGTACTGAACGTCGAGATCTTCACCGGTGAATGTGACCGGATCGTACTGGACCTCACGGACGCCATGGGACGCACCGTGCTCACCCGCGAGCTGGTGGTGGAACCGCGCATCTATCAGCATCTGCGGTTGGCCGATCCGGTGTTCGGCACGCTTCCGAACGGGCACTACACGCTGAGGACTTCGCTTTGTGGCCGGGCCGAACTCACTCGCGCCTTGGTGAAAGCGCCCTGATCAGCCCTTCCTGCGCACCAGGTACAGCACTCCGTTCATGTCGTCCGTGAACCAGAAGCTGCTCGCGTCGCGCATGCGCACGTCGCATGGCCGGCCGTACCGTTCGCCCTGCTGAAGGAAGCCGTCCACCACCTTTTCCGTCGGGAACCCGGGGCGCACACGCACGATCGCGTAGCCCTTGGCCATTTTCACCACACTACTGCCATGTAACGCGACGACAAAGCTGTTCTCCAGACGATCGTCCGCGAAGCCCGCGAACAGGTCGAATCCCAACGGCGCGGTATGCGGACCCAACACCGCGTACGCCTTCTCCGGCGCCCGGAGGCGCATGTGCGGCTTCGCGAAGACGGTGTCCAGCAGGACCTCCGCACCTGACTGGTAGAAATAAGGCCAGCCATAGGATCCGTTCTCCACCACATGCAGGAGCTTGTCTTCGGGCGCTTCCGCACCGAACTGGTCGCTGCCCATGTCCGTGGCGAAAAGATCCCCCATGATCCACTTCATGCCCACCGCGTTGCGCAGGCCGCTGGCATAGATCCGCTGGTTCCGACCGTCCGGGTCCATCTCGATGATCGTGGCGCGCACCGACTCCTTCTCGATGCACGCATTGCAGCTGCTGCCGATGCTCACGTACAGTTTGTCGCCATGAAAGGCCAGGCTCCGGGTGAGGTGCCAGCCGCCATACTTGTAGTTCAACCCGTAGTTCGGGAAGGTATCGATCCGCACTGCTGGCGTCCCGGGGATCGTGTCCCCCGCATGGAAGCGATACCGCAGCAGTTCGTCCGTAGTGGCCGCGTACAGGAAGGTGTCCGTCGCGGTCGCATAAAAGGCCACCTGGTTCGGGTTCCGCAGGCCATCGAGATACGTATGCCGATGGATGAAGCGTGCGCTGTCCTCATTCCAACCACTGAGTATGTACACGCGGCCCTTCTTGTTGTCCGTAAGGTCATGCATGTCCGTAATGAAGAGCCTTCCATCGGGCGATGGCGAGATGAACCGCGACCGGTCCATACCTTCCGCGACGACCTTCAGTTCGTACCCCTCCGGCACCCGGAGATCGAAGGCGGGTCCTTTGGCGAGCTGAACGTGCGCCGTTCTGAGCGTGATCGGCCCTCCATCCCCGGACCGTTGCATATGCTCGGCCACCCGCGCGACCGCGTGCCGGACGGTGTCGATCTCCGCTGGGGGAAGCCTATCCTCTACCGTAGTGGCCGCCTCCTGGGGCCCGCCGCCCGTACACGCGATGAGGCACAGAAAAATGAAAAGCGGGAGAGTGCGTCGTTCCATCCGGAGTGAGCCAAATTAGCGGTGTGCAAGCGACGACCTCCCATTTGTCCGCGAATGCGCTTGAGCGCGCCTACCGCCACGGGATTTTTCCCATGGTGCATGACGATGGCGAACTCTATTGGCACGATCCCGACCCGCGTGCGGTGTTTCCCTTGGACCATGTCCGCCCCAATGCCAGGTTGCGCTCATACATCCGCTCGAACGCCTACCGGTGTACCATCGACCACTGCTTCGAGCGGGTGATGCGTGCCTGCGCCGATCGCGAAAGCACATGGCTGAATGAGGAAATGATCGCCGCGTACATGGATCTGCATGTGCATCGCAAGGCCCATTCGGTGGAGACCTGGCAGGACGGAAGGCTGGTCGGTGGGATCTATGGCGTGTCCGTAGGTGCGGCGTTCTTCGGGGAAAGCATGTTCAGCCACGCGGACAACGCGAGCAAAGCCGCCTTCCATCATTTGGCCATGCATCTGCGCGAACAAGGGTTCCTGCTGTTCGATACGCAGTACATCAACCAACACACGCGCTCATTGGGAGCTGTTGAAATGCCCCGCTCCGCCTTCCGGTCCATGCTCGCACTGGCCGTGGAAAGTCCCGATCTCTTCTGATCGCGTACCTACTTGTCCAACCGCAGCTCGTACAGTGTGTATGACCCGTACGGCTCCGCTCCGAAAACAGCGGCGCTTCGTCGGGCCGAGGCGTTCTCTTCGTGCATGAAGGCATGGATCGCGCTGGTGAAGCCCAACTCCACCGCGCTCTGTTCCAGCTTGCGCAACAAGTGTGTCCCCAGACCCGATGGCGCGTCCTTGCGCCGGGCCGCGCTCTTCACGATAAGACCCGTGCGGTCCTCACTGAACATGTCGGGTATGCCGAGGATGAAGCCCAGGAGCTTGTCCTTCTTGTCAACCGCCAGGAGCACCAGCCTCGGCACCAACAACTGGCCGAGCCTGTGGTACTTCATCACGAACTCTTCTACGCTGATCGGCGAGTACAGGAAATTCTCCTTGAACGCTTCGATGCTGAACTGACCGACCAGTGCGAGCTCTTGCACCAGGTACGCCTTGTTCAGCGGGCGAACGGAGACGCCCTGCACCGCAAGGTCCTCATCCTTGAAACGGATCGCCAACTGGTCCACCACCAATTCGCGATCGATGCGCGATACATAATGTGAAAAAGGTACAAATCCCTCCGCCTTCCATTGCGCCGGATAGTATGGGTGGTGATACGGTTCCAAGTAGAACCGCGGCCGGTCATTCGCGTCACTGAAACGGTAACTGTTCCACGTATTGCCCTCCATGGGGCCGATCAGGCGGGTGATGCGGTACTTCCGCGCCAAGGATCGTACCTCATCGAAGATCGCTCGCACCACTTCAGGGTCATCGATACACTCGTAGCTGCCGACCATCGCCGTGCGGGCCCCATCGTCCAGACCGGGCATGTCGAAATAGAATGCGCACCGCCCCACCGGTGTGCTGTTCCGAAGTACCACGACACACGCTGCCAAGTGCTTGTCGTCCGGCTCATGCCCACCCTTGGAGCGCGGACCTCCTGGCTCGTAACAATTGTCCACAACCTCCGCGAACAGATGGAAGTCCGGAGTGCCGGGAAGGGTGATCAGTGTGCGGAGCGAGAGCATCAGAAGCAGGGAAATCCGGACTTCGCGAATGCCAATATCGCTGTTGGGACGCTTGGGAACGTCAGATCCTCACAACCCTGATGCGAATACGCCTCTGACAAGGACGAGGAAGCCGCTACCAGCAAGGCTGGCAGGAGGGCTACGCCCATTGGTCCCGCATCCGGAGTGCGGAACGGCTTTGCTCCCGATAATAGCCAGCACTCCGAAAGTTCAACCGACCCGGAAGCTGGCATGGTTCCCCCGATCAGCGCGTATTTGCCCAACGGACCGCCCTTGCCCAACACGGTCCGCCGCCGGGTCCCACGGATCAATTCGTGGATGGGCAGGTAGGAGAAGCAGAGATGAAGTACCCTGAAGCCTGTGTACAACCCGATCTTCGGCCCCGCATGCTTCCTGCCCCTACCATCCCGCTGCGGATCGTCCTATCAACTGTTCTGGCCCTGGCCAGTGGGCTTTCCGCTTACAGCCAAGGGTCCGCAGCACTTACCGTGCATGTGGTCCTGAACGAGCCTGACGCTGGCGGTACCTTGCGGGTAGCCTTGTGCCCGGACAAAGCTGCTTTTGACAGCGAGGAAGGGTGTACTGTGCTCGCCTTGGAAGCGGTAGGACATGTGATCACCGGAACCTTTACGGATCTGCGGTCCGGCCCTTGTGCCATCAAGGTGTTCCATGACATCAACCGCGATGGCAAGCTGAACACCAGTTGGATCGGCTGGCCGCAGGAACCGTACGGGTTCAGCAACGATGCCCCGGTGAATATGGGACCACCGCCCTTCAAATTGGCCATGATCACCTTGAAGGAAGGCCCGAATTCAGCACGTATCGCACTGCGTTGATCCTACAGCCTTGTACGCCGTGGGCAACCTTGTTGAACTTGTCACGACTATCTTCACAACCCACCATGGCTGAACCACGCACCCAGAGCGAACCGCTTACCCGAGCAGCCAGGTCTGTCAAAGAACCCGAGCGGGTTGTCCGGCCGTTCCGTGTGCTTCGCGCTGTATCCGAGAATACCCGCATGATGGGCGTGAGCCTACGTGAACTCAAGGCGCAAAGGCGATGGGTCTTCCTGTCCATGGCCATCGCTTGCGCTATCTCCTCCTGGGTCTACTGGGCCAACCCGCCACTCTACGGCTCCACGGTGTCCTTCTATGTGCTGGCACCGCCCGTAGCGGACAAGGACAAACCGATCTACCTTTCCTTGCATACGGATGCCGTGACCCTTCGGCATATCGCCACGTCAACGGCCATGTTCGATCACCTTATCGACACGTACGGCCTACAGGATCATTACGGTATTGCCAAGGGTATCCCTGACGAACGGGCCATCCTGCACCAGCTGCTGCAAAGCCGGGTAACGGTCGACCTTCGCGAGTCGGACATCGTAGCTGTTCTGGTAAAGGACAAGGATCGCAACATGGCGGCAAGGCTCGCCAATGGACTGTACGCGGCCTGTGATTCGATGCTGCGCCATGAGCAACAGGCGCAGCTCGATGGACAGGTCCGTGTGTACGATCAGGTGATCGACAGCACAGAAAGCGTTGCCAAAATGGGCTATGCCCAAGTAATGGATCTGGTACAGGCGTTGAAGGAAGTGCGTAGTAGTGAGAGCAACCGATCACAACACGAGCGGGCGGAGAAGATCGAGCATGCATTGATCGATGCGGCGGATAATGTCGCCTCCATCAATCAGGAACTTGTCGTTCAGCGGCGGAACCACGCCAATTTGCTGGTGATGGCCCGAGACCCGGGTTCCGGACCTGTCCGCCTGAAGTCCAAAGCCACGGAAGATCTGGGACCTACACCTCTCCGTCGCTCTATCCAATGGATCCTGATCATCACGCTTGCCGCAGGTTTCGTGTCTGTCACCCTGCTGCTGTTGATCATCGAAACGTGGATGGCCCCGCTGCCTGAAATAGCTCCTGCTCGCCGCTGAGCGATCAGCGCGCCTTGCGGTCGATCTCCGGCACAACGGCCTGCCGCTGGGTCAGGTAACGCTGGTACACGTCGCTGAAACGGACGCGATGGTCCAGCACTTCGTCCGCGCGACCAGAAGCCACGATCAGCAGTTCGCACGCTTCCCTTAGGCCGTGATGGCCGCCATCGAAAGCGGTGATCACATCCATGCTTCCGATCGCGGCCCCTTCGAACCACGGCGATGCCTTGCGACCGATGAGCACACGCAGGCCACAGCGTTGAGCGACCGGCAGATCCAGGACATCATCAAAAAAGAACGCGACCTCTTCCGCCTGCAGTCCATGGGTGCGAAGGAAGGCGTCGAACGCCTCGGGCTTGTTGGTGTAGCCCATGTGGCACGCGTGCATGCGCTCGCGGTGCGCGAACCGCTCCGCATAGGCGTTGTGCTGCCCGGTGATGATGCCCGCCGCCGGAAGCTTTTCGCCGTTCTTTAGCCAGAGAGCGAACCGCAGCAGGTTCACGCCCATGCTGTCCACTTCGCTGAAGGGGCTGCCGCCTTCGAGATCCTTGAAGCCGTTGTTGAAGACACCGTCCCAGTCGAAGAGCACGGCCTTCACATCCGCGCATTTGGCCAGCAGCTCCTCCCTCGTCGCGATCAGACGGGTACCCAGATCGAGGAAGGGGATGATGTCCATCGAAAGCGTTGTCAGTTTTCGGTTGTCAGTTGTCCGGCCTCTTGGAACGATCGTGCGACCAACAACCCGGCATTCTGTTGGACAGGGTCTCGGATGGTCAGATGCGAACTCATTTGGTAAGGCTATTGATCCTTACCTGAACTCAGGATCTTCTCGATCTGGAGAATGTAATCGTCGAAGTAGACGTACCCCTTCTTTACTGGAAAACTGAACCTGCTCAAGCGATATCCCTGAATGGACTTGGTCAACAGCAAAAGGTGGTCTTCGCCTTCTGACAAATGCACTGGGCAAACAGCGTGGGGCTCTTCCACTTTTGCTTTCCCGGAGATCTTCTCACCTACTTCAATGTCACCCTTCAGGCACTTCGTGATAGTCAAGTCGAATGTCTCCAACCCTTGGTAGCCTTCATTCGAATGGACAGCGTGATCGACATTTGCGATTACCACCAAGTCGTACTCACTGAGATCATCAATGGGATACTTCGGCCCTAGGATGGGAGACTTGCAGGCTACCGTGACAAAGAAAGTCACTACTGCAACAAAGAATATGGCCCCAGCTGTCTTCATTGACCACGAAAGAGGGTTGCCGAACTACCCGGCGATCGCCTTCATCATGTCCTGGATGTCCAGCATGCCGAGCTGCTTGCCGTTCTCGCTCACGCTGATGGTGTCCACCTTCTTCTCCTTGAAAAGCTTCTGCGCTTCATCGAGCAAGGCTTCGGGACCGATGGTGATGGGCTCGTTGAACGACATCGCGCTGAGCTTCTTCGCCAGGAACTTGTTGCCTTCCTTCTCGATGCCGCGGCGCAAACCACCATCCGTGAAGACACCCTTGTTCTTGCCCTTCGCGTCGGCGACCATCACCGCGCCGAAGCCGTGCTTGGTCATTTCCACCAGGGCTTCTTGCACGGTAGCGCTGTCCTTCACCACGGGGTTGCTGCGCGAGAGCACGTCCTTCACCTTCATGGTGATCAAGCGCGTGTGCTCGTAGAACTGCTGCGTACCCAGCTGGGTCATGTGGTTATCGGTAAGCTGCTTCATCAGCTTCCAGGGAACCGTGATGGTATGCACACCGATGGTGACGGCGTTGCGCACATGCTCCACCGTGCGCACGCTGCTGAACATGATCTTGCTGTCGTAGCCGTAGTAGTTCACGGCTTGCACGCACTGCTCAACGAGGCTGAGCGCATCATGGCCTTGGTCCTGCAAGCGGCCCACGAGCGGGCATACATACGTGGCACCGGCCTGCATGGCCATGTACGCCTGTTGCAGCGTGTACACGAGGTGAACGTTCACCATGATGCCCTCGTTGCGCAGCATGCGGCACGCGCGCAGACCTTCGAGCGACACGGGGATCTTGAAGACGGTGGTCTCCTTCTTCAGACCCATTTTCAATTGGCGCTTGGCCTCTTTCACCACTTCCTCAGCCGTTTCGCCGAGGGCTTCCACCTGCAGGATGGGGACCTTCTTCGCCAGGTCCAGGATCATCTTGTCGATGTTCGTTACACCACCGCGGTGCATGAACGTGGGCGTTGTGGTGAGACCCGTGAGGAAGCCCAGCTTGAAGGCTTCTTCGATCTCCTTGATGTCGGCGCTGTCGAGGTAGAGTTCCATGTGTGAATGCGTATTGTCTGATGTCTTATGTCCCATGCTCTGATCCGCATGGGACATAAGACATCGGACACGTATGAATGCGGTTCAATGCGTGAGCAAGATGCGAATTAGACCGTGACGGGTGCTAGGCGATGCTTCACCTCCACGGCGTGGAGATCGAGCAGGGGTTTCATGAATTCTTCGAGCTGCGACATGTCCAACTGGCTGGCGGCGTCGCACTTGGCATTGGCGGGATCGGGATGGATCTCGATGAAGACGCCGTCAACTCCAGCGGCGACACCGGCGCGCGCTATCGTGGGCATCACTTCGCGGTTGCCGCCGCGTGGATCGGCACTGGGTATCCCGTACTTACGGATGCTGTGCGTGATGTCGAACACTACCGGATAGCCGGTCTTCCGCATATGGTAGAACGCGCGTGGATCGACCACCATGTCGTTGTACCCGAAGGTGTAACCGCGCTCGGTGAGGATGATGTTCGAGTTTCCCACACTCTCGCACTTGTTCGCCGGCTTGATCATGTTGTCCGGCGCGAGGAACTGCCCGTGCTTCAGGTTGATCACCGCGCCGGTCTTCGCCGCTTCGACCACCAACGTCGTCTGCATGCAGAGGTAGGCCGGGATCTGGATCACATCGCACACCTCGGCCGTGGGCTTCGCTTGGCTCGGGTAGTGGATGTCCGTGAGCAACGGAAAGCCGAAGTCCTTCTTGATGCGCTGGAGCACTTTCAGACCTTCATCAAGACCGGGACCCATGTAGAAATTGACGTCGCTGCGGTTGTCCTTGGTGAAACTGCTCTTGTAGATCACCGGCAGCTTGAGCTTCTCGCCCACGCGCGCAAGCGTTTCCGCCGTGCGCAACATGACGCTTTCCTCTTCGATGACGCAAGGGCCGCTGATGAGGAACAGCTGATCGCTGCCACATTGGATGTCGCCGACTTGGACGATACGGGAGGCTCTCACGATGGGCGGTTGTTACGGGGCCGCAAATCTATCCTTTCGGGCGGGGCTCGCCGATGGCCTAGTCCACCGTAGCTCGGAGCACACAATTCCCGTTCAGGAAGCCCTCCAACAGGTCGCCGTGTACGATGGGGCCCACACCCGCCGGCGTTCCAGTGAAGATGAGGTCCCCGGGTTCCAAGGTGATGTACTTCGATACGTGCGCGATGATCTCCGCCACGGTGAACAGCATATTCCGAGTGCTTCCCTGTTGCACCACGGTACCATTGCGTTTCAGCGTGATATCAAAGCCCTGTAGGTCGGTACCGGCCGTCATCGGCAATTCCACCTCCCCCAGCACAGCGCTTCCGTCGAATGCTTTGGCCTTTTCCCAAGGAAGACCTTTTGCTTTCAACTCCTCCTGCACGGTGCGCGCAGTGAGGTCCAGTCCGAGTGTGAACGAGGCGACCAACCCGAGTGCCATGGCCACAGGGACATTGCTCGCGTAACTGTCCACCATCACTACCAGTTCCACCTCGTGATGTATCTCCCCCAAATGGGGCTTCAAGCGGATGAGCTGGCCTGGGTACAGGCAGGCCGTGGTGGGCTTCAGGAAGAACACCGGCTCGGTGGGAACGGCATTGCCGAGTTCCGTTGCGTGGTCCCGGTAGTTACGGCCGATGCAGATGATCTTCATGGGTGAAGGCGATGTCGGTTGTCAGTTGGCGGTTGTCTGTTGGCAGTTGTCGGTTGTCCGGCGTGGTGGTCGGGAGCGCGCAGGAGCCTTGTGAGCTGAAAACCGCCAACGGGTACGGCTTCCATCACGCTTCCGCGTTGGCCAACACGGTCTTCATTACGGCCAGTGTGCTCGCGGGCAATTCGGCCTTGGTCATCAGCCATTGAAGGTAGCCTGGATCGTTGCGTCCGATGTTTTCCAAAGTCCAGCCGCTGTACTTGCCGAAGCTGAGGCAGACCTGGCCTTTATCATCGAATTTGAGTTTTCCGGCGGCGTCAGGGCTGCGGTCACGATCGCCGGAGAATTCACCCAAGGCGGCCACATCATGCGGAAGGTCAGGATACCGTTCCAGCTGCGCGATCAACACATCCGCCGTGGCTTCCACATCGGCCAGCGCATCATGCGCGCCTTCGTGCTCCTTGCCCGTGTAGAATTTCAGCGCTGCGCTCAGATCGCGCCGCTCCATTTTGTGGAAGATCCGCTGGGCGTCCACGATGCGCAATTGCGCGGTATCCCACGTTTGGCCAACGCGGTGCAGTTCTTCCGAGAGAAACGGCACGTCGAAGCGGATCACATTGAAGCCGGACAGATCACAATTCGCCAAGTGGCCGAGTACTTCAGTGGCCACCTCCTGCAAGCGGGGAGCAAAGGCCACATCGAAGTCCGTGATGCCATGTACGGCCGTAGCCTCCGCAGGTATCGGCATCTCCGGATTCACCAGCGTCTGGTAGCGTTCTCGGGTACCATCGGGCATCAAACGAACGATCCCGATCTGCACGATACGGTCCTTCCCGATGCGGATGCCGGTGGTCTCCAGATCGAAAAAAGCGAGCGGGCGTTCCAGTTGTAACAGCATGCCACGAAGATGAAAATAAGAAGCCCCTGTCCGTTGATCTGACAGGGGCTTCGTTTTGAACAGGTGTTCGATCAGCGCACCTTCAACTTCACGTATTGGAACTTGCCATACTTCTCCGTGTTCTTGAAGTCACCGGAATATTTGGGGCCTTGTACCAAGTGGTTCACGGCTTCGAGCAGCAGTTTGGTCTGATCCATTCCGCGCGTCTTCACCGCCTCCAGCAACCGCGCGCGGGCATCCTCCATGCGCTTGTTGCTCAGGTTCTCGTTCGTGCCGAAGGTCTTGGTAGGTACGCGGCTGGCACTGCCTTCGATCACGATGCGGGCCGATCCGTCCTTTTCCATGATGCCTACCACCGAATCGATGAACTCCTTCCACTCGGCCTCCGATTGGTCGATGTCCTTCACGTTGTACGCATAGTACTTGGCGTACTCATCCGCGTATTTGGCGTCCGGGGCAACATGGGTCCTGGCCTTCTCTTTCAGCTCCTTGTCCGTGAGTGGACGTTCCTGGCCATCCTTGCCAAGCGGCTCGCCCTTCTCCTTGCTGCCGGGAGGCGCGCCCTTGGGCAGATCCACGATGCTGGCCGGGCCAGCGAGCGAAACAGGATTCAGGTAGATCTCCTTGTTGATCTCCTGGTACGTGCTTTCACACTCCACGAAGATGTCCTCGGTATGTACCGTCTTGTCATTCACCCGATAGTCCAAATTGTACTCTTTGCAGGGTGGTAGGATCGCTACATACACACCGTCGCGCTGGCGGGGCTTGTAGGTCTTCACTTCACCGGTGGACTTGTCGGTAACGTAAAGGATCGTACTCGGGGGAAGCGTTTCACCCGGTGGCGGTATGATGAAGCCCTTCAACACGGTGAGTCCTTCGGCCTCCATGTTCTCCGGGAAGTCCACGAAGTAGATGTCCTTCTCCCCGTACCCGCCATTCTTATCGCTGCTGAAGTAGCCGCGACGACCATCCGCCGTGGTTACGAAAAAGACATCGTCGTCCACCGTGTTCAGCGGGTAACCGATGTTCTCCGGCTTGCTCCACGTGCCATCGTCCTGTAGTTCGCTGGTGAAGATGTCGAAGCCGCCCATGCTGTTGTGGCCCTTGCTGGCGAAGTACATGGTGCGTCCATTCGGATGGATGAACACGCCGTCCTCATCGTATGGTGAGTTCACCACCCCGCCGAGGTTCTGGGCCTTGCTCCACTCGCCGGTGGGAAGCTTCACCACGCGGTACAGGTCACGTCCGCCCTGGCCGTCCTTGCGGTCACTCACAAAATACAAGGTGCTGCCATCCGCAGTGAGCGCGCAGTGCGTTTCCCAACTCTTGGTATTCACATCGCTGCCGATGAGCACGGGGTCGCTCCACAATTCACCCACGAGTTTGCTTTCGTACAGATTGCCATCACCGCCATCATCCCGATAAAGGAGCAGGGTCTGGCCATCGGCGGAAACGTTCACTGTGGCGATGTGACCGGTGGGGGGGTTGATGTTCAGCACTTCGGGCTTTTGCCAGCTGGCATTGCGGTCCTTGTAGCTGACGTAGATATTTTCGAAGGGAAGGCCGGCGAGCAGGTCGATCACACCGGAGTTGCTGCTGTCCGGACGCACGCGACGGCTTGTGTAGAACATCGCATTGCCGTCCACGCTGATCACCGGGCTGAAGTCCGGATGGTCGTTGTTGATCACCGGACCCACGTTACTGATGGTATAGCTTTTAGGGGCTGCGATCAGCGCACGCGCATTGGCTGTCTTCTCCAAGCCCCGCGCGGCCGGTCGCTTCAGGTCGTGCTTGTCGTCCACCTCTGCGACGAACTTCTTGTAATACTCATCCGCCTTGTCGAATTGGCCATCCAAGTGGTAAGACCGCCCGAGCCAGTAGTCCACTTCAACGGGCGCGTTGATCACCTTGCTGTCGAACGGATCATAGCCGGAGGTGAGCGTGCCGTAGGACCCCGTGCGTTTCTCCGCGGCCTTCTGCAGATAAGGCAGCGCTTTCTCCTTCTGGTTGTACGAGTTCATGAAGGAGTAACCCAGCTTCCAGTTCAGGTTGCTGTTCTCGGGCTGCCCATCCACCAGTTCTTTCCAGATCTCGGCCGCCTGGTTGTGGAATTTCTCCTCGTTGAGCTTGCACGCTTCCTCGAACTTCCACTGGAAGGTGGTGTTCTCTCCTTGGGCGAGAGCACCCACGGAGATCAGGGAGAGCGAGACGGCGGCTAGCGCGGCGTAACCATACCTCATTGCAAAGCTGTTTCTGACCGGTGTGGTTCCGGTTGGTGGCGAAAGTAGAGTTTTTCCCTAGGGGGGTCCGGCTGTTCAAAACTCCCTGTCCACAGGGTTTTCAGGCCCGTCGATACCGGCAACACCGGCCTGTTCAAAACTCCTGATCAAGTGACCAGCCCTCCAAGATGTCCGCTACGCGCCGCACGAATCTTCCGCCCAATGCTCCGTCCACCACGCGGTGATCGTAGCTGTGGGAAAGGAACATCATGTGCCGGATGGCGATCACGTCCCCAGCGGGTGTTTCCAGTACGGCCGGCTTTTTCTTGATCGCACCGGTGGCCATGATCGCCACCTGTGGTTGATTGATGATAGGTGTGCCCAGCACGTTGCCGAAGGTGCCTACGTTCGTGATCGTGTATGTGCCACCACTGATCTCGTCCGGGGTCAGCTTACCGTTACGCGCTCGGTTGGCGAGGTCGTTCACCGCTGCGGCGAGGCCGGTCAAGTTCAAGCGATCGGCATTGCGGATCACGGGAACGATCAGGTTGCCGCTCGGAAGCGCTGCTGCCATACCGATGTTGATGTCCTTCTTCTTGATGATCGTCTGCCCGTCCACCTGTACGTTGATGAGCGGCATCTCTTTGATGGCCTGCGCCACGGCCATGATGAAGATCGGCGTGAACGTGAGCTTCTGCCCTTCCCGCTTTTCGAAGGGGCCTTTCACCTTTTCGCGCCACAGCACCAGGTTGGTCACATCTGCCTCCACAAAGCTGGTAACGTGCGGGCTCGTGCGCTTGCTCATCACCATGTGGTCGGCGATCAGCTTGCGCATGCGGTCCATTTCGATCAGTTCGTCGCCGACCATCGGTGTGACCTTCGGTGCCTGCGGTTCGGGTTTCGGCGTTGGCTGCTGGGTGCTGGCCGTTGGTTGTGCGGCGGGAACAGGGAGAGGGGCGCTTTGAACAGAGACCGCCCCGCGTGATGGCAGGTAATCGAGCAGGTCTTTCTTGGTCACCCGTCCACCTTCACCGGTTCCTGCAAGTGATTCCAGTTCAGCCAAGCTCACCCCTTCGCTTTCGGCGATGTTGCGGACCAGGGGACTGTAAAATTTGCCGCTGGGGCCAGTGCGGGAGACGGGAGCGCCAACAGAAGATGTGGGCGCAAGAACTGGGGCAGGGGCAGCAGGCTTCGGGGCACCGTTGGATGAGGTCGCTGGTGCCAGGGTACTTGCGCCTGCACCTGCGCCTACTCCGATGTGTGCGATGGGCTGGCCCACCTTTACCACATCGCCATCGTTCACCAAGCGCTTCAGCAAGATGCCGTCCTGTGGAGCCGGCACTTCGCTGTCCACTTTGTCCGTCGCGATCTCCACCATGGCTTCGTCCGCAGCCACGGTGTCGCCTTCGTTCTTCAACCACTTGATGATCGTAGCCTCCGCCACGCTCTCGCCCATCTTGGGCAGCAGGATCTCGATGTGTGCCATGCGGTGGCGAATGTACCAGCCAAGATCATGTGCCCATGTGGACAAGTGTGCATGTGGCCATGGCCACATGAGCGCGCGACTACCCGCCCAATCCAGCGAAACCGCGCCAGATGAGCCGCAAGTCCCAGCCCACACGGTAATCCTTGGCATAGGTAAGGTTTACGCGATGAACCGTGAGTGGCACAGGCTCCAGTTGATCTGCACCCACCGGATCGAGAATGCCCGGCCGTATCTTCGGAAGGCGTGCGCCTTTCTCCATTTTCGGGAAGTAGCCCACCCAGCTCGCAGAGCCGTTGATCACCCGGAAAATGTTGCCGAGGAATCCCCCCTTGTCGCGGACGAACCAAATGGTCAGGGGCAACAGCAGGAGCAGGAGCAGGGAGACCGCGACATCGAGGATGCGCTTCCTGCGACGCGCAGCGGAGCTGCTAACGGCGTGCTCCTCCATGATCAGCAGGTCCTGCACGCTTTCAATGCTGCTGGGACCAATGATGAACTCGCGCGCCGGCTGTGCGATCTTGAACATCACGCCCGTGCGTTTCAATTGTTCCATCAGTTCGATGATCCGGCCCCACTGCAGATCCTTCGCGCAGAAGATCACTTCGTCCATGCCGTGTTTGCGGATCTTTTTGCGGATCACTTCGCGCGCTTCCGTGGCGTTGGCTTCACCAGCGGTCATCTGCTTCTGGCGGCCCAAGCCGAAGTGCGTTTGCCAGAGCAGGGAGAAGGCATGCTCGGTCTCTTCCTCGCTGCCGATGGCCAGGATGCGCTTGCGATCGCGGGTGCGAAGGCTGAAGGGTTTGATGCGGGCGATGTGAAGCAAGGAGCGTATGACCAGCCCCGCGATCGTTTGCGCTCCAGCAAGCAGCAAACCCATTACCAGGATCAGATCGATCCAGTCATTGCTCCCCATGATCATCGGCCAACCGACCACCATGGCCACAACCAATACGCCGGCTTTCATAACATTCCAGATCCGGACCGGCAGATCGTATGCTCCCATAGAGCCGAAGGAGAGAAGGAGCAGGAATGAGGCGACCAACCAGCTTTCCAACGAGAAGAAGCTGATCGCGTACCCATCGTGGCCGCTGAAAAGCGCGTCGAAGAACCATAGCACACCTCCCAAGATGGCAATATCAAGCATGGGCAGCAGTGCCCGCTTCAAGAACCGCATCACAATAGCGCCCGCCGCGCTCAGGTAAATACTGCCATTGATCAGCCCTGCCAGCACGTCCGGCCGTTTGCGCATGAAGTGCTTCTTGGCGAAGATGGCCATGGCGTTGTAGAACACGAACACGTAGTTCACCGTGCTCTTCTTGGTGCTCTCGCCCTTGTAGTGGATGATGCGCGCATCCGGCAGGTACCAGTTCTCGTAGCCGCCCATGGTGATGCGGTAGCTGAGGTCGATGTCCTCGCCGTACATGAAGAAACTCTCGTCCAGCAGGCCCACTTCATCGAGCGTCTTCTTGCGCAGGAACATGCATGCGCCGGAAAGGATCTCGATGCGCGCCGTCTCATTCTCCTTCAGGTGTCCGAGGTGGTACCGGCCGAATACCTTGCTCTTCGGGAACATGCGCGTGAGCCCGATGATCTTGTAGAACGCCACGGCCGGTGTGGGCAGTCCGCGTTTGCTCTCCGGCAGGAACTGTCCCGTGCCATCGATCATCTTCACACCCAGCCCTCCGGCCTTCTGATGCGCGTCCAAGAAGGCGATCACCTTGTGGAAGACGTCCTCCCCTACTACCGTGTCAGGGTTCAAAAGCAGCACATAGTCCGCACTGCTTTCGCGGATCGCCTGGTTGTTCGCTCGGCTGAATCCGACGTTGTCCGTATTGGCGATCAGCTTGACGTTGGGGAACTTCTCGCGCACCATCTCCACACTGCCGTCCGTGCTCTGGTTGTCCACCACGAACACGTCCCCATCAATGTCCTTCAACGCCTCGAACACCGTGCGCAGGCACTGCTCCAAGTAGGCGCGCACGTTGTAGTTGACGATGATGACAGAGAGTTTCATGGTCGGTTGTCGGTTGTCGGTTGTGGGTTGTCAGGCTGCCGACCGTTGTGACGGACAACAGCCAACCGACAACGAACAACTCACCTTTTCACGCTTTGCTCGTAAGGTTTCCTGTCCGCAATGCTACGGCCCAAGGTCACTTCATCCACTTGCTCCAGTTCACCACCGATGCTGATGCCCCGCGCGATCTGGCTCACTTCGATGCCTTGCTCTTTCAACTTGCGGTGAAGGTAGAAGCCGGTGGTATCGCCTTCCAACGTAGCGCCAAGGGCCAGCACCACTTCGGCGATCCCGCCTTTGCCGATGCGCTCGAAAAGCTGCTTGGTGTTCAGGTCCTCCGGGCCCAGACCTTCCATCGGGTTGATGACCCCGCCAAGCACATGGTACAGACCTTTGAACTGCCGCGTGTTCTCGATGGCGATCACGTCCCGGATGTCCTCTACCACGCACACGATCGACCGGTCGCGGCCCGGGTTCTCGCAGATGTCGCACACCGGCCGGTCGCTGATATTGCAGCATTCCGAGCAGTAGCGCACTTCATCGCGCAAGCGGCGCACAGCTTCGCTGAACCGGGCGACCTCGTGCTTCTCCCGGCGCAGCAGATGGAGCGCCATGCGCATGGCTGTTCGGCGGCCAATGCCGGGCAACGTGGCCAGTTGGTCTACGGCACTTTCCAACAGTTGCGAGCTGAGGGGCATGCGGCAAAGATGCTCCGTTGATCGACTGATCGAACCAAATTCGCGGCCCATTCGCCCACGCAATGCGCTCCATCCTCATCCTCGGTGCCGGCCGTTCGGCCTCCTCCCTCATCCGGTACTTGATCCAGCACGCCGCCGAACAGCAATGGCGCATCACCGTGGGCGAGCGGGACATCGCACATGCCCGTAGGATGGTGAGCGCGGGACCGGATGTAGCCGAAGCCGTGGAGATCGACGCGACGAATGCAGAAGTGCGTGGAACTTTGATCGCCAAGCACGACCTGGTCGTAAGTATGCTCCCCGCTTTCATGCACATGGACGTGCTGAAGGACTGTCTGCGGTTGAAGAAGCATGTGATCACGCCGAGCTATGTGCCGGATGCGTTGTGGCCGATGGACGCGGAGTTCAAGCAGGCCGGGCTGATCGTACTGAACGAGATGGGATTGGATCCCGGCATCGACCACATGAGCGCCATGCGTATCCTCGATCGCGTTCGCGCGGAAGGCGGCACAATGGAAACGTTCGAGAGCTACTGCGGCGGATTGGTGGCACCGGAAAGCGATGACAATCTCTGGGGCTACAAGTTCAGCTGGAACCCGCGCAACGTGATCCTCGCCGGTGCCGGTGGCTCGGCCAAATACATCGATGGAAGTATCACCAAATACATCCCGTACCACAAGCTCTTCCAGCGCACAGTGCAAGTGAATGTGCCGGGTTTCGGATCGTTCGATGGTTATGCGAACCGCGATTCGCTGAAGTACCGATCGCACTACGGCATCAGTGGTATCCCCACCATGAAGCGCGGTACCTTGCGCAAGGCCGGATTCTCCATCGCGTGGGATACGTTCGTGCAACTTGGCTGTACCGACGACAGCTTCATCATGGAACTGAGCGCCGATGCGACGTGGAGCGATTACATCAACGCCTTCCTGCCTCCTTCCGCCGGACGGGACACGCGCACGAACATGGCGTACTACCTGAACCTGGACCCGAAAGGCGATGTGCTGAAGAAGTTCGATGAACTGCGGATCTTCTCGCAAGAGCGTATCGGCCGATCGGGACTTTCACCGGCCGGTCTTCTGCAACACTTGCTCGAACAGCGCTGGGTACTCGGCCTGAACGACAAGGACCTCGTGGTAATGTGGCATCGCTTCCGCTACATGAAGGACAAGAAGGCGCACGAGATCCACGCATCCCTGGCCGTGATCGGACAGGACCAGACCTACACCGCGATGGCGCACACCGTCGGCTTGCCCATCGCCATGGCCTGCAAACTGGTGCTGAACGGAAAGCTCAATGACCGCGGTGTGCTGCTTCCATTGAAACCGGAGATCTATGATCCGGTGTTGGATGAATTGGAGCAGAACGGGGTGGTGTTCTTGGAGCGGGAGGTCTAACGTTTCGGCTTTCTGCTTTTGTCGCCGCGCAATCCAGCACCCTTTGATCGTGGATGCCGACGGCCATCCCAGATCAGTTCGATCACGACCTTGTCCTCGAATTCACGGTAGATGAGCAAATTGTACGGCTCGATCAATGCCTCGCGATATCCCCTCGTACTGCACCTACGGTAAGCCTTCGGGAAGGCACGGATGACCGCTATCGTAGAATCCACCTTCCCGATGAAGACATCCACTTCTCGTTGGGACCATTTTGAACCGATCCGCTGAACGATCGCTTCAAAACTCGCGATCCCCACGGTGGACCACTCTACCGGTTTGCCCATCGCCGAGCACGCTTCATAACCTCTTCATGCGGTACTGTTTCACCCCGTTCGATCTGTGCATCCGATTCTATCAATGCCTGCTTGATCGGGTTCGGCAGTGTATCCCACCACTCATCGCTGGCTAAGGAAAGCGAGGTGTCCAAGTGCTTGATCATGGAAAGACTCTTCGTCGCTCGAACCTTACGGATCAAAGCGGCCTTGGCGGCTTCAAGCTTCGTCATCTTGGTTTCGTTGGGTCGAAGATATCACCTTCAGAACTTCAGCATCAGGTCGCTCAGCAGTTCGCGGTACTTGTCCGAGTAATCCATC
>JANOPI010000040.1:0-1869 GCA_031421755.1 Flavobacteriales bacterium | reverse complement strand
GAAGTCGATCGAATACTCACACAAGTGGAGTCTCGGGCTTCTGCCGCCAGTTTGGTACAGCTACGACCCGAACGCTCCTCATAACGATAGTGGGTCGACGTACTTGATGTACATGTGCATCCCGTTCGCGATTGGACTGATTGGACTCGTCGCTTGGTTAATCAAGTCAATCACTGTTGGGAACCAATTCGCCATTGACGTGGCCAAGCCGATGATCGTTGTGTTCGCCTTCTTCTTCGTTGGAGTCGGATTGGGCACGATCTTGGAATCCGGTGAATCAAAACACGCTGATGAAGCGGCTCATGTGGCAGGTGATCACTCTGGAACCGACCACGCAGCGAACGATCATGTTGCGGTGACACCCGTGGTTGCCGATGCTACGCCAGCGCCAATCACGCTGAGCGACAATCCGATTTTGAACAAGCTAGCTGCGGACGAGGGCAACACTGGAATTCGCGGTGATTTGGAAGCTCGCAATCGACAGACTGAGATCGCGGGAATCAGCGTGGTTGGCAAAGACGAACCGGTGGCGCAAGCGATTGAATCGGTGCCGACGAACAACAATACGAAGAGCAAAGCGGGCGTCTTCTTTGCGATTTACTACTGCATGACCGGTATCCACGCGATCCACATTTTGGCTGGCATCGGCGTGCTAACATGGCTGCTCGTGAGAAGTGTTCGAAAGGATTTCAATCGGCACTACTTCGGTCCCGTTGATTATGTCGGCTTGTACTGGCACATCGTCGACTTGATTTGGATCTACCTGTTCCCGCTGCTGTATTTGATTCGTTAGTGTTCGCAACCTGTCGTTTGCTTCCCGAACCCTAGTATTTTCATTTTTGTATCTCGCCCATGTCGACACCACACGCACACGCTGCTACTGAACCATCATCGCTCGCCGGACACTCATCCGACCACGGTCACGCCGATGGTGACTTTGCACATCCGCTACCGATTTGGATGTTGCTTGCGGTTTTCGTCGTGCTTACATTGCTGACCATTGTGACGGTCTTCCAGGCTAGCTTTGATCTTGGCAGCCTTGATGTGGCGGTCACGATGGTGATCGCAACAATCAAGGCAACGTTGGTGATGCTGTTCTTCATGCACCTTGCCTTTGACAAGCCGTTCAATCTGATCATCTTCTTGTCCTCATTCGTGTTCGTGGCGCTGTTCATCATTTTCACGCTATCGGATTCAAGCATGAACTCGTATGCGTTTGAACCGGTTGTCGATGAACCGGTGACCGCCACCGCAGCTCCCTAACGGATGCTACAATCAAAGCCCTCCTTGCGAACTCAGTTGCCTGACGGCGCTGGGTTTTCCGCGTCCCAAGGAGCGATGCAGCTTCTCATTTTTCGTGCACCTTTTTTCAGACAAGGTCTCGCACATCCGATGACATTGATAGGTCTGGTTACACGTGGCTAAGCGTCCTTCGTCAAACGGAAAGTCTCCGGATTCGTCCTCGAAATCTCGCAGCAGAAGCGGAGCATCCGAACCCCAGAGCGAAGAAATTCTGATCACAGCACCGCTGCGATTGGAAGCCCAAACGCGGTATTTGAATTACTCGCTGTCAGTGATTACGAGCCGTGCGTTGCCGGACGTGCGCGATGGACTGAAGCCGGTTCAGCGTCGAATTCTCTACACAATGAGCCAGCAAGGGCTGACCGCGACAACGAAGCATCGCAAATGCGCCAAGGTCGTCGGCGACGTGATGGGTAATTTCCATCCGCACGGGGACAACTCCATTTACGACGCACTGGTTCGTATGGCGCAGTCTTTCTCGCTAAGAATGCCGCTGGTCGATGGCAGTGGGAACTTTGGCAGCATCGATGGCGACAACGCAGCCGCGATGCGATACACCGAGTGTCG
>JANOPI010000039.1:0-6605 GCA_031421755.1 Flavobacteriales bacterium | reverse complement strand
TGACGCCACCCGGGCCAAAGGCCGAACAGACAAACTCCTCATCGTCCGCATAGATGCGAATGGAAAGTCCAACCCGATCGGCGGTACCTATACGGACGGTTGGGTAAGTTCAAAAGTGAAGTCCTTCGGGCTGTATACCGTGATGCTCGATACCGTTCCGCCCAAAGTGGTGGCCGTGGACCTGAAGCCCGTGATGACCGGTCGGGACAGCATCAGGATCCAAGTGACCGACGACCTGAGTGGTATTGGCCAGTGGGTGGGCAAATTGGATGGCAACTGGATCCTCTTCGAGTACGACCCGAAGAAAAAATTGATCACGCACCGCTTCGACACGTTCAGCAGCAAACCCGGCAAGCATGAATTGGTTTTGGAGGTGCGTGATGAGCGGGGGAACACCACCACGTTGAGGACCGCGTTCACCCGATGAACGTCAATTTCCATTTCGTCTACGAGATGGTGCAACTGGGCTAGGGGAATATCCCGATCAGCGAGAAACCCGAGCGTATTCGCTCCAGCGCGCGACATTCGGAGAGTCCTCTTCCGTTTTGGCGAACCCAACGGAGGGGAAGAACGAACCCATGGAAGCCCCTGGAGGAATGTTCACCGGCCGCGTACCGGGGCGCGTGTGCGTCATATCGCCAAAGGAGTTATTTTCGGACGTCGGAACTCCCCGCCGCACGATGCCCTCTACTGGTTTCTGGAACGACCTGCCCATGGAGGAGGAGCGCATCCTGCTCCCGCCGATGAAGCCCACCTATGGGCGCAAGGAATTGGAGTATCAATCCATGGGCTGGTTGAACTTGAGCGAACTGGGGCTCTTCTTGGGCATCATCTACGGAGTGCTGGGTGGTACCCACTTGGCCATCATGTTCCTGCACTGGAAGCCGCATTGAGCGGCGTGGTGGATAAGGCTCAACCAAGCATGGCGAGCTTGTCAAAGCGCCCGCCGAGAACCACTTCCGGATCGAAGCTGAGCCAACTGTCGAGAACGGTGGCATACACCCGGCGGAAATCCACCGAGAACTTCAGGTCGCCGTAGTCGTCAAGCGATTCCAGTGATGGCAGCGCATTGTGGATTCCCGGCTTCTTCAGGCCTTCGCCGATGAGGAACAAGCAACCCGCCGTGCCATGGTCCGTGCCGTTGCTGGCGTTCTCCTTCACGCGCCTCCCGAATTCGCTGAAGACCATAACGAGCACTTCGCTCCCCCGCCCCGCAGCTTGGATGTCGGCCATGAACGCGCCGATGGCCGCGCTGACCTCCGCGAGTTGCTTCTCCTGCTTCACGGACTGGTTCACATGCGTATCGAAGCCATCGATGCTGGTGTAGTACACACTGGTATCCATACCGCTCTGGATGAAGGCGCTCACGTGCCGCAGTTGCTTGGCGAGTTCGCCTTTGGGGAAGGTGACTGTGGTATCACGCGGGCGCAGGCGCTCTTGGATGTAACCGGCGCTGCGGTAGGTTTCGGTCATCGTGCGGTAGAGGTAGCCCAGTTGCTGGTGAGCGATCGCATGTTTCCCGGCCGCGAGCTTCGCGTAGTAGGGTTCGCGCGTGGCCTGGTAGAATCGGCCAGGATCGTTCATGGCAATGGCCTTCACGGTATCGCCCTTGTTGGCAAGGGATAGCGTACCGCCGAATTCCACTACTTCGTGCGGAACGGCTTTGCGCGCATCCATATAGCGGCCGAGCCAGCCGGAATCCAGGAACCGTTCGCTGCCGCTGGCGGTGTGCCAGATGTCCATGCTCCGGAAGTGGGAACGGTCGGGCTGGGGATAACCCACGCCATTGATGATGCTCATGTGCCCGGCATCAAACAGGGCGCGCAATTCCTTCATTCCGGGGTTGAGCCCAAGATCATCGGAAAGGGGTAGCGCCAGCCCACGTGCGATGGCGAGCTTGGGCCGTGAGCGGTAGTAGGTATCGTTCCGGAAGGGCACCACGGTGTTCAGCCCGTCATTCCCTCCGGTGAGCTGCACGATCACCAACTTGCGGCCGTTCACGGTCGCCGCGCCACCCATGCCGTGGAGAAAACGCGGCACAAGCAAGCTCGTGGTCACCAATCCGGTACTGCGGAGGAAGTCGCGGCGGCGCATCAACAGAGCTGGTATTCGGGTGAAGAGAGGATCTCGAGCACACGTTCCATCAGATCGCCCTGCCCCACGTTCTGGTGCAGCGTTCCGCTCGGTTCCACCTGCAGCAAGATGTTCAACAAGGCTTCATTGGAGATCGCGGGATCCAGCTGCGCCAGGAAGGCTGCCTTGTCCGGCGCCACACGGAAAAGGCGACCGTGGGCATCTCGCATGGGCGCATCACCGGCCGGCGCCACCATCTTGTCCAGGTCACCAGCGCTGGCACCGGGCTCCTCCCAATCGAGTTGGCCTTTGTTCAACAGGGCGGCGGGCAGCTTCAGACGGAGCATCAGCGCGCTGCTGTCGATCCAGGCGTACCCCTCCTTCCAACCGGCCACATTTGGCGGGTGCAGGAGGACCTGGCCCAGCAAGCGTTGCAGGAACATGCCGTCCTCTTCGCGTTCGAAGCGCAAGGTGAAGTTCTTGTCCAGCCCGCAGATCAGTTCAATGGGTGATTTGATGCGCCGGCCATGCATCGCAGCGTCCTTGAAGTGCTCGCTGGTGAACACGAAACGCATGAGGTCGGCGATATCATAACGGCTGTTGAAGAACCGCTCGGCCATCTGGGCGGCGAAGTCCTCATCGATCTCCGGGCAGATGAACCAGCGATACACCTTTTGGGTGATGAATACGGCCGTTCGCTTGTCGGCCAGCAGCATGTCCAGTATGTCGTCCCCATCGAAATTGCCGGTCTTTCCTCGGAAGGTCTTCTCGCCGAAGTCGTGCTGGTGCTCACGAAAATGGAACTCCGCCGTTTCCAGCTTGAAGGCCCAACCCGTGAAGGCGCGAGCCGCCTCGCGTACATCCTGCTCGGTGTAATGGCCCCGGCCCAAGGTGAAAAGCTCCATCAATTCCCGGGCGAAATTCTCATTGGGCGCATCCTTGCGGTTGCGCTGGTTGCTCAAATAGGCGAGCATGGCTGATGAGCGGCTCACGTGTTTGAGCAGGGTACCGAAGTCACCGAGCGCATGTTCACGCAGCACATTGAGGTATTGCTCCGTGCTGTTGGACCAATGGCTCCAGGCCACCAGATGCCCGTGCCAGAAGAGGGCCATCTTTTCCCTCAGGCAACCTTCGGTGGTGATCATGCGCTGACGCCAGAGCGCATTCAACCGGCGTTGGGCCTCGCGGCTGGATCTGCGGTACTTGAACTGTTCCACGCCCTTCATGGCATTGTACCGGTCGTCCGTGGCCGTAACGTGTTCGGTACGGATCGGTGTGAATGGCTTGGCAGACCGGAACAGGTCTTCGACAAGTTCCTCATAAGGCGTTGGGGAGAAGGTCGCCAACTCGCGCGGGGCCAGCCCCATACCCGCCCTCCAGAAAAGATGATGTACCAGGCGTGCGGCTGTAGCGGTCATGATCTCAGAGCGGGAATTGGACCAAAGATCGTTCCGAAGGTTCAGTGATTGCCTCGGCCAGTAAACGTCCGACGCAACGCTTCGGCCCTGACCTGCGTATCAGCGCCCACTCTCCGGAGAAAAAACCATCACCCCATGACCTGCCGGAACCGAACCACCCTCCTGACGCCCACCATCGCACTGCTCCTGTCGTTGACTGCAGGGTGTGGCACCAGCATGATGAAGGACCATGTGACGGAAGGAGTGATCGAATACGCGTTGACCTTCCCGGACTATGATCCGAACGGCCTGATGGCGGGCATGCTGCCAGAGAAGACCACACTGTATTTCAATGAGGAACTGCAGGTAGCGGACCTGAGCGCGGCAATGGGGGTATTCCGCACCAGCATGGTGGTGAATACCCCTAAGCAACTCATGGACTATCACATGAGCGTTATGAGCAAAAAGCTCGTGAGTGAGTTGGGGCCCCGGGATCTGGTGATGTTCAACAAGGAATCCGCCGCGCTCACCATTCTGTACACGAGCGCCGTGGACACCATCGCTGGATATCCCTGCAAGAAGGCTGTAGCGGTCTATAATGGGATCGATCAACCCGAGGTGGAACTGTGGTACACGGATGCCATCCACATGGACAAACCCAACTGGTATGGTCCGTACACGGACATTCCCGGAGTGCTGCTGCGCTATGAGATGGTGCAATACGGCATGCGCATGAAGCTGGACGCCACCTCTGTAACCCCCGGCCCTGTCGATCCGAAGAAGTTCGAACTCAAGCCGGACCACGACAAAGTGACGCCCGAAGCGCTTCACCACGAGCTTGCAGAGGTGCTGAGCACCTTCCAGAACTAGTTAAGCCTGGCAAGCTTCAAGACACAAGACTCAAGCTCCAAGGCTCAACGAGGAAGGCTTGAAGCTTGAGTCTTGGGCCTTGTGCCTTTGAGCCTGTCCGCTGCCGCACGATCCCCTGTTCATAATCGCAGGGCCGCTCGGTCCGTTATCCATGCTGGTACCCGGAATTTCGCTGGGTCCTCCGCGCACTGCGGAAGCCTGATCCCTTTCCAGCTTTGGCCACCAAGAAGAACCAGCTCCGCGAACAAGAGGCCGACGAGGTCGTTGACGTGGAAGAACCCGCTCCCGCAAAGGAGCGCAAGCCCCGCAAGAAGAAAGTCGAGGCCGCTTCCGAAAGCCGGTGGTCCAAGTTCAAGGTGGCCATGGCCGATGAGCGCGTTCACAAGGTGGGCGGGCTGTTTCTCGTACTCGCTTCGGTGTACCTGCTTGTAGCCTTCACGAGCTACCTGATCACCTGGCGCATCGATCAGGACCTGATGGCGCGGCCGTGGGGCGAGATCTTCAGCCCCGGCGTGCAGGTGGAGAACTGGCTCGGCAAATTGGGTGCGCTGGTGAGCCACCAATTCATCTACAAGTGGTTTGGCGTGGCGGCCTTCGCCACGGTGCTATGGAGCTTTATCACCGGCATCCGAGTGGTGCTGGGCACTTGGCTTTTACCGCGCAACAAGACCTTCCGCTGGACGGTGATGTCGCTCTTCTGGGTACCGACGTTGCTGGGCTTCTTCTTCGCGAAGAGCGAGTACATGTTCCTCGGCGGCGGCATCGGCTACACCATCAACGCGCACTTGAGCAGCTGGCTCGGCGGGTTCGGCGCAGGCGCGTTGATCCTCTTCAGTGCTGCGGCCTTCGCAGTGTACACGTTCAATCCGTCGTTCAATTGGCTTGGTGATCTCTTCACACGCAAGGCTTCCGCTGAAGAAGCGGTGGCCGAAGAAGAGATCGCCGATCCCGATGGGTGGGTAACACCGAACAAGCTGAAGGAGAAGGTCGCAGCGGCATCCATGTTCTCCACTACTGTCACCCCGAGCGCAGTCGAGGGGAAAACACCTGCTGGCCCTGCCTTCGAAGTGGAAGCCCCGATCATCGAAGAGCCGATGGAAGTGACCAACGCCGTCGAACTCGAAGTGGACGATCCGGAAGAGGAAGAGGAGGAAGAAGAACTCGAGGAAGGCGAAGAGGAGGAAGAAGAAATGGAGATCATCGGTCCCATCGCCGAGTCAGCACCGATCGATCCGATCATGGCGGCGATCCCGATGAACGTTGATGGCATGAGCGTGCAAGCGCCCGCGGCCGATGAGGTGCTCACGGAGGAACAGATCGAAGCGAAGCTCAAAGAGTTCGGCGAGTACGATCCCACGCTCGACCTGAGCGACTACGAACTGCCACCGCTCGACCTGCTCGTGGACCACGGTAGCGGTGAGCTCACCGTGACGAAGGAGGAACTCGAGGCGAACAAGAACCGCATCGTCGAGACCCTCTCCCACTACAACATCGGTATCGACAAGATCAAGGCGACGATCGGGCCGACGGTGACGCTGTACGAGATCATCCCGCAAGCGGGCGTGCGCATCAGCAAGATCAAGAACCTGGAGGACGACATCGCGCTGAGCCTCGCCGCACTGGGCATCCGCATCATCGCGCCGATCCCCGGCAAGGGCACCATCGGCATCGAAGTACCGAACAGCAAACCCCAAGTCGTGGGCATGCGCGCGGTGCTGGCCAGCGAGAAATTCCAGAACGCGCAGATGGAGCTTCCGCTCGTGCTGGGCAAGACCATCACCAACGAGACCTTCGTTACCGACCTCACCAAGATGCCTCACCTGCTGATGGCGGGCGCGACCGGTCAGGGCAAATCGGTGGGCTTGAACGCGATCCTCGTTTCGCTCCTGTACAAGAAGCACCCGAGCCAGATCAAGTTCGTGCTGGTGGATCCGAAGAAGGTGGAGCTCACGCTCTTCAACAAGATCGAGCGCCACTTCCTGGCCAAATTGCCAGGCGAAGGCGAGGCCATCATCACCGACACCAAGAAGGTGGTGGCCACGCTGAACAGCTTGTGCATCGAGATGGACGACCGCTACGAGCTGCTGAAGAACGCGCAGGTGCGGAACATCAAGGAGTACAACGCCAAATTCGTGAGCCGCCGCCTGAACCCGGAGAACGGCCACCGCTTCCTCCCCTACATCGTGCTGGTGGTGGACGAGTTCGCCGACCTGATCATGACCGCCGGCCGCGAAGTGGAAACGCCCATCGCCCGCCTGGCCCAGC